>NZ_CBCRXM010000007.1:0-139061 GCF_965137005.1 Sphingomonas antarctica | reverse complement strand
CGCCTGTCCCTCCCTAAAGGGAGTGACGTCTGGTTTTGCGGTTATCCTCGACGTCACTCCCGCTTGCGGGAGGGACAGGTCGCGCAGCGACCAGGGTGGGGAGAGTTCGCGTGTATAGCCGCGACAATCCTCGTCCGACGCGGTTTGCACAGACCTTGCGCGGCATGCCGACACCCGCCGAAGATCTGCTGTGGCGATATTTGCGGAGCCGTCGATGTGCGGGGGCGAAGTGCAGCCGGCAAATTCCGGTGGGGCCATTCGTCGCGGATTTCGTGTGTCGTGAGCAGGGTTTGATCGTCGAGGTGGATGGCGAGAGCCACGAGCTGACGGTCGATTACGATGCGCGCCGGACAGGATTTCTCGAGGCGCAGGGGTACCGGGTTGTTCGGTTTACGAATGACGAGGTAACGCGCAATCTGGATGGGGTGGTTCGAGCGATCGAGGTGGCATTGCGGGACTCGGCCCACCCTGGCGCTGCGCGCCGGTCCCTCCCGCGAGCGGGAAGGACGTCAGGGGAAGTGCATCATCAGACGTCACTTCCTTTAGAGAGGGTTCGACGCAATGCGTCGAACTCGCGAAGCGAGCAGGGTGGGGTGTCTCGATGACCACCGCCACCGCCACCCCCGACGACGACATCGCCCAACTCGCACGCGGGGGGCGCACGAGCTTTTTCGGGTTCGTCCTGCGCCTCGCCGCGCGGTTGCCGTTTTTGTTCATCGCCGGGCGGTGGTATGGGGCGGACGCATTGGGGCGGTTTGCCTATGCGACGATTGCGGTCGAGTTTACCGCGCAGCTGGCGACGCTGGGGCTGAAGCGCGGGTTGGCGCAGCAGCTGGCGAACAGCGAGCGCAATCCGGCGTGCGATGTGTGGGACGCGCTGCTGATCGGGTTCATCGGCGCGAGCGTCGCGGCGGGTTTGCTGATCGCGTTTCCCGAAGTGATTTTCCCGAACAGCGCGATCAACGGGATGGACCGGCTGATCGGGCTGACGGTGTTCGGCTGGGTCGGGTCGGACATTGCGCTGGCGGCGCTCGCTTATCGCGGCGACGTGGGGGCCACGGTCAGGGCGCGCGCATTGTGGGAGCCGTGGGTGATCTCGATCGCGGCGTTCGCGCTGAGCTGGTATTCGCTGCGTGACGGGCTGATCATCGCCTATGTCCTGTCGATGGCGGCGGCGTTGATCGCGTCGCTGGTCCCGTTGATCCGCAGTTACGGCATCCCGCGCGGGTGGAAGCCCGAGCCGCGGCGGTTGCGCAAACTGGCACGGGACAATCTGCCGCTGGCGGGCGCGGATGCGTGCGAATGGGGCAGCCGGCGGATCGATATCGCGATGCTCGGCTGGTTCTTCGCGCCGTCGATCGTCGGGATCTATTATGTCGCGCAACAGGTCGCCAGCCTGCCGCAGAAGCTGAAGACGACGTTCGATCCGATTTTGGGGCCGGTGATCACGCAGAAACTGGCGGAGGACGACAAGGCCGCCGTGGGCCGGCAGGTGCGCCAGGTCGGATTCTGGATCATCGCCGCGCAGCTGGGCATCGCGCTGGCGCTGGCGATCCCGGGCGAGGCGGTGATGGGGCTGGTCGGTAAGACCTTCGTCGGCGGCACCGCGGCGCTGGCGATTTTGCTGGCGGCGGAGGCGGTGGCGGCGACGGCGGTGGTGAGCGAGGCGGCGCTGATCTACATCGCGCCCAAGCGCAATCTGGGCATTTCGCTGATCATGATCGGGCTGCAACTGGCGCTGTCGGTGGCGTTCATCTATCTGTTGCGCGCGGTGGTCGAGACCGAGATCGAGACGCCGCCCAATTTCCGCGACGACCGGATTTCGGCGGCGGGACCGGCGCTGGGGTTGATCGTGGCATTGGGGTTCGCGGCGGTGGCCAAGGCGCGGTTCCTGCGCAAATTGCTGGGCGTGCCGGTGGTCGGGTGGCGCTGGGCGCTGCTCCCCGCGACCGCGCTGGCAATCATCGTCGGGTGGGCGGTGACGCGGTTGCCGCACCATCTCGAGTGGCTGGAACTGGCGGCGGGGATTCCGGCGATATTGGGGAGCTATGGCTATCTGGTATGGCGGCGCGGGTTCGGGAAAGAGGATCGGGCGTTGTTTCGGGGGAAGGCGGCGGAGCAATGATCACCAATGCAGAGCTTCAACGAATGGCAGCGCCTATCCTGATTTTGTGTATGTTGGCGTGGTACAGCGTCACACGTGCCCATGTGCCGTCTACTTCGTCGGTCAATGGCACGTATTCAAATCTCTGCTGCGACTCGATCATATTGCGCGATGGTTCAATCATTACCGATGGTCGAAGAGCCGCCTTCGATCTTGAGAACATGAAATTTGGACTGACCGCCTATCCTAGCAAGCGCGTGCAGGTGAGTGATGGACACATTGTCGTGCAGGACGATCCCGATCCGGGCCCGCTGTCATTCTCTCAGAACGGAACCGAGCTGACGATTTGTGGCGATAGGCTCTGCCGGACAACCTATATCTTCAAGCGGCGTTAGGCACTTTAATGGCGGAAATGCCGCATCCCGGTGAATACCATTGCCAAGCCGGCCTCATCGGCCGCGGCGATGACTTCATCGTCGCGGATGCTCCCGCCCGGCTGGATCACCGCCGTCGCGCCGGCCTCGACCGCCGCCAATAGGCCGTCGGCGAAGGGGAAGAAGGCGTCGCTGGCGACGGCGCTGCCGAGGGTGCGGGGTTCGGGCCAGCCGGCTTTTTCGGCGGCGTCGCGCGCTTTCCAGGCGGCGATGCGCGCGGATTCGAGGCGGTTCATCTGGCCCGCGCCGATGCCGGCGGTGGCGCCGTCTTTGGCGTAGACGATGGCGTTGGATTTGACGTGCTTGGCGACGGTCCAGGCAAAGCGGCAGTCGGCGAGTTCCTGTTCGCTCGGCTGGCGTTTGGTGACGACTTTGAGGTCTGCCGGGACGCCGTTGTCGCGCGTCTGGACCAGCCAGCCGCCGCCGATCGCCTTGACCTCGAACCCGCCGCGTTTTGGATCGGGCAGGTCGCCGGTGAGGAGCAGGCGGAGGTTTTTCTTGGCGCGGAAGGCGGCTTTGGCGGCGTCGTCTGCGGCGGGGGCGACGACGACTTCGGTGAAGATATGGGTCATTGCCTCGGCAGTGGCGCCGTCGAGCGGGCGATTGACGGCGATGATCCCGCCGAACGCCGAGACGGTGTCGCAGGCGAGCGCCGCCTGGTACGCCTCGAGCAACGTCTCGCTCGTCGCGACGCCGCAGGGGTTGGCGTGCTTGACGATGACCACGGTCGGCGGGCCGTCGCGGAATTCGGCGATGAGTTGCAGCGCGGCGTCGGCATCGTTGAGGTTGTTGTAGCTGAGCTCCTTGCCCTGAACCTGTTCGGCCTGGCCGATGCCGCGCAAGGCGGGGCCGCGATGCTGGTAGAACGCGGCCTGTTGATGCGGGTTTTCGCCGTAGCGCAGGATTTGCGGGCGTTCGAGGATCATCGGCAGCGTCGGCGGGAAAAACTCGCCCTGATCGGCGAAGGCGAACCAACTGGCGATCATCGAGTCGTAGGCGGCGGTGGCAGCATAGGCTTTCGCGGCGAGCTTGCGGCGGTCGTCGAGGCTGGTGGTCCCGGTGGCGACCAACGCATAGTCTTCGGGGTCGGTGACGATGGCGACATGCGCGTGGTTCTTGGCCGCCGAGCGGACCATCGACGGGCCGCCAATGTCGATATTTTCGATCACCTCGTCGCGTGCGGCGCCCTTCGCGACGGTCGTTTCGAAGGGGTAGAGGTTGACCACGACCAGGTCGATCGCGCCGATGCCGTGTTGCTCCATCGCCGCGACGTGTTCGGGGTTGTCGCGGACCGCGAGGAGGCCACCATGGACATGGGGGTGCAGCGTCTTGACGCGGCCGTCCATCATTTCGGGGAAGCCGGTGAGGTCGGAAATGTCGCGGACGGCGATGCCGGCGTCGCGGATCGCCTTGGCAGTGCCGCCGGTCGAGACGAGTTCGGTGCCGCCATCCGCGAGCGCGCGGGCGAGGTCGATCAGCCCGGTCTTGTCGCTGACCGAGAGGAGGGCGCGGCGGATGGGGATGGTGTCGGTCATCGGGTCGCTTTTTTGAGTAAGATTGGAGCTCTGCCCACCCTGCTCGCTGCGCGAGCTGTCCCTCCCTAAAGGGAGTGACGCCTAGGTAAGCGCGTTAATCGACGTCACTCCCGCTTGCGGGAGGGACAGCTTGCGAAGCAAGCGGGGTGGGCAGAGCATTGCGCAACGCCGCGATGTTCGCCGCATAATACCCCGGCCCGCCCTTGAAGGTGGCGGTGCCCGCGACGAGTGCGTCTGCGCCCGCCGCGATGGCCTGTCGCGCGGTTTCGGGATCGATGCCGCCATCGACTTCGAGCGCGATGTCGCGGCCCGATTTGTCGATCATCTTGCGGATCGCCTCGATCTTGCGGAGCTGGCTGGTGATGAAATGCTGGCCGCCGAAGCCGGGATTGACGCTCATCACCAGCACCAGATCGATATCGTCGATCAGATAGTCGAGCATTTTCGCGGGCGTGCCGGGGTTGAGCGAAACGCCGGCCATCTTGCCGAGCGATTTGATGTGCTGGACCGTGCGGTGGATGTGCGGGCCGGCCTCGGGATGGACGGTGATGTGGTCGGCGCCGGCCTCGGCAAAGGCATCGAGCCAGATGTCGACCGGCGAGACCATCAGATGCACGTCGAGCGGTTTTTGGGTGTGCGGGCGGATGGCCTTTACGACCATCGGTCCGATCGAGAGGTTGGGCACGAAATGCCCATCCATCACATCGACATGGATCCAGTCGGCCCCGGCGGCGTCGACCGCGCGGACCTCTTCGCCGAGTTTGGCGAAATCGGCGCTGAGAATCGAGGGCGCGATGCGGACCGGGTGCATGGCGGGGGCTGTAGTGTGAAGTGTTGGACGGGGGAAGACTCTCCCCACCCTGGCGCTGCGCGCCTGTCCCTCCCTAAAGGGAGTGACGTCTAGATTTACGCGGTGGGGCCAGCGTGAAGCGCCACTCATTCCCGCCGGTGCAAAGAACATTGCCGAGAGTGGTGGTTCGTCCGGTTTCCAGCGCCGCGATCAGCGCGTCGAGCTGGTCGCCGCGCGGGGTCAGGTTTGGTTCGACCGCGCGCAATTCGGCGAGAACGCTACGGCGGGTGAGCTCGCGGTCGTCCACGCCGTTGAGGGCGTCGTCGGCTTCGGCGCAGGCGGCGGCGGAGCGGCTGACCGCCAGCGGGTCGAGCCAGTCCGCATCCGCCAGCATTTTGCGGAGGCGCGCGCGGTCGTAGCGGTCGTCGCGGTTGCTGGGGTCGTCGACGGGTGTGATTGCCGCGTCCGAGACGATCTGCGCGAGTTCGCTACGGCGCCACCCCAGTAGTGGGCGCACGACATGGCCGTTGACCGCGCGGATGCCCGCGAGGCCGCCGACACCCGCGCCGCGGTTGAGGCGCATGATGACGGTTTCGAGCTGATCGTCGGCGTGGTGCGCGGTGAGGATGTGGGTCAGGCCGCGGGTGGCGCGCCAGTCTTCGAGTGCGGCGTAGCGGGCCTGGCGGGCGTTGTTCGAGACATTGCCGGTGGCGGGCAGATCGAGATTGAGCGTCGCGTGCGGGACGCCGCGTTCGGCACAGAGGTTCGCGACGAAGCGGGCTTCGGCGGCGGATTCGGGGCGCAGGCGATGGTCGCAGGTGGCGGCTTCGACGCGGCCGGGAAAGGCGGCGTGGGCGAGGAGGAGCATCGCGACGCTGTCGGGGCCGCCGGAAATGGCGAGGGCGAGGCGGGGGTGTTCTTCGGTCGTGGCTGTGCTCTGCCCACCCCCGCTCGGCTGGGGCCGAGTCGCCTCTCCCGGGTGGGAGGGGACAGTCATCGCTTCGCAATCCTTGCGGAAGCGCTCGACTGACAGACTATTTGGTGCAGCCGGCTTCACTGCGGCCTCGGGTGACGCGTTGGCGCACGTCGGCGGCGGCTTTGGCGCCGTAGACGTCGTCGAATTCGTCATAGACGCGGCAGGCGTCGGGTTTCTTGCCGAGGCGGATCAGGGCGGTGCCGAGCCAGGACAGGCTTTCGGCGGCGCGCTCGCCCTTCGCGTCTTTTTGATAATTGTCGAGGAACGCCATCGAGGCGAGCGCGGGTTTGCCGTCGTCGAGATAGGCGCGGCCGAGCAGATTTCGCGCGAAGCTGATCCGCTTTCCACGCGGATATTTGGCGGCATAGTCCTTCATGCTCGCTTCGGCTTCGGGGAATAATTGGGCCTGATAGAGGCGGAAGCCGTAGGAATACATGTCCTCGGCGGCGTCGCCGGTCGCGGGGACTTCCACGGCCGAGACGGCGGCGCGGCGCGCGGCGACGGTGCGTGCGCCCGCCGCGGTGGCGCTGGGCGAGGCCGGGACGGTCGCCGCCGGACGGCGGACCGGCGTGATGACCGGCTCGGGCGGCGGTGCGGTCTCGGCGGTGTTGCCGCTGACCGGCGCGCTTTCGGTGTCCGTCGCGGCGACGGGGGCGGGCGCGGGCGTGGTTTGGGCCTTCAACTGGTCTTCGACGATGTGCAGGCGATTGCCCTGCGTTTCGACCTGTCCGGTCAGCGCGGCGAGGCTTTTTTCGATGGCGTCGACGCGCGCGGTGAGGTCGGCGATCGGCGACTGGACGGGGGCGCCATCGGGGGTGGTGGCGGCGGGCGCGGTGTCGGGTTCGATCGGCTCGCCCCCCGGGAACACCTTGCGTTGCACCGCCTTGAGCTGTTTTTCGACCTTGCCGACGCGTTGGTCCAGCGTCGGGTTCGCCTGGGCGAGCAGCGGGGTGGCGACGAGCGCGGACGCGAGAATCAGGGCTTTGAGGGTCACGATAACTCTACTGTGCTGGGGCAGGGGAGGCGGCGTTATCGGCGCTTGTTATGTTCGGGGCAACCGGTGCGGCGACGAGCGGGCCCGATGGTGCGGCGGTCAGTGCCGCGGCCTTGAGCGACACGTTCTTGATGGTTTTGGCGGGCGGACCGAGCGGCGCGACGGGTTTGCCGTCGACGGTGACGGTCAACGCCTCGGCCTTGCCGGTCTGGATGCGTGGATCGACGGCGGTGGCGGGGACGTCGTAACGTTCGTTCACGGCGAGTTCGCGCATGACGAGGTTGGTCGCGCCATCGCTGATCCTGACCCAGACCGGCGCGGTGGCGGTCAGCGTGACTTTGCCCGCGGCGGACGAAACCGGCGCGGCGGCGGTCTTGGTGACCGGCGGCGTGGCGGGGGCTTCGACCGGGGTGCCGAGCGCATAATCGCCGCCCATTCGCTGGCTGCGCCACAAGGCGTAACCGCCGACGACCAGAATCGCGAGGACCAGGGCGGTCCAGGCGAGCAGTTTCGACGGCAGCCGCGCCTCATCGACCGGCTCGTATGTCTGCCGGCCAGGCTCAGGCAGCGGTTCGCGGCCGAGTTCGGCGCGGAGCTGGGCCGCAAGCTCGGTGTCGCTGGCGCCGACCGCGCGGGCGTAGGAGCGGACGAAGCCGAGAGCATAGGTCTGCGACGGCAAGGCGGCATAGTCGCTGGCCTCGACGGCGGCGAGGTGGCGCAGCGGGATGCGTGTCCGTGCGGCGATATCCGACAAATCGAGGCCCTGCGCCTCGCGCAGCCCGCGCAGCCGATCACCGACCGGAACTACGCTGTCGTCGGTCATCAAAACTCCTCGCGACGTTTGGTTATGTCTTTCAGATTCGGGGTGTGGGGTCAATGTGAGGTGCGGCGGACTGCCCCTACCAATCGACCACCGCCCATTTCATGTTGCGCGCCAAATGCCGCAGCGACGCATGCGCGTTGACCGCAAAGCCTTCGTCGGCCCAGCCGAGCAGCGGCGCGTCGGAAATATGGTCCGAATAGAAGCGAATATGCGCGTTTTCGCGGGCGATGCCTTCGCGTTTCAACCACGCTTCCACCATCCGCATCTTGCCGGGGCCGTAGCAATTTTCGCCGTCGATCCGCGCGATGATACGCTTGTCGAGGCCGATCAGGCTGTTGGTGGCGATGACGTCGTCGAAGCCCAGCCGCTCGGCGATCGCTTCGACGTAAAGGCGATAGGAAGCGGTGGCGAGGATCAGGCGATAGCCTTCGGCTTTGTTGCGCTTGAGGTCCTCGGCCGCGCCGGGGCGGACGTTGTTGCGCGCGGTCTTGTCGGCGAAACTGTCGACGACGGTCGCCAGCCGTTGCGGGTGGATCGCCGCGCCGAGCAGCATCCACTGCATCATTTCCTTCAGCCGCGTGCGGTCGATCAGCTTTGCGGCATAGGCCAGAATCCACAATCCGACCACGGGAAGCGTCAGCAAACGCAGCGGATTTCGCCGGGCGGCGGCGTGGAGCAGGAACGGCGTGTAGGTCGGCCGCTTGGTCACCGTGCGGTCCATGTCGTAAATGGCGAGGCGAATTTGCTCTTGCGGCGTTTCCGGCATGTGCTTGCCGTGCCTCATTTCTTCGCGCATGTCTCCCCGCGATGAGCGCCGCCGCCGATTTTGAGCAGATCGATCGCGATGGGCGGCGCACGCTCGCCTTTTCGGGCGATCTCGCTTTGTCGCGGATCGGCGACCTGCCCAAGCGGCTGGAGGGGATTAGCGGCTTCGACACCATCGATCTGTCGAAGGTCGGGCGGCTCGACACCGTCGGGGCGTGGCTGGTCCATCGCGCCGCCGCCGACAACGATGCCAAGGTGGAGGGGGCGAGCGAAGAAGCGACGCACCTGATCGATCGCGTCGCCGCCGCCGACAAACCGGTCAAGATGCGCCCCGACCGGCGCGGTGCGTTCGTGCTGGCGCTCGACCGGATGGGCGCGGCGACGATCCGTACGGGGCAGACGATGATCGGACTGCTCGGTTTTCTGGGCGCGATCGTCATGGCGACGGGCGCGCTGATCCGCAATCCGCGGCGGTTTCGCGGGCATGCGACGATCCAGCAATTCGAAGTCGTCGGCGTCGATGCGCTGGCGATCGTCGGGCTGATGAGTTTCCTGATCGGCATCGTCATCGCGCAACAGGGCGCGGTGCAGCTGCGCCAGTTCGGCGCGGAGGTGTATACCATCAACCTGATCGGGCGGCTGACGATCCGCGAACTCGGCGTGCTGATGACCGCGATCATGGTCGCGGGGCGCAGCGGGTCGGCGTTCGCGGCGCAGATCGGCACGATGAAGCTGACCGAGGAGGTGGCGGCGCTGCGCACCATCGGCGTGTCGCCGGTCGAGGCACTGGTTCTGCCGCGGATGATCGCGACGACGTTCCTGATGCCGCTGCTCGGGTTTTACGCGATGATCGTCGCGATCTTCGGCGGCGGGCTGTTCTGCTGGGTCGGCCTCGGCATCCCGCCGATCACGTTCCTGCAGCGGATCAACGAAGTCGTGCCGATGACCGATTTGTGGGTCGGGCTGACCAAGGCGCCGGTGTTCGGCGCGATCATCGCGCTCAGCGGGTGTTTTCAGGGGATGCAGGTCGAAGGCAATTCCGAACAGGTCGGGCTGCGCACGACGGCGGCGGTGGTCCAGGCGATCTTCATGGTCATCGTGCTCGACGCGTTCTTTGCGGTGTTCTTCACGGCGATCGGCTGGGCATGATGGCCGCGCGCAAACCCAGCGACGACGATATCGCCATCAAGGTGCGCGGGCTGAACAATTGTTTCGGCGATACGATCATTCACGAAAATCTCGATCTGGATGTGCGGCGCGGCGAGATTCTGGGCGTGGTCGGCGGTTCGGGCACGGGCAAATCGGTGCTGATGCGCTCGATCATCGGGCTGCAGACGCCGGTGTCGGGCGAAGTCGAGGTGCTCGGCCAGCCGATGGTCGGGATGTCGGACGAGGAGACGCTGGCGATCCGCAAGCGTTGGGGCATCATGTTCCAGGGCGGGGCGCTGTTTTCGACGCTGACCGTCGCCGAAAATGTCCAGGTGCCGTTGCGCGAATTCTATCCGCAGCTCGACAAGCCGTTTCTCGACAGCCTCGCCGCCTACAAGATCCAGCTGGCGGGACTGCCGGCCGATGCGGGGCCGAAATATCCGTCCGAACTGTCGGGCGGGATGGTCAAGCGCGCGGCCCTGTCGCGTGCGTTGTCGCTCGATCCCGAATTGCTGTTCCTCGACGAACCGACCGCCGGGCTGGACCCGATCGGCGCGGCGGCGTTCGACGATCTGACGCTGGAGCTGCAACGCGCGCTGGGGCTGACGGTGTTTCTGATCACGCACGATCTCGACACGCTTTACGCGATCTGCGACCGCGTGGCGGTGCTGGCGGACAAAAAGGTGATTGCGGTGGGGACGATCCCCGAGCTCCTGAAAACCAATCATGAGTGGATTCAGGAATATTTCAACGGCCCGCGCGGACGCGCCGCGACGGGTGCGGCGCAGCGCGCCAAGACTGCCGCCCCGGATAAAGAGGACGCCTGATGGAAACGCGCTCGAACAATGTCCTGGTGGGTGCGGTGGTCCTCGCCCTGCTCGCCGCGCTGGCGGTGTTCATCGTCTGGCTGGCGGGGAACACCAAGGGCAATACCAAGCCTTACGATATTTTCTTCACCCAGTCGGTCGACGGGCTGGCCAAGGGCGGCGCGGTGAGTTTTTCGGGCGTGCCGTCGGGCCAGATCACCGAAATCGAATTGTGGAAGAACGACCCGCAATTCGTCCGCGTGCGCATCGAAGTGAAGAACGACACGCCGGTGCTGCAAGGCACCACGGCGTTGATCCAGGGCAGCTTTACCGGTCCGTCGACGATCATCCTCGACGGCGCGGTCAAGGGTGCGCCGCCGATCACTGCCGAAGGGCCGGCGGGCGCTCCCGTCATTCCACCCCGGGCGGGTGGATTCGGCGCGTTGCTCAATTCGGCACCGAAACTGTTGCAGAACGTCACCGAACTGACCGACCGGCTGAACAAGCTGTTGTCGCCGACCAACCGCGAATCGATCACCGGCATTCTCGCCAACACCGACCGGCTGTCGCACGCGCTGGCCGATCGCGGGCCGGAAATCGCCGCGACCGTCGCCGACACGCGCATCGCCATCCGCCAGGCGGGCGACGCGATCCAGAAGATCGGCAACCTCGCGGATTCGACCAATGGGCAGCTCAACCCGCTGCTCGGCGATCTGCGCAAGACGGTGCAATCGGCGGACCAATCGATGCAGACGCTGGACGCGACGTTGAAGGACGCGCGCCCCGGCGTGCAGAACTTCAGCAAGAACACCCTGCCCGAAATCGGCCAGGCGACGCGTGACCTGCGCGCGCTGACCGAAAGCCTGTCGAACGTTGCCAACCGGCTCGACACCGAAGGCGCCGCCGGGCTGCTCGGCCAGCCCAAGCTACCCGATTATAAGGGACGTAAGTGATGACCAAAGCCCTGATCGCCGCGCTTCCGGCACTGGCGCTCGCCGCCTGTTCGTTCGGGGGCAAGCCGCCCAAGCAGTTGCTCGCTTTGACCCCGCCGGTGGTTCAGCCGAACACCGGTGTGCCGATCGATCCGGCGCGCAGCATCACGGTGATCACGCCAAGTGCTGCCGCCGCGCTCGCCGGGCAGCGGGTGCCGGTTTACGAGGGGCCGAACGCGTTTGCCTATGTGAAGGATGCGCGCTGGATCGAGGCGCCGGCGCGGCAATTCCAGTTGCTGTTGGCCGAAGCGTTGCGCGCCAAGGGCGGTCGTCTGGTGCTCGATGCGCGCCAGACGACGGTCGATCCGGGCCAGCGCCTGGGTGGCAGCCTGATCGCGTTCGGCGTCGATGCGACCACGGGCCAGGCGGTCGTGACGTTCGACGCGATCCTGACGCGCGGGGTCGAGGCCTCGGCCAGCCGCCGGTTCGAGGCACGCGTGCCCGTCGGCGCGATCGACGCCCGCAACAGCGCAGCGGCGATCGACAAGGCCGCCAATCAGGTGGCGAGCGAGGTCGCCGCCTGGGTCGGTTGAGCGGATGACGTTGCTGCCGATCCTGCTGCTGGTCTGTTCGAACGTGTTCATGACGATCGCGTGGTACGGGCACCTCAAATTCCCGACCGCGCCGTTATGGGGCGTGATCCTCGCGTCGTGGGGCATCGCGCTGTTCGAATATTGCCTGGCCGTGCCGGCCAACCGCATCGGCTTTTTCCACGGGTGGAGCGGCGGGCAGCTCAAGATCGCGCAGGAAGTGATCACGTTGATCGTATTCGGCGTGTTCGCGGTGGTGGTGCTGCACGAGCCGCTGACGTGGCGGCATGCCGGGGCGTTCGCGTGCCTGATGGGGGCTGCGGCGTTCATGTTCGCCGGGCGGAGCTAGGGGGACTCGGCCCACCCTGGCGCTGCGCGCCTGTCCCTCCCTGAAGGGAGTGACGTCTAGGGCGGCGCTGAATCCGACGTCACTCCCGCTTGCGGGAGGGACAGCTTGCGAAGCAAGCAGGGTGGGGAGAGTCCCTACCCCTTGCATCCGCACCACGGCGCTTCCCATATTCCGGTCATGAGCGACAAGATCGGGTGGCACGGCACCACAATATTGGGCGTCCGCAAGGGCGATAAGGTCGTCATCGCCGGCGATGGCCAGGTGTCGATGGGCAATACGGTGATGAAGCCCAATGCGCGCAAGGTGCGGCGGCTGGGCGACGGCTCGGTGATTGCCGGGTTTGCCGGGGCGACGGCGGATGCGTTCACGTTGTTCGAGCGGCTGGAGAAGAAACTCGAGGCGCATCACGGGCAGTTGCTGCGTGCGGCGGTCGAGCTCGCCAAGGACTGGCGGACCGACAAATACCTCCGCAACCTCGAAGCGCTGATGATCGTCGCCGACAAGGAAGTGCTCCTGGTGCTGACGGGTAATGGCGATGTGCTCGAGCCCGAAGGCGGGATCGCGGCGATCGGTTCGGGTGGGAATTATGCCTTGGCCGCGGCGCGCGCGCTGGTCGATTACGAACCCGATCCCGAAACGCTGGCGCGCAAGGCGATGGCGATCGCGGCGGAGGTTTGCGTCTTCACCAATGACCGCGTCACCGTCGAGACGATCGACCTCTAAGCGTCGCTCCGGCGGAGGCCGGGGCCGTCCCGTGACGGGCGCGCATTTTTGTTAACGGCCCCGGCCTCCGCCGGGCGACGAGTAAAATCATGAACGACAACCTCACCCCCAAGACCATCGTCGCCGCGCTCGACGCGCATATCGTCGGGCAGGACGACGCCAAGCGCGCGGTCGCCGTTGCGCTGCGCAATCGCTGGCGCCGTCAGCAACTCCCCGCCGATCTGCGCGACGAGGTCAGTCCCAAGAACATCCTGATGATCGGGCCGACGGGGTGCGGCAAAACCGAGATCAGCCGCCGTCTGGCGAAGTTGGCGGACGCACCGTTCGTGAAGGTCGAGGCGACCAAATTCACCGAGGTCGGCTATGTCGGCCGCGATGTCGAACAGATCGCGCGCGACCTGGTCGAGGAGGCGATCCGCCTTGAAAAGGAACGGCGCCGCGTCGCGGTGAAGGACAAGGCGGAGGAGGCGGCGATGGGCCGTTTGCTCGACGCGCTCACCGGCAAGGGCGCGTCCGAAGCGACCCGCGCCGCGTTCCGCCAGCGCTTCACCGACGGGCATCTGAGCGAGACCGAGATCGAAATCGAGCTCGACGCCGCGCCGCAAATGCCGTTCGACATCCCCGGTGGCGGCAATGTCGGCATGATCAATCTCGGCGAAATGCTCGGCAAGATGGGCGGCCAGCAAACCAAGCGCCGCAAGCTGACCGTCCCGGCAGCCTGGGACAAGTTGATCGAGGAAGAGGCCGACAAGCGCCTCGACCAGGACGAGGTCAGCCGCGTCGCGCTGGCGGATGCGGAAGCCAATGGCATCGTGTTCCTCGACGAGATCGACAAGATCGCGGTCAGCGACGTGCGTGGCGGATCGGTCAGCCGCGAGGGCGTTCAGCGCGACTTGCTGCCGCTGATCGAGGGCACCACGGTCGCGACCAAATACGGCCCGATGAAGACTGACCATATCTTGTTCATCGCCTCGGGCGCGTTCCATGTCGCCAAGCCCAGCGACCTGCTCCCCGAACTGCAGGGTCGCCTGCCGATCCGCGTCGAGCTGAAGGCGCTGACCGAGGCCGATTTCGTGCGGATTTTGACCGATACGCGCGCCAGTCTGGCGGACCAATATGTCGCTCTGCTCAAGACCGAAGGTGTCGATATCAGCTTTACCGATGACGGCATCGCCGCCGTCGCGCGGCTGGCGGCGGAAGTGAATGCCAGTGTCGAGAATATCGGCGCGCGGAGGCTGGCGACGATGATGGAAAAGCTGCTGGAGGATATCAGCTTCAACGCCGAGGATCGCGGCGGGCAGGCGTTGGTGGTGGATGCTGCGTACGTCGACGGGCAGTTGGCGAGTATTACGAGGGACGTCGATTTGTCGAAGTATGTGCTTTAGCCCCCTACTTCACCGGCCGCACCACCATCCGCGATGCCTGCCCATCGACCAGCCACTTCGCCGCGCTGGCCTGTAAATCGGCAGCGGTTATCCGAGCGAAATCGCTTGTCAGCGACAGGACGTTGGCGACGCGCGTGCCGTCGCCGCTGACGCCCGACAATTGGCCCAACCAGAACATGTTGCCGGTCGCGGCGCGGCTGTACATCTGCTTCATCGGCCCCAGTGCGCGGGTCAGTTCGTCGTCGCTGACCGGGGCGGTGGCGAGGTCGTGGGCGATCTTTTCGGCGACCTGGAAAAACACCGGGACGCTGCCCGGGCGGACTTGCGAGATGACCACGAAACTGCCGCCCGAGGCGAGGCCGGTCGGCCAGTTGCTGTTGACGTTGGGCGAATAGCTTTCGCCATCGGCTTCGCGCAGCGCATCGAACATGCGGTCGGTGAACACCGCCGCCAGCACGTCGAGCCTGCGGCTTTCGAACAGGTCGCTGCGCCCCGCGCCGGTGGGCCAGGCGAGCACTGCCGCCGCCTGATCCGCCGGGCCGCGATGGGTCAGTTCGAGCGTCGATCCGGGTGCGGGGCCGTGCGGTGCGGGCTGGGGCAGCGTGACCGGCGCGCGCACCGGCAAGGCACCGACGGTGTCGAGCGTCGCGGCGATCGCGGCCTCGGTCGTCGTGTCGCCATAGATTGAAATCTCGACCGGCCCGGCGGCGATCAGCGGTTTCCAGAACGCCTCGAATGCCTCGGGTGTCAGCGTCGCGATCTGGTCCTTGGTTGGCGCGGACCAGCGCGGATCGCCGCCGCGCAGCCACCCCGGCAAGGCCCGCTGAACCACGCCCATCGCGGTGGTGTCGGCGGTGTCATAACCGGCGAGAGTGGCGGCGCGCGCGCGCAGGACCGGCGCGGCGTCGAAGCGCGGATATTGCAGCTTGGCGGCGATCAGCCGCAATTGATCGTGCAGATCGGCGGGGCCGGTCGTCGCCTTGAACACAAACGCATCGTCCGACAGGTCGAAATCGAGGCCCAGCCGGCGCCCGTTGGTCAACCGGTCGAGCGCGTCGAGCCCAAGGTCGCCGATGCCGCCCGCGACCAGCGCGTAATCCGCCGCCCATGACGGGTTGGGCTTGTCGGCCGGGAATGCCGCACGGCCGCCGCCCCAGCGCGCTGAAACGTAAATCTTGTTCTTTTCCGCGTCGTTGGGAAACACGATCAGCGTCGATCCGTTCGACAGGCTGATCCGTTCGAACGGCAATGGCGCGAGCGTGCTGCGGCCCGTGACCGTCGCGGGTGCGCCCAATTTGGGCAGCGCGTCCATCGACACCGCCTTGGCCGTGTCAACGCGCACGGGTGCCACGGGTTCGGTGATCGCGGTCAACAGCCTGGCCTGCGCGGCCGGGTCGGCGGCGGGCAGGGTCAGCACGGCGCGCAACGGCGTGCCGGCAAAGATCCGCCGGGTCGCCTTGAGCAAGGCGGCGGGAGTCAGCGCCTCACTCTGGCCGAGGAACACGTCGCGTGCGACCGATGCGCTGGCCACGGTTTCGCGAATGTTGACCGCTTCGACCAAGGTATCGGCGATTTCGCGGTCGTCCTGCCCGGTTTCGGTTTCAACCGATGCGTCGAGATTGCTTTTATAATCCTCGATCTCGCGCGCGATTTCGGCCTGGGTAGGCGGGCGGGTCAGCGCGTCGGCAATGACCGCGCGAACGTCGCGCACGGCGCGGCGCCAGTCGCTGCCGACCGGGGTGATTTCGATGATCGTGCTGTTGGTCGAGCGCAGGACGTCCGAATAATCGACCGCCGCCTGAAGGAAGCTGCCCCCGGCGCGCGCGCGGGTTTCGAGACGGCGGCTGATCAGCCGCGCGGCGAGTTCGAGCGATTGTTTGTCGCGGTTATAGGCGACGGTGTCGGCCTTGACCTGCCACGGGCGCATCACGCCGAGGATGACGCTGGTCGGGACGCCCGGCTCGACGACGACGCGCGCACGCGGGGCATTGGCCTGTGGCTGCCCGAAACTGACATTGCCGGCCTGTTGAATGCTGGGCCGCCAGCTGGAGAAGTTGCGCTTGACCAGCCCCTCGAGCACGTCGGGCTCCATGTCGCCGACGACGACGACCAAAGTGTTGGCGGGGCGATACCAGCGGTCGTGGAACACCCGCAGGGTGTGCGGGGTGGCGGCGGCGACCGACGCCTGTTCCTTGCTGTTCGAGGCGTCGCCCAGCCGTTGCCCGGCGTACAAAGTCGCGCGAACGCCTTCGCCGATGCGCTGGCCCGGCCCGGCGCCTTCGCGCAGTTCGGCGAGGATGGTGCGCTTTTCGGTTTCGACCGCGCCCGGCTTGATGTCCGGCGCGGCGATCATGCCCGACAAGATGTGTAGCGATTCATTGGCCGACTCGGGCGTCGCCGACGGCAGATCGAGCTTGTAGACCGTCTGCGTCGGGCCGGTCGTCGCATTGGTGTCCGACCCGAAGGTCGCGCCGAGCCGTTGCCACACGCGCTTCGCTTCGCCGTCGCCGATATAGGCCGACCCGCGAAACGCCAGATGTTCGTTGAAATGGGCAAAGCCGCGCTCGCCCGCTTCCTCCATCATCCCGCCGGCGTCGATCGCGACGCGGATCGAGATTTGCTTGGGCGGCACCCCCGATTTGCGCACGGCATAGCGCAGGCCATTGGGCAATTCGCCAAAGGTCCATGACGCATCGGGCGGAATGTCCGATCCGCGATACAGCCACGGCAGCGGCGCCGTCGCAGCCGCGGCGGCTGGCGGGGGCGGGGCGGCGTCCTGCGCGAAAGCAAACGACGAGGTGGAAAGCGCCAAAAGCGCGAGGGCAAAACGCATCGGGACCGCCTTATGCCGCTTCACCCTTTCGCGCGAGTGAATTGGACTCAAAGCGAGCCGGCGGTTTGCGCGAGGAGCCACAGGCCGATGGCGAGGAACAGGATCGCCGCCGCAATCCGCACCTTGGCCAATGGCACGCGCTTGATCAGCTGGTTGCCGAGCAACACGGCGGGGACATTGGCGATCATCATGCCCAGCGTCGTCCCCGCCGTGACCCACAACACGCTGTGGAACCGCGCCCCCAGCGCGACCGTCGCAATCTGGGTCTTGTCCCCCATTTCGACGATGAAGAACGCCACGAGCGTGGTCAGGAACGGACCGAAGCGCGACGGCCTCGCCTCATCCTCGTCAAGCTTGTCGGGGACCAGCGTCCACAAGGCCATCGCGATGAACGATGCGGCGACCAGATAGCGGAACCACAGACCGTCGAGGAACGCCGCCGCCTGTTCGCCGACCAGCGCCGCCAGCGCGTGATTGGCGAGCGTCGCGCCCAGGATGCCGAGGATGATTGGCAGCGGCCGCTTGAACCGCGTGGCGAGGACGATCGCCAGCAATTGCGTCTTGTCGCCAATTTCGGCGAGCGCGACCATGGCGGTGGAGGTGAGCAGGGCTTCCATTCAGCTGGATCGCGGTGTGGCTTTGACCGCGCGACGACCGGCAATTGCCGCAAAGGCTGTACGAACCTCGGCGAATAGCCAATCGGGTATCGCGCCGTAATAAGGCTGGCCGTTGTCGAGTAAGCGAATATCAGGACCCGGCCAAATGAAGCGGTTCATTTCGTCACAGACGATCCAGCTGCGTTCGCGATCCAGTTGCAAATCGCGTTTCACAGCAGCGGGCAGTTCCACGGCGACAGTTTCACGCTGCGGCGGCGCATGCGTCACGGGCGCCACGTGGAGACGGATTTGACCCTCAAGCAACTCCGACGCCAACACGACCACTACAGGCCGGTCTTTCAGCCCTTCTTCCTGACCCGTTTGGGCCTCCCGGTGCCACAAATAGGCATAGGACAGAACGTCACCCGGCTGCGGGGTCGGCCAGCCGTTTGCCGGCTTCACGTGACCGCTCGCCGGGTTCGGCGGTGAGGATGGCGTCGAGCGTTTCATCATCCAAATCCGTTGTCAAAAAGACTTGGCGATCCCGTCGCTTCAGCCGCTCATATTCGTTGAGCGAGATCATCACGATCCTCGTCCGGCCATGCCGCTGAATCCCCACAGGACGCTGCATTGCTTCGTCTGTGTAGAATCCAAAGCGGCTGGAGACAGCCTTCGACGAAACCTCCAAGAGGTTGTTGATGCTCACGGTCGCGGTCATGGCAAAATCTGCCTAATCCGTAAAAGCCGGATTTGCAAGCAAAGACGTAAAATCTTGATTAATTAGCTAAATCCGCCATCACGAATTCCGCCGCCCGCTCCCCAATCATTTGCGTTGGCGCATTGGTGTTGCCGCTGATTAGGCGGGGCATGATGCTGGCGTCGGCGATGTAGAGGCCTTCGATGCCGCGCACTTTGAGGCGCGGATCGACCACTGCCGCGTCGTCGCGGCCCATGCGCGCGGTACCGACGGGGTGGTAGACGGTGTCGGCCTTGCTACGGATGATGTCGATGAATGTGGCGTCGTTCTCCACGCCTTTGCCCGCGCGCTCGCGGCCACCGTGGCCGCACAAGGGCGGGGCTTCGCAAATCCGCCGGACCAGCTTCGCACCCGCCAGCAATGTCGCCACGTCGCGCTCGTCGCTCAGGAATTGCGGGTCGATCAGCGGCGCGTCCTTCATGCGCGGACTTTGCAGGCGCACCGTCCCGCGGCTTTCGGGGCGCAGGACGCAGACGTGGCAGGAAAAGCCGTTGATGCGCACCTTGGTCCGGCCGTGATCCTCGAGCACCGCGGGCACGAAATGGAATTGCAAGTCGGGCACCGCGACATCGGGGCGTGATTTGGCAAACCCGCCCGCCTCGGCCAGCGGCGAGGTCAGCCAACCGGAGCGATGCTTGCGCCATTCGAGCAACGCCTTGAACCCGCGCCACTGCCCCTTCAGCCCCATGCCGTGGAATATGTCGCCGCCGGTCTCATAGCCCGCGACATAATCGATATGGTCCTGCAACCCGCCGCCGACCTCGGCGCGGTCGAGCACGACGTCCACGCCGTGCTGTTTCAGATGCGCGGCGGGGCCGATGCCGGAAACCATCAGCAATTGCGGCGTGTTGAACGCCCCCGCAGCGAGGATCACCGCGCGGCGCGCGCGGATGGTTTCGGTGCGGAAGCCGCGCTTGACCTCGACGCCAACGGCGCGCTTGCCCTCGAACAATATGCGTTCGACGCGCGTGCCGGTCTTGACCTCGAGCCGCCCCGATTTGAGCGCGGGTTCGACATAAGCGCGCGACGCCGACCAGCGCTCGCCGCCCTTTTGCGTCGCCTGATACAGTCCGACGCCTTCCTGCTGCGCCCCGTTGAAATCGGGATTGCGGCGCAGCTGGAGCGATTCCGCCGCCGCGATCCAGTCGAGACTGCCCGGGTTCGGCCATTTCTGGTCGACAACGTTGAGCGGCCCGCCCGACCCATGAAATTCGTCCGCGCCGCGTTCGTTATTCTCGTTGCGCTTGAACCACGGCAGCACGTCGTCATAGGCCCAGCCGTCGCAGCCGAGCGCGGCCCAATTGTCGTAATCCCATTTATTGCCGCGGATGTAGATCATCGCGTTGATCGCCGACGATCCGCCCAGGCCGCGTCCGCGCGGCTGGTAACCTCGTCGTCCGTTCAGCCCCGGCTGCGGCACGGTTTCGTAGCGGTAATTCGATTTCTTGCCGATCTGCCCCATCATCGCGGGGGCCAGTACCTGGGTGTAATTGTTGGTCCCGCCGGGTTCGATCAGGCAGACGGTGAACTTGCCGCCTTCGCTCAGGCGACCGGCGGCGGCGCTGCCTCCCGAACCGGCGCCGATGACGACGATGTCATACTCCTGTCCTTCGCTCGGCAAGTCTCTCTCTCCTCCCAGCGGCGGCGGATCATGTCCGACGTCTCGCGGCTCCCGTCGTGCGACCAGCCCGGTTCACGGATCGCGTAACCGAGCTTGGCGCGCCACGGCGCGCTCCACAAGTCGCGCAGAATGCCGACCCACTCGTGAAACACACCCCAGACCAGTCCGAAATGCGGCAATTGCTTGACGATGCCGTAGCGGATTCGGTCGTGGTCATCCTCGGCGACGAAGCTGCCGAATATTTTATCCCAGACGACGAACACCCCGGCATAATTGCGGTCGAGGTAGCGCGGGTTGGTGGCGTGATGGACGCGGTGGTGCGACGGGGTGTTCATCACCGCCTCGAACCAGCGCGGGCAGCGGCCGATCGCCTCGGTATGAATCCAGAATTGGTAGATCAGGTTCAATGCGCCGACGAAGAACAGCATCGGCGGCGGAAACCCGATCAGGACCAAAGGCATGCGGAACAGGAAACTGCCCGCGATGAACCCCGTCCACGTCTGCCGCAGCGCGGTGGACAGGTTGTAATGCTGCGAGCTGTGATGGTTGACGTGGCTGGCCCAGAACCATCGCACCCGGTGTGCGCTGCGGTGAAACGCGTAATAAGCGAAGTCGTCGAGCACGAAGCAGGCGATCCACGCCCACCAGGCATAGGGGATTGTCGTCAGCCGGAAATCGTACAGCCACGTCGCCAGCGCATAGATCAGCCCGCCGCTGAGCGCGCCCGCGATGGTCGAGCCGAAGCCCATGAGCATCGAATTGAGGGTGTCGCGCGGGCAGTACCGGCTTTTGTCCTTCGCTCGCGCGATGATCATTTCGATGAGGATGAGTACGACGAAGGCGGGGACGGCGTAGTCGACCGGGTTGGGGAGTTTCACGCCGATTTCCAGTCCCCGCCTTGAGGCGGGGTGGCAGACGCGAAGCGGCTGACGGGGCGGTGCNAACANCTCCGCGCGGCAGCGCGGATCGGCGCTNTCGCGCCGAGTNNTTGCACCGCCCCGTCGGCTTCGCCGCCACCCCGCCTCAAGGCGGGGACTTGGACAACGCTTATCATGCGACCACCCACCTGGCCCCAAGGCGGCGGATCGGGACGACGCGGCCATCTGCGCCGGTGACTTCGGCGCCATCGTCGGTGATGCGCGCGGAAACAGCGTGAAATTCCGGCAATTGCCCCTCTGCTTCGTCCATCGCCGCGCGCTCATCGGCAAAAGTCGCACCGCCCAGGCCGAGCCACCGCGCGACACCCGCCACCGCGAAGACCGCGACGACCGACGCAGCGGCGAGTGGCCAGTTCATCGCCCGACCTGGTTCAGCAGCGGCGTCACATCGTATCCGGCGGCGCTCGCCTTGGCGGCGATCTCGTCCGTATCGTCGCCTGCCAGCGCCTCGCTCAGCGCCCACAGAAAACACGACCGCGTGCCCGAGCGGCAATAGGCCAGCACCGGGCCATTCGCGCCGTCGATGACGTCGCGCAACGCCGCCGCCTGTTCTGGCGAGAAGCCGCCCGCGACCGGGATAGCGTGATAGGTCAGCCCGGCCTCGGCACATGCCGCCGCGATCTCCGCGCCTTGCGGCTCGTCCGGCGCTTCGCCATCTGGGCGATTGTTGACGATGCAGACGAAGCCCGCGTCGCGCGCGGCGCCCACGTCGGCGACCGAAATTTGCGGCGCGACCGAGACGCGGTCGTCGATCCGGCGAAACTCTCCCATAGCGTCTCTATCGCGCCGTTGACGCAGGACTGCAACGCGCTACCCATTTGGCGCATGAAACGCCTTGCCCTGCTGCTCGCCGCGACGATGTTCGCCACGCCGACGTTTGCGCAGGACAAGGAAAAGGCTCCCGACAAGGCCGAAGCGCGCAATGCCGAGATCCCGCCGCCCAACGTCTCGATCACGCACCACTCGGGCATATTCGGCGGGGTGAAAGTCGCTTACACGGCGACGGCCGGCGAGACGTATCTCAAGGCCGAGGACGGCACGCCCAAGGCGGCGATCTTTTCCACCGCTTACGTCAAGGACGGGCCGCGCGATCCCAATCGCCCGGTGACGTTCCTGTTCAATGGCGGCCCCGGCTCGGGGTCGGTCTGGCTGCACATGGGCGCATTCGGGCCGAAGCGCGTGGCCTTGCCCAGCGACGCGCGCGACGATGGCGCACCGCCTTACCCGATCGTCGACAATCCCAATTCGCTGCTCGACGTCACCGACATCGTGTTCATCGATCCGGTCGGCACCGGCTGGTCGCACGCATTGGGCAAGACCGAGGCCAAGGAATATTGGGGCGTCAAATCCGATGCCAAGTCGATCTCCGACTTCATCCGCCTGTGGCTGAGCCAGAACGGGCGATGGAACGCGCCCAAATATCTGGGCGGCGAAAGCTATGGCACGACGCGGTCGGCGACCGTCGCGAACGAACTCGACGGCGGCTATAACGACGTCGCGCTGGACGGCATCATCCTGATCTCGACGATCCTCGATTTCGGCGCGCAGGCCGAAGTGCAGGGCAACGAGATGCAATATCTCGTCAACATGCCGACCATGGCGATGACCGCGCAATTCCACGGCAAGGCGGGCGCGGGCGTCGAACCCGCCACCTGGGCGCAACAGGCGCGTGAATTCGCCAGCGGGCCGTATCTGTCGGCGTTGGTGAAGGGGACGCGGCTCAGCCAGGAAGAACGCACGTCGGTCCGCAAGGACTTGTCGCGACTGACCGGCCTTAGTGAGACGTATCTCGATAGCGTCGATCTGCGCGTGACGCCGGGGCGATTCTACAAGGAGCTGTTGCGGGATCGCCGGCAGACGGTGGGTCGTCTCGATTCCCGCTACCTCGGCATCGATCTGGATTCGGGGGGCGAAGAACCCGACAACGACCCCAGCTTCTATGCCATCGACGGCGGCTATACTGCGGCGATCAACGCCTATGCGCGCGGCGATCTCGGCTACAAGACCGACCGGCAATACGTCACCATCGGCGGCGTCGGCGATTGGGACTGGAAACTGGGCAATGGCCGTGGCGGCGACAGCGCGTTCTACTGGAACGTCGCGCCGTATATCGGGCGGTCGTTGCGCGAAAATTCGGGCGAGCGGGTGTTCGTTGCCGCAGGCTATTACGATTTCGCCACGCCGTTCATGGGCGCCGAATATTCGCTGAGCCGTCAGGGCATCCCCGCCGACCGCGTCGAATTCCATTATTACGGCGCCGGGCACATGGTCTATATCAACGAAAGCCAGTTGACCGCGATGTCGCGCGACATCCGCGCCTTTATCCGCAAGCGGTGAGTTGAGCGGGGATGACTGTGCTCATCCCCATTCTCGGCGACCAGCTGTCGCTCGACCTGTCGGCGCTGTGCGATGCGGCGCCGCGCGACAGCGTGTTGTTGATGATGGAGGTCGTCGAGGAGGCGACCTACGTTCGGCACCACAAGCAGAAGCTGGTCTATATCCTGTCGGCGATGCGGCATCATGCGGCGGCGTTGCGCGCCTCCGGGTGGACGGTCGATTACGTCGAGCTCGACGATGCCGACAATGCCGGGTCGTTCACCGGCGAAGTGGCGCGCGCGATCGAACGACATGCGCCCGATCGCATCGTCGTGACCGAGGCGGGCGAGTGGCGTGTGCGGGGCATGCTGGAGAGCTGGGAAACGCTGTTCGGTCTGCCCGTCGAAATCCGCAGCGACGATCGCTTCATCGCCAGCCATGCTGAATTCGACGCCTGGGCCGACGATGGCCGCAAGGCGCTGACCATGGAGTTCTTCTACCGCGACATGCGCCGCAAGACTGGGCTGCTGATGGACGGGGCGAAACCCGCTGGTAATCGCTGGAATTTCGACAAGGAGAACCGCAAGCCCGCCAAGGCCGATCTACTGATGCCGCGCCCGCACAGTTTTGCGCCCGACACGACCACCCAGGACGTGATCGACCTCGTCACCGCGCGTTTTCCCGACGCCACCGGCAGCCTCGACGGTTTCGACTATGCCGTGACGCGTGAGGGTGCCGAGCGACAGGCCGACGCCTTTTTCGCCAAAGCCCTGCCGCAATTTGGCGATTATGAGGATGCGATGGTCACGGGCGAGCGCCATTTGTGGCATTCGATCCTGTCACCCTACATCAATTCGGGGCTGCTCGATCCGCTCGACCTGTGCCGCCGCGCCGAGGCCGAATATCGCGCCGGTCGCGCGCCGCTCAATTCGGTGGAGGGCTATGTCCGCCAGATCATCGGCTGGCGCGAATATATGCGTGGGATTTATTGGCATGAGGGGCCGGAATATCCGCGCTCGAACTTCCTGAACCACAATCGGCGGCTCCCCGGCTTCTACTGGACCGGCGACACCGAGATGAATTGCCTGAAACAGGTCATCGGCCAGACGCTGGAGACCGCGCATGCGCATCACATCCAGCGGCTGATGGTCGCGGGCAATTTTGCGTTGCTGATCGGGGCCGACCCGTATCAGGTCCACACATGGTATCTCGAAGTCTATATCGACGCTTACGAATGGGTCGAAGCGCCCAACACCGTCGGGATGAGCCAGTTTGCCGATGGCGGCACCGTCGGCAGCAAGCCGTACATTTCGTCGGGAGCGTATATCAACAAGATGTCGGATTATTGCGGCGCATGCCGTTATGATGTGAAGCAGCGCACCGGACCCGACGCCTGCCCGTATAACAGCCTCTATTGGGACTTTCTCGCGCGCCACCGTGACAGGCTGGGGGACAATGAACGGTTGTTCGGCCCTTATCGCAGCTGGGATCGTTTTTCGGAGGAGATGCAAGCCGAAGTGCGCGCGCAGGCGGCGCGATTCCTCGCGCAACTCGACGCCGCCCCCGATGGTTATTAGGGAGCATCGATAGACGGAGGATATCACAGATGGATTCGCTGGTTTCGACCGAATGGCTGGCTGGACAATTGGGTGCGGACGACCTGCGCGTGGTTGATGCGACCTATGTCCTCGCAACCGACGGGCGCGATCCGGCGGCGGAATATGAAGCGGCGCATATTCCCGGCGCGGTATTCATGGACCTCGACGGCATCAGCGATAACAGCGTCATGCCGCTAATGCTGCCTTCGGCGGAAAAGTTCGCCAGCCGGATGCAGTCGCTGGGCCTGGGCGATGGCAGCCGCGTGGTGATCTATGACAATTCGCCTTATCATTCGTCGGCGCGCGCGTGGTGGATGCTGCGCCTGTTCGGTGCGCATTCGGTCGCGATCCTCGATGGCGGGCTGGCCAAATGGCAGGCCGAGGGCCGCGACACCGAAAGCGGGAAGCCGAAATTGCGCCACCGCCACTTCACGGTGTGGAAAGACGAAACCCACGTCCGGTCGAAGGACCAGATGACGGGCCTGCTGGACAGCAAGGCGGAGCAGATCGTCGATGCCCGCAGCGCCGCACGGTTCGAAGGCCGCGAGGCCGAGCCGCGTCTCGGCGTCAATCCGGGCCATATTCCGGGCAGCCGCAATCTGCCGATGTCGACGCTGTTCAACGCCGACGGCACGTACAAGACCGGCCACGCGCTGCAATCCGCGTTCGGCGCGGCGGGCGTGAACCCGGCGCAGCCGATCGCCGCCACGTGCGGATCGGGGCTGACGGCGGCGACGCTGGTGTTCGCCGCGCATCTGCTCGGCAACGACAAGACCGCGCTGTACGACGGCAGCTGGAGCGAATGGGGTGCCGACGCTGGTACGCCCAAGGAGATCGGGGCCGCTGCCTAAGCCGCCGACCACCGCCGTCACTGCGGGCCGCCGTTCCGAATGGACCGGCCACGCGGTCAATCCGCCGGTGTGGCGCGCTTCGACGATCCTGTATGACGACGTCGCCGCGTTGAAGGCGGGCGTGAAAACCAATGCCGACGGTGAATGGTTTTACGGCCGCCGCGGGACGCCGACGCAGTGGAGTTTGGCGGAGGCGATTACCGCGCTCGATCCGGCGGCGCACGCGACGATGCTGTATCCGTCGGGTGCGGCGGCGGTGGCGGGGGCGTTGCTGGCGGTGCTCAAACCCGGCGATCATCTGCTGATGGTCGACAGCACTTACGATCCGACGCGGCGGTTGTGCGACGCGTATCTGGCGCAGCGCGGGGTCGAGACGAGCTATTACGACCCGATGGCCGGTGCAGGTATCGAAGCGCTCCTCCGACCCAACACTCGCGCGCTCTTCATGGAATCGCCGGGCAGCCTGACGTTCGAGGTGCAGGACGTACCGGCGATCGTCGCGGTCGCGCGGGCACGCGGCATCACCACGCTGATCGACAATACCTGGGCGACGCCGCTGTATTACCCGACCGCGTCGATGGGCGTCGACCTGACGATTTGCGCCGTGACCAAATATATCGCCGGGCATTCGGACGTGATGATGGGCAGCGTTTCGGCGCTCGAGCCGCATTGGGTGAATCTGCGCACGACCGCGCAGGTGCTGGGCAATGCGGTGTCGCCCGACGATGCCTATCTTGCCGCGCGCGGGTTGCGCACATTGGCCTTGCGGCTGAAGCAGCAAGGCCAGACCGCGCTCGCCGTCGCGCATTGGCTGGCCAAACATCCGCGCGTTGCGCGGGTGCTGCACCCGGCGTTTGCCGATTGCCCGGGCCATGACGCCTATGCGCGCGATTTCCTTGCGCCCGGCGGCTTGTTCGGTTTCATGCTCAAGGACGGTGGGACCGACGCGGTGATCGACGCGCTGACCCTGTTCGGCATCGGCTATAGCTGGGGCGGCTATGAAAGCCTCGCTTTACCGACCGAGCCGTCGCGCTGCCGCAGCGCGACGCGTTGGGACGGCGGCACCGTCATCCGCCTGAGCATCGGGCTGGAAGATGAGTGTGACTTAATTGCCGACATCGACCGGGCTTTGTCACAGGTCTGACACTTTTTTCTTGTGCAGCGCACAATTTGACGGCAGCTATTGGGCGACCGGCAATCGAATCCCGCCAAGAGGATGCGAAGCCGGACGCAGGCGGAACGCGACGCAATTTATGGAGGTTTCCATGCGCACGTTCCTCGGCTGCTGCGGCAGCATCATCGCCCTCGCCATCGCCACGCCGGCGATTGCCCAAGACACGACTGCCAGCGCGGCCACGGGTGAAAAGCCCGTTGCTGCTGCCGAACCCGCCGCGCCGACATCGGCGTTCACGATCAACAGCACAGCCGCCGTCGTCAGTGACTATCGCTTCCGTGGCCTGTCGCAGACCGACAAGGATTTTGCGCTGCAAGGCTCGCTCACCGTCACGCACGCTTCGGGTGCGTATCTGTCGGTGTGGGGCAGCTCGATCGACGATTACGTCGCGGCGGGCGGGGATCAGGAACTCGATCTCATCGCCGGTTTCAAAAAGACCTTTGGCGGCACCACCGTCGATGTCGGCGCGCTCTATTATTACTATCCGGGTTCGTCGAAGTTTATCGCCAATTACAATTCGGACTTTCTCGAGCCCTATCTGGCGATCTCGCACACGCTGGGTCCCGTGACCGCCAAGGTCACCGCCAACTATGCGCCCAAGCAAAAGGCGCTGGCGTTCATCCACACCAAGGATGACAATCTTTACACCGCGCTCGATCTGTCGGCGACGGTCGTCGGCTTTGGGGTGTCGGGCCATCTCGGGCACAATTGGGAGCGCAGCTTCCTGAGCGCCGGGCGCAAATACACCGATTGGGGCGTGGGCGTCAGCTATACGTGGAAGGCGCTGACGCTGGGCGTCAACTACGTCGATACCAATCTGCCCAAATACTTCTTCGTCAGCACCACGGGCAAGGATGTCGCCAAGGGGGGCGTCGTCGCGAGCATCGGCGTCAGTTTCTAACCGGACTGACGGGCCGCTGCGGGCCTGGCGTACTGGGGGTTAGTCGCGCCAGGCCCTATCGCTTTCGTTGAGTTAAGACGAAAGCGAATCTGCTGTAATTACTTCTTTTTCTTGCCCTTGCCCAGCGTGCTGACGTCGGCGGCGGGCACCGCGTTGGCCGCCGCTGCGGTGGGGATCGTGGCGCGGGCGTCCTGTCCGTCGCCTTCTGGTGCGGCGACGATGTCGCGCGTCACCGCGCCCTTGTCGACCACGGTCGTACCGGGATCGCCGACGGCGGAGCGGATGCCCGATTGCGCGCGGTCGTTGCCCGCGGCGTCGAGCGCGGCGGTTTCGGTCGCGCTGCGCGGGGTCGCGCCGCCGAACATCGCATCGAGCGCCTGACGCGACGAATCGCCTTCCTGCACACGCGCCTGACCGGGCTTGGGCGGGGTCAGCGCAAAATCGGGCGGGACCACCAACGGTGCCGCGCGCGCCACGGCGAATTCATCGGGTCCGGTCTTGCCGAGACCGGCATGACGGCCACCGCACCCGGCGAGCACGAGGACCATCGCCGAAGCGACCAACAATTTACGCATCAATCACTTCCTTCTTCGCGCCCCCGAAGAACGCCCGAGCCAACAGCACGACGACGCCGAGGGTTATAGCGGCATCGGCGAGGTTGAACACCAGAAAAGGCCGCCAGTCGCCAAAGTGCAGATCGGCGAAATCGACCACATATCCCAGCCGCATCCGGTCGAGGATATTGCCCAGCGCGCCGCCGAGGATCGCGCCGAGCGCCAGAGCCTCGCCGCGATTGGTCTCGCGCCACAGCCACACCAGCACCCCCGCAGCAATCGCGCCGGTCAGCGCCACCAGCAGCCAGCGGCCCATATGCGTGTCCGCGGTGAGCATGCCCAGCGATACGCCGAAATTCTGCACCCAGGTAAAATTGAAGACCGACACGATCTCTATCTGCCCGCGCTCCTGCAACCCCAGCGGACCGATCATCACCCATTTGAGGATTTGGTCGGCGAAGAAGACGATGGCGGCGAAGATCAGACCCGTCGATCGAACCTGTCGCCCCTGCGCAGGCAGGGGCCCAGATGGACTCACCCCGTCCGGCTTCGTTTCAAGTGGAGCGTTCATCTAGGCTCCTGCCTGCGCAGGGGCGACAGGATTTGACGCGATGACGCTCTCACATCGCGCGCACAGCCCCTCCGGCTCGACCTCGGGCAAATGCCGCCAGCAGCGCTCGCATTTCTCATATTCGGTTTTCTTGGCCTCGACGCGAATGTCGGCCACCGAGCTGGCATCGCCGCTCGCCAGTGCGCCATCGCCGGTGCAGATCTCGGCTTTCGCCACGATCGCCAGTTCGCTCAGGTTCACGCCCGTGAGCAACACCTTGTCGGCGAGATCATAGGCGATGACCGTGACGTCCGCTTCCAGCCCCGAGCCGATGATTTTTTCGCGCCGCAGCGGCTCGATCTCGCCCAGCACCACGCCGCGGATCGCGCGCAGGCGGTCCCAACGCTCGCCCAGCGCGGCGTTGTGCCAGTTTCCGATCACCGGCCAGTCGAGCAAATGAACGCTGCTCGCGCCGGGGTAGCGCGTGTTCCACACCTCCTCGGCGGTGAACACCAGGATCGGCGCGGCCCAACGCACCAGCGCGTGGAACAGCGCGTCGAGCGTCGTGCGATACGCCATCCGCGTCGGCGCATCGGCGGCCTCGCAATAGAGGCTGTCCTTGCGGATATCGAAGAAGAACGCCGACAGATCGTCATTGGCGAAATCGGCCAAGGCGCGCGTGTATGTGTTGAAGTCGAAATCATCGATCGCGCGCCGCAACACGCCGTCGAGCGTGTGGACGCGGTGCAGGATGTAGCGCTCCAACTCGGGCATCGCCGCCGCATCGACGCGCTCTGCCTCGCTAAACCCCTCGAGCGCGCCGAGCAGGTAACGGAAGGTATTGCGCAGCTTGCGATAGCCATCGGCCACCCCGCGCAAAATCTCGTCACCGATGCGGTGATCCTCGGTGAAGTCCACCGAGAGCGCCCATAGCCGGATGATGTCCGCGCCATATTGCTCCATCACCTTCAACGGATCGACGGTGTTGCCGAGCGACTTCGACATTTTCTTGCCGTCGGAGGCCATGGTGAAGCCGTGCGTCAGCACCGCGTCGTACGGCGCGCGCCCCCGCGTGCCGCAGCTTTCCATCAGCGAAGACTGGAACCACCCGCGATGCTGGTCCGATCCTTCGAGGTAGAGGTCGGCGGGCCAGCGCAATTCGGGCCATTTGCCGCTTTCCAGCACGAACGCGTGCGTGCAGCCCGAATCGAACCACACGTCGAGAATGTCGGTGACCATTTCGAACGCATCGGGATCGTGCCCGCCGCCGAGCAAGGCTGCCGCGTCTTCCGCATTCCACGCATCGACACCCCGTTCGCGGATCGCCGCGACGATGCGCTCATTGACATGCTCGTCGACCATATATTGCCCGGTCATCTTGTTGACGAACAACGTGATCGGCACGCCCCAGGCGCGCTGACGGCTGATCACCCAGTCCGGTCGCCCCTCGACCATCGCACGGATGCGGTTCTCGCCCTTGGGCGGGATGAAGCGGGTTTGCGCGATGGCGGCGAGCGCGCGGTCTCTCAGCGTCGTCCCGGCGGAGGCCGGGACCTCTGTCGATTGTGCGCCAAAGCCGAGAGCGGCCCCGGCCTCCGCCGGGGTGACGTCGTCGTCCTCCTCCAACACCTCATCCATCGCGATGAACCATTGCGGTGTCGCGCGGAAAATCAGCTTGGCCTTGGACCGCCACGAATGCGGATAGCTGTGCTTGTAATCGGCACTCGCCGCGAGCAGCGCGCCGGCCTCGCGCAGATCCGTACAGATCGGCCCGTCAGGCGCGTTGAATTTCGGGTTGATGACCGACCCTTGTCCGCCGAGCCATGTCCAGTTTTCGCTATACTTACCGTCACCCTCGACCGCGAAGACCGGCTCGATCTCGTTCAGCTTGCACAGCTCGAAATCGTCCTCGCCATGATCGGGCGCCATGTGGACCAGACCGGTGCCCTGTTCGGTGGTGACAAAATCGCCCGCGAGGAACGGCCGAGGTCGAGCGAAGAACCCGCCGAGATGATGCATCGGATGACGGGCGATAGTGTGGGCGAGGTCGGTACCTTTGATCTCTTTGACCAAGCGAAGCGCTGCGTGTGGGAAACAGCGGTCGGCGAACGCTTGCCCAAGCTCGGCGGCAACTAGGTAATAGTTTGAGCGAGTATCGCCCGAATGGATTTCGACTAAGTCGGTTGCGAGCAGAACGTAATCAACTTCCGGCCCGTAAGCCAAAGCCTGATTGACCGGGATCGTCCAAGGCGTCGTCGTCCAGATGACGGCGTAGGCGCCCTTCAGTTCCTCGATCGGTGAGTCCACAATCTCAAACGCCACGTCGATCTGAGTCGAAACAATGTCCTCATATTCGACTTCGGCCTCGGCCAGCGCGGTCTTTTCGACCGGGGACCACATCACCGGCTTGGCACCGCGATAGAGCTGGCCCGACTCCGCGAACTTCATCAGTTCGGCGACGATGGTCGCTTCGCTGTCGAAATCCATCGTCAGATACGGCTTGTCCCAATCGCCGTTGATGCCCAGCCGCTTGAGCTGTTCGCGCTGCGTATCGACCCAATGCTGGGCATAGGCCCGGCATTCGGCGCGAAATTCGACCGCGGGGACCTCGTCCTTGTTGAGCTTTTTCTTGCGATATTGCTCCTCGACCTTCCACTCGATCGGCAGGCCGTGACAGTCCCAGCCGGGCACGTACGGCGCGTCCTTGCCGAGCAAGGTCTGCGTCCGCACCACCATGTCCTTCAGGATATGGTTCAGCGCATGGCCGATATGCATGTCGCCATTCGCATAAGGCGGGCCATCGTGCAGGATGAATTTTTCGCGGCCCGCGCGGCTCTCGCGCAGCTGCCGGTACAGGTCCGCCGCCTGCCATTTGGCAAGGATCCCCGGCTCCTTTTGCGGAAGGCCCGCCTTCATCGGGAAATCGGTTTTGGGAAGGAAGACGGTGCTGCGATAATCTGTCATGTCGCGGGGGCGCTTAGGATGCGGCGCGCTTCATCGCAATCGCGGTCCATCTGCGCCACCAAAGCATCGATGCCGTCGAACTTCGCCTCGTCCCGCAAATGCGCGATCAGCGACACCTCGATGCTCTGCCCGTACAAATCCTCGTCGAAATCGAACAGATAGGCTTCGAGCAACTCTTTGGGCGGGTCGAATTGTGGTCGGACCCCCAGATTCGCCGCGCCATCGATCACGCGCCCGTCCGCCAGCCGCACGCGCACGGCATAGACCCCGTAGCGGGGCCGCAGATAATTGCCGAGCGACAGGTTGGCGGTCGGATAACCGATCGTCCGCCCCAGCGCGTCGCCGTGCTGAACAATGCCCTCGACCGCGAAGGGCCGCGTCAACAGCCGCGTCGCCGTCGCGCAATCGCCCGCCTGCAGCGCCTGCCGGATGCGCGACGACGACACCGACTCGCCATCCAGCGTCACCGCCGCCACCGCGTCCACCGTCATGCTTTGCCGTGCGCCGAGTTCGGCCAGCACCTGCACATTGCCGCCGCGCCCTTTGCCGAAGGTAAAGTCGCTGCCCGTCACCACGCCCGACGTGTGTGTCAGCCAGTCACGCACGAAATCCTCGGCAGTGACATTGGCCAGCCGCTCGTTGAATTCGAACACCATCATCGCATCGGCACCCGCGCCCGCGAACAGCCGTTCGCGCTGGTCGAGGCTGGTCAGCCGAAACGGTGGCGCGTCGGGCCTGAAATAGCGCACCGGATGCGGATCGAACGTCGCGACGATCGCCGGACGCCCGCGCCGCCGCGCCGTCTCCACCGCGCGCCCGACGACCGCCTGATGCCCCAGATGAAAGCCGTCGAAATTGCCCAGCGCGATCACCGCCCCGCGCAGCTGCGGCGGCAGATCGTTCCCCCCGGTGACGCGCTCCATCAGGCGCTCAGGCGTCCTGCTTCGCCAACCATTCCTCGAGCCATTTGATCGAGTAATCGCCGTTCATCATGTCGGGATCCTGCAACAGGTCGCGGTGCAGCGGGATCGTCGTCTTGACCCCGTTGATGACCATTTCCTCCAGCGCGCGCCGCAGCCGCATGATGCAGCCCTCGCGCGTGCGCCCGTAAACGATCAGCTTGGCGATCATCGAATCGTAATAAGGCGGGATGCGGTACCCTGCATACAGCCCGCTATCGATGCGGACGTGCATGCCGCCCGGCGCGTGATAGGTCGTCACCAGCCCGGGCGACGGCGCAAAGGTGCGCGGGTCCTCGGCATTGATGCGGCATTCGATCGCATGCCCCTTGAACTCGATGTCTTCCTGTTTGACCGATAGCGGGCGACCCTCGGCGATGCGGATCTGTTCGCGGACCAGGTCGAGGCCGGTGATCATCTCGGTCACCGGATGCTCGACCTGCAGCCGCGTGTTCATTTCGATGAAATAGAATTCGCCGTCTTCCCACAGGAATTCGATCGTTCCCGCGCCGCGATAGGACATATCGGCCATTGCCTTGCGGACGACTTCGCCCATGCGCATCCGTTCCTCGGTCGAAATGGCGGGGGATGGTGCTTCTTCAAGCACTTTCTGGTGACGCCGCTGGAGCGAGCAATCGCGCTCGCCGAGATGGATCGCATTGCCATTGCCGTCGCCAAAGATCTGGAATTCGATGTGGCGCGGGTTGCCGAGGTATTTTTCGAGATAGACGGTGGCGTCGCCGAACGCCGCCTTGGCCTCGCTGCCCGCCTGTTGCATCAGCGTTTCGAGCTGATCCTCGGACGTGCACACTTTCATGCCGCGCCCGCCGCCGCCCGATGCCGCCTTGATGATCACCGGATAGCCGGCCTCGGCGGCGATCGCCTTGGCCTCGGCCAGGTCGCTGATCGGCCCGTCCGATCCGGGCACAAGCGGCAGCCCGAGCGCGCCGGCGGTCCGCTTGGCCTCGATCTTGTCGCCCATCGTGCGGATATGTTCGGGCTTCGGCCCGACGAAGATGATGCCGTGTTCCTCGACGATATCGGCGAAACGCGCGTTCTCGCTGAGGAACCCGTATCCCGGATGGATCGCGTCGGCATGGCTGATCTCGGCGGCGGAAATGATCGCCGGGATGTTGAGATAGCTGTCGGCGGCGGCGGGCGGCCCGATGCAGATCGCCTCATCGGCCAGCCGCACGTGCATCGCATCGGCATCCGCCGTCGAATGCACCGCCACCGTCTTGATGCCCATTTCGTGGCAGGCACGGTGAATTCGCAGCGCAATCTCGCCGCGATTGGCGATCAGCAGCTTTTCAATCGCCATTATTCGATGATGATCAGCGACTGGTCGAATTCGACCGGCTGGCCGTTTTCGACGCAGATGCGCTTGACCGTGCCGCCATTGGGCGCGGGGATCGCGTTCATCACCTTCATCGCCTCGATGATGACCAGGGTCTGCCCTTCGCTGACCTTGTCCCCGACGCTGGCGAAGGGTTTCGATCCGGGTTCCGCCGACAGATATACCGTGCCGACCATCGGCGATTTGACCGGCGTGCCGCTTTCGCTGGCCGCCGTCGTCGGCGTTTCGGCGGGCAAGGATGCGGTCGGTGCCGGCAGCGGTGCCGCAGCGGGGGCAGGAGCATAACCCGCGACCGCCGCCGCCTTGCGCGCGACGCGGATGCGCCGCTCGCCATGTTCGACCTCGATTTCGGTCAGTTTCGTTTCGTCCAGCAGCTCGGCGAGCTGGCGGACCAGCGCGACATCGACCTGCATCGCTCCCTCTTCGTCGCTCATGCGAACCTCATTTTTGGATTGCGACAGCCTCTGTCATGGCTTCGCAGCAGGGGCAAGCATGGCTAGAGGTGCGGCATGACCCCAGACGGCACCATTTCCATCCGCGTCAACGGCGAACACCGCCGCGTGGCGAACGACTTGAGCATTGCGGCGTTGGCGCTGGAACTCGGGCTCGAACCGACGCGCGTCGCGGTCGAACGCAATTTGGAGATCGTTCCACGCTCCACCCTCGCCGACGTTCGCGTCGAGGATGGCGACGAACTGGAGATCGTTCATTTTGTCGGCGGTGGCGACCATCCGGTAGCGGTCGATGACGATACATGGACCGTCGCGGGCAAGACGTTCCGCAGCCGGCTGATCGTCGGCACCGGCAAATATAAGGATTTCGCGCAGAACGCCGCCGCTGTCGCCGCATCGGGTGCGGAGATCGTCACGGTGGCGGTGCGGCGGGTGAACATATCCGATCGCAATGCGCCGCTGTTGATGGACTTTATCGACCCGGCGAAGATCACGTATCTGCCCAATACCGCGGGCTGTTTCGACGCCGACAGCGCGGTCCGCACGCTGCGCCTGGCGCGGGAAGCGGGAGGTTGGGATCTCGTCAAACTCGAAGTGCTCGGCGAAGCGCGCACGCTATACCCGGACATGCGCGAAACGCTGAAGGCGACCGACGTTCTCGTCCGCGAAGGCTTCAAGCCGATGGTCTATTGCACCGACGATCCGATCGCCGCGAAACAATTGGAAGAGGCGGGCGCGGTCGCGATCATGCCGCTGGGCGCGCCGATCGGCTCCGGCCTCGGCATCCAGAACCGCGTCACCATCCGGCTTATCGTGGAAGGCGCGAAGGTGCCGGTGCTGGTCGACGCCGGTGTCGGCACCGCCAGCGATGCCGCGGTGGCGATGGAGCTCGGCTGCGACGGGGTCCTAATGAACACCGCAATTGCCGAAGCGAAAGACCCGATCAAAATGGCAGCGGCGATGAAACTCGCGGTCGAATCGGGGCGTCTCGCCTACCTCGCGGGGCGCATGGGCACGCGTAAATATGCTGACCCGTCGAGCCCGCTCGCCGGTTTGATCTAGCGCCCCTTGGGCTTGGGCGGCGGCGCGGCTTGCGGCGCCGCCTGCTGCGTCGGCATCGCCACCGGCGATACGCCGATGCCGAACAACCGCCATTGGCCGCCGCTGAATTGATAGGCCAGGTCGAAACTGATCGCATTGGGCCGCATACCGAATGCGCCCTGCACGCGCACCAGTCCCGGCTGAACCATTTGCGGCGGCACGCGATAGGTCGGCGCGAGCAGCAGTGTGGACGACAGATCGACGCCCGACGCGCGTAAATTGGCGAAGATCGCGGTCAGCTTCGCTTGGTCGTTGACCGCCTGAAAGCCCGGCGCGGCGAGGTCGCGCAGCACCGAATAATTGCCGGTGCGGTTGGCCTGATCGACCGCCGCCATGGTCGACCAGATCAATTTCATCAGCTCGTGCTGTTCGAGCGTCGGCGCGGCGACGGGGGCGGGCGCCTGCGCGAATGCAGGTGCCGTGGTCAAAGCCAGTGCGAGGGCGAGGATCGGTTTCATCAAAAACCGAATGCCACGCCGACGCGCCCACCGGTAGAGCCTTTTCGCGTCGACCCCGCCACGCCCGCATTCAGAACACTTTCGGCGCCACACGCCCGACCAGCCCGCCGGAAAAGCCCTGCTCGCCGCGATATGTCGCCAGGTTTAAGTTCACCGACACGTTGCTGTCGGGGACCGCCATCATCCCGCCCATCGCCATCGCCGCCGCGATCCCGGCATTGGCCTGATGCAGCCCGGTGCCGAGCGCGGTGATCTGCCGCCCCTGCGCGGCGACGGTATCGTCGATCGCCGCCTGGCTGACCTGCAGGCTTTCGATTTGGGCGTTCTGCTGCATCGCGACCAGCGACGCACCCGACTGCCCGCCCTTGCCCAGCGTGCCATTGGCATCGACCGTGACGTAGAATTCGGTTCCGCTCTGCGCAGCGTCGGAGGCGGCGATGTCACCGAGTTGTACCGACGTCCCCGATCCGCCCAGCTTGACCTGATTGACCGCAGTCGTCGCGGCATTGGCCCCCAGCGCAGTCGATCCCGCAAAGCTGGCCGTCGCCATATAACCGACCGCCGAGGTGTTCATCGCCGATGCCGTGCTCTTCCCACCGATCGCAGTCGTCTGGGCGTTGGTCGCGACAGCAGCGGCCCCGATCGAGGTGCCGAACGCGCCCGTTGCCTGGCTGAGATAGCCGATCGACGTCGCCACGACCCCCGTCGCTTGCGCCGACGAGCCTAGGCCAAGATTGCCGCTCATGCTGGCGACAGCACCATTGCCCAGCGCCACCGCAGCCGATCCCGATGCGGTCGACGAACTGCCCAGCGCCAGCGCGTTCGATGCCGTCGCATTGCTCGAAAAGCCCATCGCCACCGCGCCGAAGCCGACGGCATTGTCGGCATCGCCGATCGCGACCGCGCCCTGACCATTCGCGGTCGAGCGGTTGCCGACGCTCACCGCGCCGATGCCGCCAGTGGCGGTATTGCCCGCGCCGACGGCTACGGAAGCGGTATTGCTGGCGAGTGAGTCCGTGCCGATCGCCACCGCATCCGAACCCGTTGCGCGTGCGGCAAAGGCATCACCGTCCGCACCATCTGCGCCGATCGCAATTGACCGTGCGGCCGACGCAGCGGCACCATTGCCCAAAGCGGTCGCCGAAACCCCGGTCGCGCTGGCCTGCAGGCCAATCGCCGTTGCGCCCGTCACAGACGCGACCGTTTGCGCCCCGACGGCGACGCCGCTGACACCCCCGCTGCTCGCGCCCGATCCAATGGCGATGCTGTTCGTCGCGCCGGCAGAAGAGGTCAGGCCCAGCGCAACGCTGGCAACGCCACCCGCGGCTGCATCGGTGCCCAAGGCGACCGCATCGTCGGCACTGGCGGTAGCGCCAGTCGTGTTGCCATCAGTGCCGTCAGTGCCCAGCGCCACACTTCGCAGGCCCGATGCGACGGCGACGTTGCCGAGTGCGGTCGCGAAATTGGCCGATGCATTGGCCTGTTGGCCCATAGCCGTCGAGGCAATGCCGGAGGCGCCCGATGTCGTGCCAATTGCCATGGCGTTGATCCCCGTCGCCGATGCGGCTGAACCGATCGCGTTGGTCGATGCGCCGGTGGCCTGTGCTGCAACACCGATGGCGAGCGATTGGCCGCCGGTTGCCGTTGCTCCGGTCCCGCCGACATTCCCGGCCAGTGCGCCACTAGACAAGCCGATGGCAATATTCCCTGCCGTACTGCCGTCCCCCGTGCGCGAACTCGCACCCAGCGCCAACGCACCATTGCCCATGGCCTGCGCATCAAAACCGAGAGCGGTGGAATAGGGGCTCGAGGCTACGGAAAGAGCGCCAATGCTGTTGGAACGTACACCGGCGGCGATCGCTTCCGTGCCCAAGGCAATTGCATCGGTCGCGGAGGCCGATGGGCCAATATCGTCGCCCCCAGCGTCGGTCCCGATCGCGATGGACCTTAGACCGGTGGTCGATGCGAAGGCACCGACGGCTGTCCCACCATTGGCGGCAACTACCGACCGATAGCCGACCGCTACGCCGGCCGTGTTACTCCCCGCAGAACTTTCCGACCCTATGATCGTGGTCCGGGTTCCCGTACTTTGCGCGTCGACGCCGATAGTCGTGGAGTCCAACCCGCCTGCTTTTGCATTATTCCCGATAGCGATCGTGTCTTGTTGCAGCGCATTCGACCCTTTGCCGATAGCGGTCGAATAGTCGCCCGATGCCGTGGCCATGGCGCCCAGCGCGACAACTCCAAACGAACCACTGGCGACGGCGTCCTGACCGATCGCCACGGCGCTGGTGGTACTTGCCGTCGCGCCGAAAGTATCGGCGTCGCCGCTATCGCCGCCGATCGCGATCGCACCCTCGGCGCTCGCGCGCGAATTGTGCCCGCCGGCAAATGCCTCCGCGCCCGTCACGTTGGAACCCGCTCCCAGTGTTACGGAATAAGCAGCCGAGGTGCCGGTGGTCGCTTGGGCGCCGATCGCCACTGCGCCAATCGCAGTGGCCGCAGCGCCTTGGCCTACACTGTTGTCGGTGCGCCCGCCGATCGCAATGGCGCCAGCCTGAAAACTCTGCGCCCCGGTGCCAAAGGCGATTGAATTGCTGCCCGTCGCGGTCGTCGCTTGACCGCCAAATCCTCCAGCGAAGGCGCCTGAGCTCGCGCCGATGGCAATGGCTCCGCCAGCAGTCGGAGTACCCGCCGCCGCGTCGGAACCTATGGCAATCCCTGCGTTGCCTTGGGCGATCGACGACGCGCCTACCGCGACGCCGCGATACGATTGCGCGGAAGCAGATGTGCCGATGCCAACGGATCTGTCCGCGCTTGCCGCGGCGGCACCGATGGCCACCGAGTTCGAGCCACTGGCACTGGCACCAGCGCCGAATGCTGCTGCAGAAGCATTACTGGCCGTTGCTCCGTTGCCTAGCGCCGTTGAAATAGTGCCGGATGCCTGCGCGCCCTGGCCGATGGCGGTTGAGCTCATTCCGGTGGCGTCTGCAGAGTAGCCGACCGCAGTCGATCCATCTGCTGTAGCAGTCGTCGTGGTGCCAATAGCGACAGCGGAGGTACCCGTCGCTCGCACCGACACCCCGATGCCGGTCGAGTCTGCGCCGGAAGCTATTGCGTCGACGCCCAACGCCGTCGTATTCAGGTTACTTGCTTGGGCGGTGTAACCAACGGCCGTTGCACTGGTGTTGGTTGCTTGCGCAGAAACGCCAACTGCCGTGGAAGCCAAACCCGTCGCCGTGGAACTAATGCCACAAGCGAGGCGTGTATCATTACCCGCGGAATCTGCGCCGCCGTCATTATCGATGCCGGTGTCGATGGTGCCGTTGTTGTTGCGATCGAGGAAGCATTCATCCGCCTGGGCCGGCGTTGCAGCCACGGCGATTGCAAGCACGCTCACAGCTGCGGTTAAAAAAGTCTTGGATGGGACAGGCATGTCGATACTCCCTCAGAAAACTGAGGCGTGCGGGTATCGTGCTAGTCGTTCCCAGCCCCGCCAGCCGGATATGCGACCCGCTGACGTAGCACGTTTAAGCGTAAGCACCTGATACGCTAGCCTGAAAGTCGGCGGCAGTGCGTCATTTTAGGGCAACGACGAAGAATTGGCCGGCGTGCAGGGTCAAGCCACCGCGCGCTCGCCGTCGCGGTTGAACAACTTCAGCGCATCGCGCGCGGGCATCGGCCGGCCGAACAGGAAACCTTGGATTTTCTTCGCGCCCAGATCGCGCATCAGGGTCAGCTCGCGATCGGTCTCGATGCCTTCCGCCGTCGTGGTCATGTCTAGGCTGCTGGCCAGCGTGACCACCGCGCGGATGATCGCGATCGCTTCCGCCACATTTTTCGCCGCTGCCTGGACAAAGCTGCGGTCGATCTTGATCGTGTTGAAGCGGATTTTCGCGAGGTAGCCGAGCGACGAATAACCCGTCCCGAAATCGTCGAGCGACAGGCGCACGCCCAGCGACAGCAATTTGTCGAGCATGTCGGTGACCCCGCCGCCTTCGCGCAGGAACACGCTTTCGGTGACTTCGAGTTCCAGCCGGTTGGCGGCGAGCCCACTCCGCGCCAGCGCCTGCACCACCGTCCCGACGAAATTGCCGTTCATCAATTGCTCGGCGGAGACATTGACCGCGATGCGGACATGGTCGGGCCAATTGCGCGCCTCGGTACACGCGGTCATCAGCACCCAGTCGCCGATCGGGCCGATCAGGCGTGTATCCTCGGCGATCGGCACGAATTTTGCCGGACTGATCGGCCCCAGTTCGGGGTGCGTCCAGCGCAGCAGCGCTTCGAAACTCTCGATCGCGCCGGTGTCGGCGGCGACCACAGGCTGGTAATGTACCGTCAGCTGATCGCGTTCGAGCGCCTTGCGCAGCGCGATTTCGAGAACGCGGCGTTCCTCCGCATGGCTGTGCAGCTGCGGCTCATAGGCATAGACGATGCCGCCGCCCTGATCCTTGGCGCGGTACAAGGCCAGGTCCGCGGAGCGCACCAACGTCTCGACCGTCTGGCCGTCGCGCGGTCCGACCGCATAGCCGATCGACGCGCCGATATAGAGCGTGTGCTCGTCGACCTCATAGGGCCGCGACAGCGATTCGATGATCGCGCGGGACAGGGCTTCGATCCGCGTCGTGTCATTGCCATCGGCGATCACCACGCCGAATTCGTCGCCGCCCAAGCGACCACAGCTCTCATGGCCCGAAATCAGCGCGCGGAGCCGTTCGGCCACACGCATCAGCAACCGGTCGCCGACCGGATGGCCCAGCGTGTCGTTGATCGCCTTGAACCGGTCGAGGTCGATCATTAGGAACGCACAACGCCCCTTCCATTTGTCGGCCTGCGCCAATGTCGAGGACAGTGCCTCGTTAACATGCAGGCGGTTGGGCAGTCCGGTCAGCGGGTCGAACCGTGCCATCTGGTTGATCTTGTCCGCAGCATGCCTTGCGGCGGTGACGTCCGATCCGACCCCGCGGAAACCGATGAACACGCCGTCTTCGAAGCGGGGTGAGGCCGACAATTCCCACCAATGCAGATCGTCACCGACCTCGACCGGAATGGTCAGGTCCGAAAACGCCTCGCGCAGTTTCAGCCGTTCGGCGAGTTCGTGAAGCGAGGCATGGAAATCGCCGGTGTCCCAGCGCGATCCGGCCAGCACCTGCAACAGCGCCTTGGCCTCTAGAGCCTCGGGCTGCAGCCCTAATGCGACCGCAAAGCGCGGCGACACGTGGGTCAGGCATTTGCCCGCGTCGGTTTGCCACATCCAGTCGCCGCCCTTGTCGTCGAATTCGCGCAGCAACAGCGAGACGACTTCGTTTTTTTCGTCGAGCTGAAGCTGTGCCGCTTCATGCGCGATGAACTTGCGACCGGTTGTCAGCGACACCAGCGCCATGCCGAAGCCGTACAACGCCGCGATCAGCGCGACGAGCGGCAGGCCCAGCCGCCAGGTTGCAAAGGCCAATGCACCACTGACAATCAATTGATAGCAGACGGTGGCCAGCGGCAGCACCGACAGCCCCATCGCCGCCGCCGACATCATCGTCGTGCAGACGACCCACACGACCAACATTTCGGCCGGTGGCCCGTGCGGCGCGAGCAGCGGCAACAGCGGCGCGGAGGCCCAGGCAAAGCCCATGGTCATCGCCCAGACGCTCTCGACATGCAGGTCGCGCAGCGATGCGCTGCCGACCTGCCAACGCCCTTCGCGCAATTTGCGATAGAAACTATGTCCGGCGACGGCGGTGACGGCGAGCGCCCAGCCGGCCAGCGCCCAGTTGGCAACATGCCCGCGCAAGGCACTGCACACCGCCGCGACGCCGATCGCGGTAATCGCCAACCGCAACGGCGCCAGGCGCCGGACGGCGTTGAGCTGTGCCGCGCGCACCCGCCCCCAATCGCCCCCGCCCGAATTGGTCAGGCCAAGCACGAGCCGCCAGTTGGGCAGCGAGGGTCCTTCGGAGGGTGTGGTCACCCGCGATAAATACGGCGGAAACCCTTACCGTCAGGTAACCGTCAAATGCGGATTCAGGCGGCCATCGCATAGGGCTGGATTTCGCCCGACAGATATTGATTGCGCGCCTTTGCCCGGCTCAATTTGCCCGATGACGTGCGTGGCAAGGTCCGCGGCGGGACCAGTTCGACGACGCAGTTCATGCCGGTGATCGACCGCACACGTTCCTTGATATCCTCGCGCAGCCGCGACCGCTCGGCATCGTCGGTGGTGCGGCACTGGACCAGCACCGCGGGGGTTTCCTCGCCGCCCGGGGTGGTGATCGCGAATGCGGCGATGTCACCCGACTTGAACCCCGGCAATTGCTCCACCGCCCATTCGATGTCCTGCGGCCAATGGTTCTTGCCGTTGATGATGATCATGTCCTTCGCTCGGCCGACGATGTAGACGTAACCGTCGCTGAGATAGCCCATGTCGCCGGTGTCGAGCCAGCCGCCCGAGAGGCACGCTTCGGTCGCTTCGGGGTCGCGAAAGTATCCGGTCATGATCGACGCGCCCTTGGCGAACATCTTGCCGATCGCGCGTTCGGGCAGGATGCCGCCATCCTCGTCGCGGACCTCGACCAGCATGTCGCGCACCGGCTTGCCGCAATTGACCACCGCGCGGTATCGCTGCGGGCGGCCGACCGCTTCGTCCTTGCCGGACAATTCGGTTTCCTCGACCAGTTCGACGACGATGCCTTCGCCCGGCGGCATGATCGACACCGCCAGCGTCGCCTCGGCCAAGCCATAGCTCGGCAGGAACGCGCTGGCCTTGAAGCCCGCGGGCTCGAACGCATCGACGAACGCCTGCATCACGTCGGGGCGGATCATGTCCGCGCCATTCCCCGCCACCCGCCAGCGCGACAGGTCGAACCGGTCCTCGGCATGCGTCTGCGACGAGATCCGCCGCGCGCAAATGTCGTAACCGAACGTCGGCGAATAGCTCAGCGTCGTCCCCTCGTTGCGGCTGATCAGGTCGAGCCACGCCAGCGGTCGCCGCGCGAAATCCTCGGTCTTGAGGTAATCGGTCGACACCTGATTGGCGACCGGCGACAACAGGCACCCGACCAGGCCCATGTCGTGATACCAGGGCAGCCACGACACACAGCGGTCGGTTTCGCGCACCTCCATGCCATGGCTGTGCGCCGCGAGGTTGGACAGCAGCGCGCGATGCGTCACCGCCACGCCATGCGGAAACCGCGTCGAACCGCTCGAATATTGCAGATAGGCAATGTCGTCGCTGACCGTTTCGGGCAGCGGAGAATCCTTCACCGCCCACTCCGCCGCATCTTCCCAGGCATGCCCCTCGACACCCTTGGCTTCCGCCGCCGCGCCCGCCATTGCCGCCAGCTCAGCGGGATAGAACAGCATTTTGGGGTCCGAGCTGTCGAGCTGCACCTGCAGCTGATCGACATATGAATCCCGCCCGCCAAAACTGGTCGGCAGCGGCAACGGCACCGGCCACGCGCCGGCATAAATGCAGCCAAAGAACAATGTCGCGAATTCCGCGCCGGTCTCAGCGATCAGCGCGATGCGGTCGCCCTTGACCACCCCGCGCCCCATCAACCGCCGCGCCATAGCACAGGCATCCGACTGCAACTCGGCAAAGGTGTAGGCACGCAACGGATTGCCGCGCGCGTCATGGAAATTCAGCCCGCGCGCGCCCGTGGCGGCATAATCCAGCGCCGCGCCCAAAGTGGCGAAATCGGACATGATACGGGGCAGGGCGTCACGGGTCGGGGTCGTCACGATCGTTGCGGCGGCGTCGGCCAAAATCAAATTCTCCGCCGGGCGTTGGGGACTGCCCGGATTACAGATACGTTGCAGCCTCAATCATGGCCGAGTGTGGCGCAATAATGGCCAACCTTTCCCCTTCCCTAGGGAGGGGCGNCTCAGCGANGCTGNGCGGGGGAGGGCAAGGCGCCGCCCGATCCTTGTCCAACCACCGCCCTGAACCCTAAGCTCCCCCCATGAAAGGCAAGCGCAACTACGGGGACCGCCGCCCCGCACCACCCCTCGACACCCCCACACTCGAACGCCTGGCGCTGCGCTATGTCGAACGCTTCGCCACCACACGCGGCAAGCTCGGCGACTACCTCCGCCGCAAATGCCGCGAACGCGGCACGGTGGAAGACTTCGACCCCGCCGGCATCGACACCATCGTCGAAAAATTCGCCTCGCTCGGCTATGTCGACGACGCCGCCTGGGCCGGATCGAAAGCCAGCAGCCTGACCCGCCGCGGCTTCGGCCCCCGCCGCGTCGGCGATGCACTCCGCGCGGCCGGCATCGACCCCGACCTCGCCTCAGCCGTCGCCCCCGACGAAGACGAAGCCTGGGCCGCCGCCCAAACCTACGCCCGCCGCAAGAAAATCGGCGCGTTCGGCGAAGCCGAGGCGGATCGTGACGTGAAGCGCAAGCAGATGGCGGCGATGATCAGGGCCGGACACGGCTTCGATGTCGCTCGCAAGACTGTAGAGGGCGTCGCGGACGCTTAGCGGCGCCTGATCAGCATCACGCCGCCCAAGCTCAGTATCCCGGCGGCGATCAAATATCCTCCGACCAGCGCCAATCCGCCACGCATGGCGAGCGCTTGCGCGGCAATCGGGGCCAGCGCGCCGCCGATAACTCCGCCGAGGTTGAACGTGATCGACGTTCCCGTGTAGCGGACTTTGGGATCGAATAGCGACGGTAACCAGCCGCCCAGCGGCCCGTAACAAAATCCCATCGCGAACAGAGACAGCGCCAGCCAGCCGAACACGATCCACAGCGATGCCGCCCCGAGCATCGGCCCCATCAGCACACCCGACAACAGACAACCGGCAAAGCCCCAGCGCAGCATTGCCGTCGCGCCCCGGGTGTCGGCGAAGGTCGATGAGATGATCACCCCGGCGGCGAGGAACAGCACCGCGCCAATCTCCAGCCCCAGCATCGCCTGCCGCCCATGCCCGAGCGTGGTGACGCCGTAGCTGAGCGCAAACGCCGTGGTCAGATAGAATAAGGCGAAACAGGCGACGACGCCCGCCGTGCCCGCGACAGTCTCGCGCGCATGGTTTTTGAACAATGTCGCGATCGGCATATCGGCCAGCGCATCGGCTTGCTTGGCCTCGCGAAACGCCGGCGTCTCAGCCAGTTTGAGGCGTACCCATAGTCCGAGGATGACCAAGGCGGCGCTGGCGAGAAAGGGCAGTCGCCAGCCCCATGCCTGAAATTGCGCCTCGGTCAGCACGGCGCCCAGCAATAGGAACATGCCGTTCGCGGCGATAAAGCCGATCGGCGCGCCCAGCGGCGGGAACATGCCCCAGCGATATTCCCGCCCGTTCGGCGCGTTCTCGACCGCGAGCAGCGACGCGCCGCCCCATTCGCCGCCCAGCCCAAGGCCTTGGCCAAGTCTCAGCGTGCACAGCAAAGCGGGCGCAACCCAGCCGATCTGGGCATAGGTCGGCAGAAAGGCGATGGCGAACGTCGATCCGCCCATCAGCATCAATGATGCAACCAGCGTCGATTTGCGCCCGACCCGGTCGCCGATATGCCCGAACAGCGCCGCGCCGAGCGGTCGCGCAAAAAAAGCCAGGCCGAAACTGGCATAGGATGCCAGCAACTGCACCGCTGGATTTTCAGCGGGGAAGAATTGCGGCCCGAACACCAACGCCGCAGCCGTCGCATAGATGTAGAAATCATAGAATTCGACCGAGGTACCGATCAGGCTGGCGAGCAGGATGCGGCGGGTCGAGGCGGCGGTCATCCGGTTCCTATGTCCAGCACGGGCGCGATAGTGCAACCCGCCTTCATGCTTCCTTCAGGCGCGAGCGCGGTTTAAGTGGCAGCCATGCCCCGTTTCATGACCCTCCTCGCTTTGCTGCTCCTCACTCCCGCCGTGCCCGCGCTAGCGAAGGACCGGTCGCAGCATCTGGCTGCCGTCCCGCTGACGATCACCTCCGGCGGTCGCGTCGCGCGGTTCCGCACCGAGGTCGCCAAGACGTCGCTGCAGCAGGAAAAGGGGCTGATGTTCCGCACCAAACTCGGTCCAGCCGAGTCGATGATCTTTCCGATGAAGCCGCCGCGCTTCGCCAGTTTCTGGATGAAGAACACGTTGATCCCGCTCGACATCGTCTTCATCCGCCCCGACGGCACGATCCACCGCATCGCCAATGCCCGCGCGCTCGATCTGACGCCGGTGGAAAGCTATGAGCCGGTCGCCGCCGTCCTCGAAATCGCCGGGGGCCGCGCGGCGCAACTCGGGCTGCACGAGGGGGACCGCGTTGCGTCCCCCGCGCTCGCCAAGTAGGGCCGCGGCGATGGGCGTGTTCAAGAATATCTTCACATGGTGGGAAGGCGCGACCTTCGGCACCTATATGGGGCGGCTGGGCACCGACCATGTCGGGTCGGATGCGCTCGGCACCGGCTATTATCTCGGCAAGATGGGGCCGGGCGGCGTCCGCCGGCGCATGGCGATCTACAGCGGCAATAACGACGCCAGCCGCATCTCGCCCGAATGGACCGCGTGGCTGCGCCACATGATCGACGATGTGCCCGACAACGCCCTGCCGCAGACCCGCGCCTGGGAAAAGCCGGCGTTGCCCAATCTGACCGGCACGCGAGAGGCGTATCGCCCCGCGGGCTCGCTCGAAGCGGGCGGGCGCCGTGCGGCGGCAACCGGGGACTATGAGGCATGGTCGCCCGAGTGACCGGCGCGTGAAGCGGGCTTTGGCGATCTTCGCGGGTCTCGCCGTGCTCGGCGGGGCGGCGGCGATCGCGGTCGTCAAGGACGCGCCGTCGAACGACAGCGCACCGATCGCGGCCGACGACCTCAGCGGCAGCCCGGCGATGGAACGGAGCGTCGGCGCGAAGGCCACGGGCTTCGCCGGCACCACGCCGATGGCCGACCGCATCGCGGTGATCGGCGTGCTCAACAAACGCAACGGGCTGACCCGCGATTTCCGCCTGCACCCCGGCCAGGGCGTCCGCGTCGGCGATCTGATCGTCAAGGTCCGCGCGTGCGACGAAACCGAATCGTGGGAAGCCGATCACCTGACCGGCGCGTTCGTCCAGGTCATCGTGCACGAACGCCCCGACCGCTGGCGGCGTTATTTCTCCGGCTGGCTGTTCAAGGAATCGCCCTCGCTCAACACCGTCGAACATCCGGTGTGGGACGTCTGGACCAAGGCTTGCGAGATGCGCCATCCCGATGTCGGGCCGGACACGCTCGCCGCGCCGGGCGGGGCTTCGGGCGGCACGTCGAAGGCCAAGAAATCGGGCGGCGGCAATTCGTCCGAACCCGCGCCCGAACCGACGCCAGCCGCGCCCGACAGCGCGGTGTCGAGCAACGCCGCATAGGCGTTGGCGCTAACCTCGACCGTCCCGAGGCTGGCGAGGTGCGGCGTCTGGAACTGGCAATCGAGCAACGTGAAATGCCCGCACCGCATCCGCGCCACCAGATGCGCCAGCGCGACCTTTGACGCATCGGTTGCGCGGCTGAACATCGATTCGCCGAAGAACGCCCGGCCCAGCGCCAGCCCGTACAACCCACCAACCAGCCGATCGCCCTCCCACGTCTCGATGGAGTGCGCCAACCCCAGCCGGTGCAGCCGCCGCATCGCATCGGCGATCCCCGGATTGATCCACGTGTCGGGCCGGTCGTCCGCCGCCGCGCCGCACAGTTCCAGCACCGCCTCGAACGCGCGGTCGGCCGTCGTCGTGAACCGCTCTGCCAGCAATGTCTTCTTCAACGACCGCGACAGATGAAACCCGTCGAGCGGCATAATCGCGCGCTCCTTGGGCTGGACCCAATGCACCCCGGCCGCATCGCGGCTGTCGGCCATCGGAAACCAGCCGATCGCATAGGCTTTCAGCAGCGTATCCAGATCGAGCTGCTGCGCGGCGTTCATCCGGTTAGCCGCCGTTCGATGGTCTGCCACAGCGCCGCGACCGCCGCCTGCGCCGGACTGCGCGCGGCGATGTGCCCCAGCGGCGCGCGGCGCACCGCCATCTGCTCGACCACACTGGCCATCGGAATCGTCGGCCAATCCTCGCCGGCGTCGCGGTGCAGCGCGCGGCGGCGGTCGACCATCGACCACACCGGGAGCACCGGCGCGCCGTCCTTCAAAAGTTTGGCGAGATGCGCCTGCACCTCATCCAGCGCGCGGCGCGACAGCGGCGACGGGATCACCGGCACGACGATCAGGTCGGCGGCGCGCATCACCTGTTCGCTGGTTTCGGTCAGACCCGGCGGGCAATCGAGGATGATCGTCCCATATCCCAGGCTCAGTCGCTCGATCAGGCGCGCCATGCGCCGCTTCTTGCCGATCGTGTCGAACAGCCGGTCGAGCCCGCGCAGCGACGTGTCGGCGGGCAGGACGTCGAGCAGCGGCCACGCGCTCGCGCGGATCAGGCGCGCGGCGGGCTGGTCCTTGGCGAACACCGCCTGCGCCGCGCCCTTGGCCTCGATCGACAGGACAAATGTCGCTGCCGCTTGCGGGTCCAGATCCCACAACAACGTCTTGCGGCCCGAAAGTATCGCGCTGCACCAGGCGAGGTTGACCGCGATGGTCGTCTTGCCGACCCCGCCCTTCAACGAATAGACCGCGATGGTCGCCATCGGCGCAGCCTAACCGCGCTTCACGCCGCGCGCCACCACCACACGCCGTCGCGATCCTCCATCACCGCGCGCCCGCGCCGCTCGAGATGGCGGAGGTGCGCCAGCGTCTCGCCCGTCGCCAGTCCCAGCACGCTGCCGTCGATCGGCCGCTTGAACAGAGGCGAGAAGCAATCGACGGCACGCTTGGGCTCGTCCTTGATATGCGCCGCCAGCCGGTCGAGCCCGTCGCGATGCCCCTTGGCCAAACGCTCCAGCCGCGCGTGCAGCCCGGTAAACGGCTCGCCATGCGCCGGCAGCACCAGCAAATCCTCGGGCAACGCATGCAGCTTGGCGATCGACGCCAGCCATTCACCCAACGGATCGCCGTCCGGCTCCATCACGCCGAGCGAAACGTTGGACGTGATCCGGGGCAACACCTGATCGCCCGCAATCATCAGCCGCCGGGCGTCGTCGATCAGACAGGCATGTTCGGGCGAATGCCCCGCGCCGGTGACGATACGCCATTCACCGACGCCGATCTTCACCCGGTCGCCGTCCTGCAACCGCGTGAACCCCGCCGGCATTTTCGACACAATCGTCCGGAAACTGCCCCAGCCGCGCTTGGCCGCATCGGCCATCTGCTCGCCGCTCCACCCCGCGCCAACGCGCATCGCGGTCACTTCGGACGGCTGGCTGTCCTGCACATCGGCGACCAGAAACCGCGCGGTCAGCCATTCACCGCGCGTCATCCACAGCGGCACCCCGTGCCGTGCACACAACGTCCCCGCCGCGCCGACATGGTCGGGATGGAAATGCGTACAGATGACGCGCGTGACCTTGCGGCCCGCAATCGCCTTGTCCCAATTCTCGGCGGTGTGCGGCAGGTTGAGGCCGGTGTCCACGACGGCCATGCCGTCGCCATCGTCGAGTAGCCAGCAATTGATATGCTTCAGCGATCCCGGCACCAATTGCCGCGTCCAGCCGACCCCCGGCACGATTTCCACCACCGCGCCATAATCCGGCACGGTCTCGCCGAACGGATAGGTCAGCCCGCGCGACGAAATCGCATCGGGACCATGATCGGCCAGGCTCTGGTCGGGGGCGGGTTTGCTCACACGTGTGCCGTCGCGCCGCTTGACGCGAACGTCAAGCACGCATCAGCGTTGCTTCTTGGCGAACGTCGCGGTGAAGTCCGGATCCTTGTTCGCCACCCAGTCGACGAATTTGCGGACATTGGGGTGCAACAGCAACGCCCCCACATCCATGCCGGCGCGCTGCAGTTCCGAATTGGAAAAATTTGTTGTCAGCGTCTGCTGGCAGATTGAATGCATCGGCACGACATCGCGGCCGCCGCGGCTCTTGGGCACGGGATGGTGCCACACGATGGTCTTTCCCGTCGGCCGCCCGCAAAGCCAGCACGGTGGTGGCGGCGCCTCAGGCTCCTCGGCCGCCCGGTGCAGATCGCCATAGGGATCGCGTCGTGATTGTTTGCCCATGCGTCAGTATGGATGGGTGAACGGGTGATGCCTAGCCCGATCGCGCCGGTCTCGCCCGCGCTCGAGCATTCGACGTCACCCCTGCGCAGGCAGGGGTCCAGATGAACTCTCCACCCGAAATCGCGCTTCTGTTTGTGAGCCTATTTGGGCCCCTGCCTGCGCAGGGGCGACGTAGATGTTAAAGCGGTGCGCAAGCCTCCGCCAACCACGCCTTCGCCTCACCGTCCAGCTGCGGCCCGACGATCTCCAGCACGCGCGCATGATACGCATTCAGCCACGCAATCTCCTGCGCGGTCAGCAGCGACGGCTCGATCAGCGTCTTGTCGATCGGTGCGAAGGTCAGCGTTTCGAAGCCGAGATAATCCCCTTCCGCGCCGTCGATCTCGCGCCGCTCGACCAGCACCAGATTCTCGATGCGGACGCCGAACGCGCCGGGTTTGTAATAGCCCGGCTCGTTGGACAGGAACATGCCGGCGCGCAACGGCTCGTCGGTGCCCATCTGCCCGCCGCCGGGCTTGGCGATGCGCTGCGGCCCTTCATGCACCGCCAGGAACGCACCGACCCCGTGCCCCGTGCCGTGCGCGTAATCGCACCCCGCCTGCCACAGGCTCGCACGCGCAAACGCGTCCAATTGCCCGCCGCGCGTCCCATAGGGGAAGACCGCGGTGGCGATGGCGATATGACCTTTCAGGACGCGCGTGTTGCGGTCCTTGATCTCCGCGCTCGGTAAGCTGAGTCCATCCGGCGTCCCGACCCAGATCGTCCGCGTCACATCGGTCGTGCCGTCCTCATACTGCCCCCCGGAATCGCACAGATAGACCGATCCCGGCTCGATCGGCCGGTTGGTTTCCTCCGACGCCTTGTAATGCATGATCGCGCCGTTCGGCCCCGCGCCCGAAATCGTGTCGAAGCTCAGGTCGCGCAGCTTGCCGGTTTCCTCACGGAACGCGCGCAACTGGTCCGACGCCGAAATCTCGGTCAGCCCGCCCTTCGGCGCCTCGACCGACAGCCAGTGGAGATAGCGGCTCAGCGCCGCGCCGTCGCGCGCCTGCGCCGCGCGCTGCCCGGCCTGTTCGGCACGGTTCTTGATCGCCTTGGCCAGCACGGCGGGGTCGCGGACCGAAACGATCTGCGCACCGCCCGCTTCCAACCCGGCGAACACCGCCGAGACAGCCCGCTCCGGATCGGCAGCAACGCGCTTGCCCTTCAGCGCTTCGAGCGCGGGCGCGAACGCCTCACGCGGATGCAGCCGCACGCCATTGCCCAGCGCCTGCGCCACATCCGCCGGCACCTTGTCCGGCGCGACGAACAGGTCGGCGGTCGCATCGGCATGGACGATCGCAAAGGCCAGCCCGACCGGCGTGTGGCTGACATCCGTCCCGCGCAAATTGAACGTCCAGGCGATCGAATCGAGCGCGGTCATCACCGTCGCGTCGAGATTTTCGGCGGTCAGCCAGTCGGCAATCTCGGCGCGCTTGTCCGCCGCATTGCGCCCGGCGAGGCTTTCGTCCTGCACCGCGAGCTTGGCTTCCGACATGCCGGGGCGATCCGACCACACCAGATCGAGCGGATTGCGCGTCACCGCCACCAGTTCGGCGCCCTTGGCGGCCAGCGCTTCGGACGCCGCCTTCACCCAATCGCGCGTGTGCAGCCACGCATCGTAACCGATCCGCGCGCCCGCCGGGGCATGCGCCTTCAGCCATTCCGAAATGCTCGTCTGGGGCACGCCCTGATATTGCCAGTCGTCCGCCGAAACCTGCTGGCGCACCTGCAGCGTATAGCGCCCGTCGACGAAGATCGCCGCCTCTTGGGGCAACACCACCGCCGCGCCGGCCGAGCCTTTGAAGCCCGTCAGCCACTCGAGCCGCTTGGCATAATCGCCGACATATTCGGACATATGCTCGTCGGTCAGCGGGACGACGAAGCCGTCGAGACGATCGGCGGCAAGTTGCGCACGAAGCGCGGCGAGGCGGGCGGCATAAGTGGACATGTAGGGAGCTTAGCGCAGCCGTGGTGCCGTTCCCACCCCCGCTCAGGCTTCGCCTGAGTCGCCCCTCCCTGAGGGAGGGGAAAGGTCTAGTCCCCTCCCACCGGGAGGGGCGACTCGGCACCAGCCGAGCGGGGGTGGGCTCAGTGCGTATCCTTCAACGTGATCGAATCCACATGCCACGACAATTGCCGCGGCGTCGCGCCGTCCACGCCGTTGACGCGGCGCATCACCGCCTTGCCGATCGAATTGAAGCGTGTGCCGTCCAATCGCGTGCCATAGAATTGCACCGGCACGTCGCTGTAGATCGAGCCGCAGCCGCCCTCGGTATCGCCGGGCGTGCCGATCTGCCCGTGGACCTCGGACACGTCGCGCCAGCGTTGCTCGAACGCCACCGCCGCCTTGTCGTCGCCCCATTGCTGATGCGCGCGGGTCCAGTGCTTGCCCTCGACATTGACGACATAGGTTTCGAGCGCCGACGCCGCGCCCTGCGGCCCCATCATGTCGCGGTGCATTTCGGGGAGCGGACGGCGATCGTCGGGCAGGCCGCCCGGTGTGCCGGGGGCGGGGGGCCAGTTGCCGTCGTCGGGGACGATGGTCGGTTTTGGCGTGGGGATTTGTGGCGTCGGGATTTTGGGCGTCGGGACGATCCGCCCGACCGAATTGGCCGGAGCGTCGGTGGCGACGACGGTGGTGGTGTTGGAGCCCGACCGGTCGCACGCGGCCAGTGTCAGGGTGATCGTCAGGATCAGGGTGAAGGGGACAGCGTGGCGGATCATGCCGCCGCGCCTATCACCCCAAATCGACCAGACCTAGGCCTGGCCGGATTTAAGCCTGGGTCGCGGCGACCGGCGTGCGCGCTTCGCGTTCGGCGCGCGCGGTTTCCATGCGGAGCGAGCGTTCGGCCATGTCGCGCCACGTGGCACTGGCGCGCAAGCTGCGGTCACGGACATTGTCGAGCGTCGCGGCGGCGGCTTCCGCATCGCAGCGGTCGGCATGGGCGGTAAACTGGTCGCTGTCGCGCATCGCTGGCTCCTTGAAAGGGGGGGTAGAAACCGGGGCACCCATGACAGGCGCCCCGGCGGTTCGGCGATTTAGGCCGACTGCAGGTTGACGGCGCTCATCTTGCCGCGACGATCTTCTTCGAGATCGTACGAGACGCGCTGGTCCTGCTGCAGCGTCTGCATGCCGGCGGCCTGAACCGCGCTGATGTGGACGAATGCGTCGTTGCCGCCATTTTCGGGGGCGATGAAGCCATAACCCTTGTCGGCGTTGAAAAACTTGACGGTGCCAGTGGTGGCCATTGGTAGTTCCTTCGTTTGCGTGGGCGCCCGACAACCGGGGCCCGGTGCCTTGGCAGCAGGGAAAGAAGGAGAAACGAGCCGCAAAGCACCGTAGACCGTCGATTTGCGACTCTAGCGAAACGAATATGGGCGGTAAGCGCGCAAAAGGCAAATCGAGCGTCGCGCAGCAAGCGAGACTTGCCTTCGGCTCGCGTCCGCCGACCGGCCTGCCACGGCAGGACCGACGATGCGGATTTACGCCGTGGCGCGCGGCGGTTCACACGATTCACACGTGCCAATGCGGTGCGGCGAGCGCGGAAGTTTAGTTAAAGTTTAGGCCAAAACACGGCTTCGAGCGCGGTCTTCACGCCGCCACGAACCTCGCCGAATCCCGCGCGTCCTTGAGCTTATAAACGCTGGACAGCGATCGCCCCGCCGCCCGCGTCTCGCGCGTGATCGAAGCCCCCGCCGCCAGCGCGTCGATAAAGAATGATCGGGTGGTCAGCGCCCCACGCTGCCCAGCGCCGTCCGGGGAACGGCGCGACCCGATCATCTGGTTCTCCGCCGTCCACCCGTCATGCCGCGTCTTCTTGCGCAGGACGGGCGTAAATTCGATTCGCCCCACCGATTGTTTTGCCATTGCCGCCACCCTCCGTTTTCAAGGCGACGACTCAGTGCGCAGGATATTTCCTATTATGCAAACAAAATGAGCGAGGAATAAGGAGAGCGGCGCGAAGCAAGCGAACCTTATTCCCGACTCATGTTTGCCAGCCGGCGCGCGGAGCAGCGACTGACGACGCGGATTTACTCCGCTGCGATCTATTCGGCGACTACGTGCCGCTTGCTTCTTCTATTTGCTCAAGAGTGCGAGCTTACCTTTCAACAGGAGACAAGAAAGAAAAAGTTGCGACGTCGAACACTCCTCTTCAAAAAGGCGGTATGGATCTGACAGCAGCAAGCTTAAAGGGATACCGGCGCTTTAAGGACCAGTCCGAGATTCAGTTTCGGGGCAAGGTCGTAGCGGTGCTCGGGCCAAACGAGGCCGGCAAAACCTCACTTCTGAAGGCGCTCACAAAATTCAATGATCGCGAGCCATTTACGGATGGTGATGTCGCTCGAGGTTGCGTGTCGGGAGATCTTGGAGTTTCTGTCACATTTCTGCTCAGCAGGGAGGACTGCGCGGTTGCGGGTTTGCGCTGGCCGACATGGATGAAGGCTACAAAGGGTTCGACGGTACTAATATCATCGAGTTTACGCCAGAACTCGGAGATCGGGATACGTCACACCGCTCCGTACTCTCCGCTGTTTTGAGAAAGCTCTTCGCATTGGACGCGGTGCGACGTCAGGTCGCCGAAAATGATGAAAACCTGCTAGATTCACTTCTGCAAGACGCTGACAAAATTACTGCTAGCGGGCCAAATTTAACGAAGGCACAGATCGCAGTGTACGATCATGTTCAAGACGTCTTGATGGCCTTGGAATCCAACCCAAAGCTCAAGGAGCTTGGTGAAGCCAGAGCTTTGATAGGTAGCTCCGTTTTAGCAGAAAGAGCGCCGACGCCGAGTCGTGCTGCAATCGACGCAGTTTGGCCAAGGCGACCACGATTTCTAATGTTTAGCGATGAACATCGCTCGCTAGAATCCTTTTACAGCATTCCCGATTTATCTGCCAACGTGCCGCCTGTTCTGCAGGGTATTCTTGACCTTGCAGAAGTGTCGCCGTCGAAGCTTATCGCTGCCAACCAGAAGGCCAACGAGGATGATTTAACAACGTTGGAGCGCCAAGCAAATAAGCGTTTAGCAACCGCATACAAGAAGGCTTGGAGTCAATCTGGAATCAAGGTTGCGCTAAGGTTTTCTGCGAACATGATTCGCCTTCAGATAGAAAACGATCAAGATATTGTGTCTGGATTGGACGAAAGGAGCACAGGATTAAGGCAGTTCGTCGCACTTCAGTCCTTCGCGTTGCAGTCTCACGCAGAGTGTCCGATCTTGTTAATCGACGAAGCAGAGCAGCACTTACATTATGACGCTCAGGCGGATTTGATGAATATGTTGGTTGAGCAGAATCTCGCTCCGAAAGTTATAATCACAACGCACTCAGCTGGCTGCCTTCCAGAAGATATTGGAACGGGCACCGCTTTTGTGCGATCATCTTTGGATAACACTACAAGTAATTTAGTGAGTAAATTCTGGACGGATGGTGGTCTTGGATTCTCGCCAATGCTGGTCGGTATGGGCGCCGCCACACTTGCCTTCTTCCCGACTCGCAAAGCCGTCATGGTTGAAGGAGTAAGTGATATCATCCTACTGCCACGACTATTTAAAGCGGCATCAGTTAAAAGTCATCTAGGTTTTCAGTTCGTTCCCGGCCTAGCGCAACATGGAGCAGTCTTACTGCCCATCAGCCTTGAATCAACTAACGTAGTTTACCTCGTAGATAGCGACGAAGGCGGTGAAAAAATTGCAAAGCAAATATCAGACGCAGGAGTACACAATAACCTTATCTAAAAGCTCGAAAATCGTGGTAAAACAGCGGTGGAAACGGAAGACTTTATAAACCCCGGCTTATTTGTCGAAGCCGTTAATATAGTTCTAAGCCATTATCACCCAAATGCAAAAAGAATAGACCTCAACGAATGTTCTGGTGCAATGCGAACTAAGAAGGTGGCCGATGCATATAAAAAGGCGACGGGTGTCAAATTGCCTAAAGTTGAGGTTGCGTACGAGATTCTCAATATACTCGACAGCGATCCAGAGAGAGTCCTAATTGATCGTCAACGTGCCTCTGTGCTTCGTGATAAGCTCGGCAAAATAGAAAAGCTATTTTTCGAGACTACAGACGGTTAGGCGGCCAGCCTCAGTCCGCCGCCACCGCCTGCACGCCGGCCGCCAACAACGGCTTCAGATAATGCCCGGTATAGCTCGCCGGCACCGTCACGACCTTCTCCGGCGTGCCTTCCGCGACGATCTCCCCGCCGCGCACGCCGCCTTCCGGCCCCAGGTCCACGATCCAGTCGGCGGTCTTGATGACTTCCAGATTGTGCTCGATCACCACCACGGTATTGCCCTGTTCGACCAGCGCGTGGAGCAGCTCCAGCAATTTGCGCACATCCTCGAAATGCAGGCCGGTGGTCGGTTCGTCCAAAATGTACAGCGTCTGCCCCGTCGCGCGGCGTGACAATTCCTTGGCGAGTTTGACGCGCTGGGCCTCGCCGCCGCTGAGCGTCGTCGCCTGTTGCCCGACCTTGACATAGCCGAGCCCGACTTCGGCGAGCATCGCCATCTTGTCGCGGATGCCGGGCACCGCCTTGAAGAATTCGACCGCGTCCTCGACGGTCATGTCGAGCACGTCGGCGATCGACTTGCCCTTGAATTTCACGTCCAGTGTTTCGCGGTTGTAGCGCGCGCCGTGGCACACGTCGCAGGTGACGTAGACGTCGGGCAGGAAGTGCATTTCGATCTTGAGCACGCCGTCGCCCTGGCACGCCTCGCACCGCCCGCCCTTGACGTTGAAGCTGAACCGCCCGGGCTTGTAGCCGCGCGCGGCGCTTTCGGGGAGGGCGGCGAACCAGTCGCGGATCTGGGTGAACGCGCCGGTATAGGTTGCGGGGTTGCTGCGCGGGGTGCGGCCGATCGGCGACTGGTCGATGTCGATGACCTTGTCGAGATATTGGAGGCCCTCGATCTTTTCGTGGTGGCCGGCCTGCATGCGTGCGCCGTTGAGCTGGCGCGCGGCGGAGGCGTAGAGCGTGTCGATGGTGAAGCTCGACTTGCCGCTGCCCGATACGCCGGTGATGCAGGTGAACGTGCCGAGCGGGATGGACGCGGTGACGTTCTTGAGGTTGTTGGCGCGCGCGCCCTTCACCGTCAGCTTCTTGCCATTGCCCTTGCGGCGTTTGGCGGGGAGGGGGACGCTGCGGCGGCCGGAGAGATAGTCCGCGGTCAGGCTGTTTTCGTTGGCCAGCACCTCGGCCAGCGTGCCCGCCGCGACGACTTCGCCGCCATGCACGCCCGCGCCGGGGCCCATGTCGAGCACGTAATCGGCGGCGCGGATGGCATCCTCGTCATGCTCCACAACGATCACCGTGTTGCCCAGGTCGCGCAGGCGGCGCAGCGTGATCAGCAGGCGGTCATTGTCCTTCTGGTGGAGGCCGATCGAGGGTTCGTCGAGGACGTAGAGCACGCCCGACAGGCCGCTGCCGATTTGCGAGGCGAGGCGGATGCGCTGGCTTTCGCCGCCGCTGAGCGTGCCGCTGGTCCGGTCGAGGTTGAGGTAATCGAGCCCGACATTGTCGAGAAAGCCGAGGCGTTCGACGATTTCCTTGAGGATCGGCGTCGCGATCTGGCGCCCCTGATCGGTCAGCTTGTCGGGCATGTTGCGGAAGAATTGGAGCGCGGGGCCGACCGCGCGGCGGGTGGAGATGCTGATGTCCTCGCCCGCGATCTTGACCGCCAGCGCTTCGGGTTTGAGGCGCGCGCCGTGGCAGGTTTCGCAGGGGGCGGACGCCTGATATTTCGCCAGTTCCTCGCGCATCCACGCGCTGTCGGTGGCCAGCAGGCGGCGGTCGAGATTGCCGATCACGCCTTCGAACGGCTTTTTCACCTCGTACGATTTGCGCCCGTCGACGAAGCGCAGGACGACGGCGACGCCCTTGGTGCCGAACAGGATCGCATTGCGGCTGTCCTCGGGCAGTTCGTTCCACGGCGTGTCCATGTCGAACCCGAAATGCCGCGCGAGGCTGCCGAGCACCTGCATGTAATAAGGCGAGGGCGGGTTGGACTTAGCCCACGGCACCACCGCGCCCTTCTTGATGCTGAGATTCTCGTTGGGCACGACGAGGCCAGGGTCGAAGTGCAGCTTTTCGCCCAATCCGTCGCAGGCCGGACAAGCCCCCTGCGGCGCGTTGAATGAAAACAACCGCGGCTCGATCTCGGGAATGGTGAACCCGCTGACGGGGCAGGCGAATTTCTGCGAAAAGGTGATGCGGCCTTCCGGCGCATATTCCCCGGCCTTCAACTTTCCCTCGGCGACAACCCCATCCGCAGGATCGACATACGCCAACCCGTCCGCCAGCTTCAGCGCCTGCTCAAACGAGTCCGCCAATCTCGTTTCGAGTCCGTCACGAACCACGATCCGGTCGACGACCAACTCCACGTCATGCTTGTATTTCTTGTCGAGCGCCGGCGCTTCCTCGATGTCGTAAAACACCCCGTCGATCCGCACGCGGGTATAGCCCGCCGCCTGCCATTCGAGCAGTTCCTTGCGATATTCGCCCTTGCGCCCGCGCACCACGGGCGCGAGCAGATAATGCCGCGAGTCCTTCGGCAGCGCCATGACGCGGTCGACCATCTGGCTGACCTGCTGCGCGCTGATCGGCAGCCCCGTCGCGGGTGAATAAGGCACACCGACGCGCGCCCATAACAGCCGCATGTAATCGTAGATTTCGGTGACCGTTGCGACGGTCGAGCGCGGATTGCGGCTGGTGGTCTTTTGCTCGATCGAGATGGCGGGCGACAGGCCTTCGATATGGTCGACATCGGGCTTCTGCATGAGTTCGAGGAACTGCCGCGCATAGGCACTGAGCGACTCGACATAGCGCCGCTGACCCTCGGCATAGATGGTGTCAAAGGCGAGCGAGGATTTGCCCGAACCCGACAGGCCGGTGATCACCGTCAACGTGTCGCGCGGAATGTCCACGCTGACATTCTTCAGATTGTGCTCGCGCGCACCACGCACGGAAATATGAGTCAGCATAAGACGACTTGTTCCAGATTTGTTCGGCTGCAGCAAGCGGTGCGCCGAATTTCAAATGGGTGGAACGGGTCAGTCCCGCAAGGGCTCGCGGAGCTCAGTGAACCGCGACGTTACTCAATTATCGTCGGGTTTCTTGTGCCGCGGATCCGGGTCTTCACCGACATGCGGATCGGGCACACGCACGAAGTGTGGATCCTCATTGTGACCCATTGCCCAGCCAAGAAGTAATCCTACCGTGAGAACGGCTGCTCCTAAAACGATATCGTGCTTTCGCATCTGACTTCCCCTTGGCTTCGAGCGTACTTAGAACTTACGATGGAAAATGTATTTTGGCCAGCAAGGCGACAAACCTTGGCTGACGATTGATCGGCATGAGTAGCGGGTCGGAACGCATCTTGACCAAGCCGGCGTCGCCGACCCGAAATGCGGCTTCAAGCGCGTCCAATGCACCTTTGCTATTTCCCCATTGAGCCAAGACCTGTGCGCGTTGGTAAGCGACGGCATCGCCCTGCTTTGACAGCTCATCGAATGCGGCTTGCGCAGCGGTATTGTTGCGCAATTGGCGTTCGGTGATGGCTAGTCCTGCCAGACGGGTAAAATCGAGTGGCTCGGCGATATACTGCGCGCGTGCCTCCTTGGGACGACCGAGCATGAGCAACGCATCGCCTAGACCGGAATGACCCGAAGTAAGGCCGGGAGTTATTTTGAGAGCATGGCTGAATTGCGGAATGGCGTCCGCATAGCGATGCAGGCTCATGAATGCCGCCCCCAGCGACAGGAATGGTCGGGCACTCAGCGGATCTAGCGTGGCCGCCTTGTATAGAGAAACCAAGCCTTGCTCCCCCTGCGTTCGCGCGGCAAAAAGGCCATAAGGAATCAAGATATCCGCATTGTTCGGCCCCAGATGTATGGCCCGTTCATATGGTTTTGCCGCACGGGCAAAATCCAAGAAACCATTGACCAACACATAGCCCAATGCCGCTTGGGCAACATCAAGATCGGGGGAAAGCGCAACGCCGGTCTGCGCCGACCGCAGGCTTTCCGCGTAAATCCCACGCAACTTGTCCGTCGACGCAAATTGGTTGGCGAGCGTCACCAATACCCGCGACCGCTGTGCATAAGCGGCGGCATATTTGGGGTCCAACTCGATCGCCCGATCGAACGCGGCGAGGGCAGCGCGATACGTCGCTTCGTCGCCTGACAGGTCGAACAGCGCTCGCCCCTTGGCATAGGCGTCGAACGCCGCGGGCACGCTGGTCAGGGACGCGTCGAGAACCGCCGCCTGTGCCTTGCCCAGCCGCCCCTGCACGGCGCTGGCCACCGACTGGGCGATGTCGCCCTGGATCGCGAAGACGTCGTCGAGCTTGCGGTCGTAACTTTGCGTCCAGCGTTGGAAGCCGGTGCGGGTATCGACCAGGGTTGCGCTGACGCGGACGATATTGCCTTCGCGGCGCACGCTGCCGTCGATGACGTAGCCGACCGCGAGGCGCTTGCCGATCGCTTGCGCATCCAGTCCGCTGGTCTTGACCGAGACCGAGGAGGCGCGCGCCGCGACCTGCAGGCTGGCGAGGCGCGACAGGCGCGTGCGCAGTTCCTCGGTCACCCCGGCAGCAAAATAATCCTCGTCCTTGTCGCCGCTGATATTGGCGAAGGGCAACACCGCGACGCTGGACGACGCCAGGTCCACATCGGCCGTCGATCGCGGCACGAAGCGCCATGCGGCGATACCGATGGCGATCACCAGCATCGCCAGCGCGACCGGCCACAGCCACTTGCGGCGGGGCGCGGCTGCGAGAGTTGGGGCATCGACCAACGGCGCCTTTGGGCGTGGCGGCGGCGCGCTGTCCACCCCGGCTTCGCGCACCTCGGGTAAAAACCGATAGCCGCGCCCGTAAACGCTTTCGATGAAGCGGGCGTCCTGCCGGTCGTCGCCCAGCGCCCGGCGCAATTCCTTGATGACCGACGTCAGAGCGGATTCGGACACGACGGTGCCGTCCCACACCGTCTCGAACAATTCGTCCTTGGTCAGCAAACGCCCGCGCGCGGCGATCAGCGCGGCAAGCACGCCCAGCGCCTTGTTGCCGATGCGAATCGGCCCGTCGGGTCCGCTCAGCCGCGCGTCGGCGGGATCGAAAACGAACCGGTCGAACGCGAGTCGCGGGGGCGTGGCGGCGGTGTCCATCGCTATGCCGCTCCCCCTGTCGCGGACTGATCGGGCGAAGAGTGACTTATGGCGCGCAGGCACGCAAGAAAAATGGCGGAATCGCGTGACCAATTCTGAAAACAAACTGGGTCAGCGACATTCCAGCGGCTTTGCAGGATCGCCGGCGGCGGACGGCCCATCCCCGGATCGTCGGCAATCCAGCCGGCGCAATTCGAAGGAAAGTCCAATGTTCATCCGCAACCTCATCATCGCCACCGCCCTGATCGTTCCTGCCGCCGCGCAGGCCGACATTACAGCCAAGGTCGCTTATCGTCCGTCCGAGCTGTCGACCGTGACGGGCCGCGATGCCGTCGCCAAGCGCATCAAGCATGCGGTGCAGTCGGCCTGCTATGCCGGTCCGAGCCTGATGGAAGAAACGAAGTGCCGCAACGAACTGTCGGTCGATATGCTTGCCAAGATCGGCAACGATCAACTGGCGGCGGCTTATCGGGTGCGCACCATCGGCCAAGGCTGAACCCGCTTATGACCAACGCCCTCGGGGCGGCGCGAGACATCCTCGCGCCGCCCCTGTTTTTTTGTCAAAGCCCCATTGTCCCCCAACTAGGCTCTGGTTAACAACAGGTTACCACTAATAGACGGACGAAAAAGGGGGACGCATGGGGTACGCCCGGCCGTGGGCCACAATTATTTTGACGTCTGCCTTGAGCGCATGCGGAGGCAGCGCCGACACCGGCAGCGGGGGTGCCGGCACTGCACCGCCGACAATCTCGACTTTGAACGTCGCGCTCGATTCGTCATCACCAACTACGGAAGTTTCCGAAGGCAGTAAGGCGACTTACTCTTTTTCAGCGACTTACACCGGAACTCCTTCGGGAGCAGTCGTGCCCGACATCCAGATCGACGGCGGGCGGTTCCTGCTGGCGAATGCGCCAACCGCGAGCGGGGCGAATGGTTATCAAGTCAAGCTGACCAATGCAGATTTCCTGCCGGGTGGTAGTACCACCAATGCGGTTACGTTCCGTCTGTGCACCGATGCTAGTTGCACGACTGTTTATCCCGGTTCGACGAAGACGTTCTCAGTAAATTTGAACGTGAAGTTGAAAGACTGGGCGACATTTCAGCGGGATGCGGCGCACACAGCGTATGTCGCCGTAAAATATAATGCCGCGAATTTCCGGCCAACGCCGGTCTGGAGCGTGCCGAGCGAGGGCTCCGCACCATCGGCCGTCGCTGCATGTCAAGGCAGCGTGTTCGCGAATTTCCAGCAAGGTGGGACGACGTCAAGCCACAGCTTCACGCGCGCTTTTGCGAGCGCTTCCGGGGTTCAGCAATGGAGCTATGACTTGGGCCAGGTCGGCTTCAATGTCAGTGCGCCGAGTTGTGCAACGGCCGCGTGATCACCGCGGCGATCGTCCTGTCGTCGGGCAGTGTGCCGATGCCGGTGTTGAATGCGAGCAGCGGCGAAGTCCTGCGCGTGCTGCATTATGCTAGTCAGTTTGCAAAAGCAGGTGCGCCTGTGCCGTTTGGCGACAAGCTATATCACCAAGCCGGATATTTCGGGAACGTCGTTTATGCCTTCGACGCCGCAGCAGGCACGCAGGACTGGGTTCAGACCGCCGGTACGGGAATCGTGCAAGAAGGCGAGAGCCTCGGCGTCGATGAGCAATATGTCTATTTCTACAGCGCTGGCTCGCTTAACATCCTGAGCCGCGCGGACGGCTCGATCTCCCAGTCGATTGTCGATCCGTTTTTCTCCAGCGCCGGTCTAAGCTATTACGGGTCGTATTTCGGCGCGCCGATCCTCGACGGTAAGGGGAATATTTTCACGTTCTCGGATAATCGCGCGCCAAATCAGCCGCGGCCGTTGATCGCATTCGCGCGTGGTCAGGCAAATTTCCTGTGGCGCACCGCCGCCAGCTATATCAACCAACCCGCCTTGCGCGCGACCCGGCTGTATGCGCCGCGCGCCAATTCGACCATTATCGACGTGATCGACACGGCAACCGGCGCTGTTGTCTCCTCTATCGATGTCGCATCGGGCAAGCCGAACCTGACCAGCAATGTCGTCGTCACCGAAAGCCACCTGTTTGTCGCCAGCATGACCGAAACCTATGCCATCGATTTGACGCGCGCGGGCAATCCGGTGGTGTGGACAATCGCGCAGGGCGGTGATCTGGCGATTTCGCCGGACAATTTGTTGCTGATCTCGGGTAGCACCGGGTTGTTCGCTTATGCGCTGAACTAGCGCTCCGGGTTGGGGGTGGCGGATCAAACGCCTGGCCATCGTTCCGGAGGCTGTCATGATCCGTCTATTTCTGCTGTTGGGTGATTATAGCCGCAAGCGTCGCAGCACCCGCCGGCTGTCGGCATTCTGACCCGCAATTTCGAAACTCGTAATCCTGTGGAAAAGTGACGAGGTGACCGACCCTTGCGATTTTTTTAACCCGTCGGTCTGAATCCCGTTGCCTTGCCGCACATCTAATCGAGCGGCTGTTGCGCCGCTCGTCGCGGGCATGACGCCAGCGGCTCCAGCCTGGTATAAGGATGCGACCAATGCACTACATGCTGCTGTTCCATGAAACGTCGGCTGAAAGGGCCAAGCCCAATGATCCGGCTCAAGCGGAAGCTTATTGGGGTGGCTGGACCGCGTACATCGGTGCGATCGCGCAGAGCGGCGCGATGGTGAGTGGAAATGGCCTGCAACCGCCTGACGTCGCCACGACGCTCCGGGTGGAGAACGGCAAACGCCACGTTGTCGACGGTCCGTTCGCGGACACGAAGGAGATGCTCGCCGGATACGTCATCGTCGATGTCCCCGACCTCGACGCCGCGCTCGAATGGGCGTCGCGCGCGCCGTGCGTGACAGGGGGTTCGGTCGAGATTCGCCCCGTGATGCCGCCGCCAAGCGCCTGATGGATCGCGCGCGCCACGCTGTTGCCGACCAGGCGGAGGTTGTGGCGCGCGCGTCCTATGGCAAGCTGCTTGCAATCCTCGCCAAGCGATGCGGCGACATCGCAGTTGCGGAGGATGCACTCGGCGACGCCTTCGCTGCCGCGCTCGCGCAGTGGCCCCGTGACGGCACGCCGACCAACCCCGTTGGTTGGCTGTTGACGGTTGCGCGGCGCGGCATCGGTCATGCCGTGGGGCGACGGCAAACGGCGGAAGCCGCCATCGAGCTTGTCCAGTTGCTCCAGGATGAGCGCGAAGCGACCGTCGCCAGCGCCTTCGGCGATGAACGGTTGGCACTGATGTTCGTCTGCGCGCACCCGGCGATAGACTGCGACGTGCAGACACCGTTGATGCTTCAGACAGTGCTCGGGCTTGATGCGGCCCGCATTGCCGCGTGCTTCCTTGTGTCCAGCGGCACCATGAGTCAGCGGCTGGTGCGGGCGAAGCGGAAAATACGCGAGGCCGGGATATCGTTTGTCGTTCCCGACCGCACCGATTTGCCCGGTCGCCTCGATATGGTTCTGTCGGCCGTATACGCCGCCTATGGCACGGCTTGGGAAGATGTGAGCGGCACCGACAGCAAGCTTGGCGGACTGGCGTCGGAAGCAATCTGGCTCGCGCGCCTGCTCCGGAAGTTGCTGCCCGAGGATCCTGAGGTCATGGGTCTGTTGTCGCTAATGTTGCATTGCGAGGCGCGCCGTAGTGCGCGACGTGACGCTCAAGGCGTGTTTGTACCCCTCGACCGGCAGGACGTGTCCCGATGGAGCGGCACGATGATCGCCGAAGCGGAAGCGCTGATCCGCGCAGCGTCGCTGCTTGCCGCACCGGGCCGCTTCCAGACCGAGGCCGCAGTCCAATCGCTTCATGCGCATCAGCGCATGACCGGGGAGCGCTTCACCGAAGCGCTGGCGCGCCTGTACGACGTTCTTGCTCGTTTCGCGCCGACGACGGGCGTGCTGGTGGCTCGTGCCGTCGCGCATTCCGAAAATGGGGCGTCGGTAAGTGCCCTGCGGCAACTGCACGATGTGCAGAACGGGACTGAATATCAGCCATGGTGGGCAGCACGTGCGCGCGTGTGCTGGTTGGCGGGTGACGAGGATGAAGCATGGGCCGCTGCCCGGACTGCCGCCGGGCTCAGCAGCGATCCCAGCGTAAGGGCCTTCTTGCTCAGCGGGGGCTTCCAACGGGGTCAAAAGTTCCGCGCAGGGGATCATCCGCCGGTTCGCGCAGACTAACCGCATCAATCCCGAGGCCAGGTCGCGACCGGGGGACCGTGCTCGGGCGTCGGCGTTGCGCGCGACCGCAAGAATGTCGATCTCGGGCGGATCGGTCCTTGGGCGGGGATGGCGCGTGGGAAAAGGCCATGAAACCACGGCAGAAGATACCAGCACCGCGAGGCTGGACGGCGTGCGCCGAGCGATTGCGTGACGCTGAAACCTTCGTGACTTGCGCCGTGGCCGCCACAGCGTAACGTCGCCGGCAGGAGGGGTCGCCAATGCGCCACATCGCCATCGTCGGGTCGGGGCCCGCGGGCTATTACACGGCGGAGGCGGCGCAGAAGCGCTGGGGCGACGGCGTGCGCGTCGACATCATCGACCGCTTGCCGGTGCCTTACGGCCTGATCCGGTCGGGAGTCGCACCCGATCATCAATCGATCAAGGCGGTTTATCGGCGGTACGAGGCGGTCAATCTGGCCGACAATGTCCGCTTCGTCGGCAATGTCTGTGTCGGCACGCACGTTTCGGTCGAAGAATTGGCGGCGCGCTATGACGCGGTGGTGCTGGCGACCGGCGCGCCGCACGACCGCAAGCTGGATATTCCGGGTGCCGACCTGCCGGGCGTGGTCGGATCGGCGGCGTTCGTCGGCTGGTATAACGGCCATCCCGAATTTGCCGACCTCGATCCGCCACTGGCCGGGCCGGGGGCGGTGGTGATCGGCAATGGCAATGTCGCGCTCGACATTGCGCGGATTTTGGCCAAGAGCCGCGCCGAGTTTCACGGCTCGGATATCTCGAACCACGCCATCGACGTGCTGGAGCATTCGGGCATCGTCCGGGTGACCATCCTGGGGCGGCGCGGCCCGCATCAGATCGCGATGACGCCCAAGGAGCTGGGCGAGCTCGGCCACCTCCAGCGGGCGCAACCGTTCGTCGCCCCGTCCGACCTGCCCGATATCGGCGAGGATGCCTTGCTCGAACCGGGTATGCGCAAGTCGGTGACGCATTTGCGCGACTTCGCGGGGGCGCCTCATGCCGGCAAACCGCTTTCGATCGATTTCGATTTCTTTGCCGCGCCGGTCGCGATCGAGGGCGCCGGGCATGTCGAGCGGGTCATCGTCGAGCGGACGACGCTGGACCGGGAGTTGCGCTCGACCGGGACTGGCGAGACCTACGCGATCCCGGCCAACCTCGTGCTGACCGCGATCGGCTATCAGACCCCGCCGATCGAAGGCGTGCCGTACGAACACGGGCGCGGGCGCTTCGCCAATGTCGAGGGGCGGGTGTTGCCGGGGCTTTATGTCGTCGGCTGGGCGCGGCGCGGGCCGTCAGGCACGATCGGGACCAATCGCCCCGATGGTTATTCGGTGGTGGACCGGATCGCCGAGGATTGGGGCGACGCGATCGGCGGCGGCAAGCCCGGTCGGCCGGCGCTCGACGCGCTGCTCGCCGGTCGCGGCGCCGACGTTACCACCTTTCGCGATTGGCGAAACATCGAGGCGGCGGAGAACGCGCGCGCGCGCGATGGCAGCCCGCGCGAGAAATTCGTGTCGGTGACCGATATGCTCGCGGCGCGGGCCCCTCGGGCATGAACCGGCGCCATGAAATATCGCTGGCCGGCGTGCCCGCCATCCGGATCGGCGGACCGTCGCGGTTCAGCGATCTGTATTACGCGGTGATGGAGATGAGCTGGCCGCAATTCATCGCGGTCACGGCGGCGCTGTTCGTCGCCATCAATCTGGGCTTCGGGTTGATCTACACCATGATGCCGGGCGCGATCGCGCATATGGAGCCGGGATCGCTGGTCGACGGATTCTTCTTCTCGGTCGATACGCTGGGGACGGTCGGCTACGGCGCGATGCATCCGGCGGATCACCTCGGCCATGCCGTCGCGGCGATCGAGATTCTGGTCGGCTTGTTCTTTTCGGCGACGATCACCGGACTGATCTTCGCGCGGTTTTCACGGCCGCGCGAAAGCCTTGAATTCAGCCAGAGCGCGGTGATCGGGCAATTCGACGGCAAGCCCGCGCTGATGATACGCGTCGCGGTCAAACGGACGCAGCCGCTGGCCGACGCGCACGGCCAGATCAGCTGGCTCGAAACGGTGGTACAGCCCGACGGCCGGACGCTGCGGCGGATGACGCCGTTGCCGCTGGTGCGCGACGTGAACCCGTTGTTCGGGCTGACCTGGACGCTGGTGCATATGCTGGACGAGGACAGCCCGGTGCTGGCCGGACTGGAGTCGTCCGAGCGGTTCATGGTCGCGGCATCGGTCGCGGGCACCGACACGTTACTCGCGACGCAGGCGCAGGGCAGCCGCCGCTATCTCCGCGAAGACATTCTACGCGATCGCGAGTTCGTCGACGTGCTCCACGAGGAAGATGGCACGATGCATTTCACCTGGGATCTGCTGCACAAAACCTTCCCGACGCCGAAACCCGAATAAGCGATCAGGCGGCCATGCGGGCATAATCGCCCGCCGCGGTTTCCAGCGCGCTGAGCTTGGCATTGACGCTTTCGAAGCCGCCTTCGAGCGCGTCGATTTCGCTGGCGACATTTTCGGTATCGACGCGGATCGCGGCGATGGTCGACGACATGGTGTCGGCGGCGAGCGCGGTTTCGTCGACCGCCGCGGTGATCGTCGTTACGGTTTGCGCCTGGTCGTCCATGGCGCGGCGGATACGCTGCGCCGAGGCATGGACTTCGCCGACGATGTCGCGGATCGAGCCGGTGGTCTGGACGGTCGAGCGGGTTGCCGCCTGGATCGCGGCGATCTTGCTGGCGATATCGTCGGTGGCGCGCGCGGTCTGATTGGCGAGGCTTTTCACTTCCTGCGCGACGACGGCGAAGCCGCGTCCGGCATCGCCCGCACGCGCGGCTTCGATGGTGGCGTTGAGCGCCAGCAAATTGGTCTGGCCGGCGACGTCGCGGATCAGGCCGAGAATCGATTCGATCGACTGCGCGGTCTCGCTGAGTGTTCCCGAGACGGCGACGGCTTCGGCTGCTTGTTGCGCCGCGCGTGATGCGACGTCGGAGGCGATTTCGACTTCACCGCGGGCTTCCTCGATCGCGCGGATCAGCCCTGCGGCGGTGTGCGCCGCGTCGCGCATCGCGGCGGCGGATTGTTCGGCGGCGGCGGCGACTTCGCTCGCCTTGCCCAACATGTTGCGGGTGGCGGCGGCGGCACCACTGGCCTGCGCGCGCAAATGGCCGCCGAGCTTCGACGCTTCGCCGACATTGGCCGCAATGTTGAGCTGGAATACATCGACCTGATCGGCGCGGCTGGTGCGCACTTCGCGCGACTTCAGCTCGCCGATCGCCGAAGTCAGCAAATCCGCCTCGATCAGCGCCAGTGTGAATATGGCGTCGGTCGCGGCAGTGCATTTGACGGGATCGTTGACGTAATAATCCTTGACCACTTCGCGCGTGCGGCGGTGCGACGCGGCATAGGCCGACAGCACCAGCGTCGCATCATGCCCGCTGTTAAAGGTAAGCCATGCGAAATCGCACGCGATATCGGCCCAGCGCTGGTCGGTCGGATCGCCGAATTTGGCGCGGCCGTAATCTAGGCCGGACGCGTGCAACCGCACCATCGCATCGCCGCCGATGCGCTGCGTTTCAGGCATGAAGCTGTTGTAATGCTGCCAGAAGACATCGGTCAGCGCGCGCTCGTGCCCCTCGATCGCCGCCAGGACCAACGGACCGTCTTTGCGCAGCGTTTCGCGATCGGCGAAATAGTTCAGCCGCTCCGCGAGAGGGAGGCGAACGCGCGTGCTGTCGGCGGGCATGGGCAAATCCTGTGGTCGCTTGTCGCGCGGTGATTAGACCCAAGGTGGTTAAGGGGGGGTTGCCGCGGTTGCATCCATGGACGCGAGGATTAAGGGGCAATGATATGGGGACTAAAGTTCAGCGGCCCTTGTCGCCGCATCTCACGATCTGGAAATGGGGCCCCCACATGGCGGCCTCGATCGCGCACCGCGCCATGGGCGTCGGGCTGGCGACCATCGGCACCGCGATCTTTACCTGGTGGCTGGCATCACTCGCGGGCGGACCGGAAGCCTATGCCGGGTTCCTGGCGTGGATGAAGTGGCCGCCGATGCTGATCATCCCGATCGGGCTGAGCTTCGCATTCTTCCTCCACATGTCGAACGGCCTGCGCCATTTCGTCATGGATATGGGCGCGGGGTATGAGCTCAAGACCAACAAGCTGGGCGCGCTGATCGTGCTGATCGCGCCGTTCTTCCTCACCGCCGCGATGTGGCTGTTCATCTTGACGAGGACGTTCTGATGCGGACCGAGCTGGGGCGCGTTCGCGGGCTGGGATCGGCGAAGCACGGTGCGGGCCATTGGTGGCTGCAGCGGGTCACCGCGTTCGGCAATCTGTTCCTGATCCTGTGGCTGATCGGGTCGCTGCTGCGCCTGCCGAGCCTGGACTACACGGTCGTGCACGACTGGCTCGCCAGCCCGTGGGCGGCGGTGCCGATGGCGCTGATCGTGCTCAACACCTTCTGGCATTTCCGCATGGGGTTGCAGGTGGTGGTCGAGGATTACCAGCATGACGAAAGCCGCATCATCGTGATGGCGCTGGTGCACATCTGGACCTTCGTCATGGGCGGCATCGCGCTGTTTTCCATCCTCAAGATCGCGCTCGGCGGGACGGTTTCATGAATTTTGACAGCTACAAGATCATTGACCACACCTATGACACCGTGGTGGTCGGCGCGGGCGGTTCCGGGCTGCGCGCGACGATGGGCAGCGCCGAGGCGGGCCTGAAGACCGCGTGCATCACCAAGGTGTTCCCGACGCGCAGCCATACCGTCGCCGCGCAGGGCGGCATCGCCGCGTCGCTGGGCAACAACAGCCCGGATCACTGGACCTGGCACATGTACGACACCGTCAAGGGGTCGGACTGGCTGGGCGACCAGGATGCGATCGAGTACATGGTGCGCGAAGCCCCCGCCGCGGTCATCGAGCTGGAACATGCCGGTGTGCCGTTTTCGCGCAACGACAATGGCACGATCTACCAACGTCCGTTCGGCGGCCACATGCAGAATATGGGCGAAGGCCCGCCGGTCCAGCGGACCTGCGCCGCCGCCGACCGCACCGGCCATGCGATGCTGCACGCGCTGTACCAGCAGAGCCTCAAATACGACGCGGACTTTTTTATCGAATATTTCGCGCTCGATCTGATCATGGAAAATGGCGAATGCCGCGGCGTCATTGCGTTGTGCATGGACGATGGCACGATCCATCGTTTCCGTTCGCACGCCGTGGTGCTGGCAACCGGCGGCTATGGCCGCGCTTATTATTCCGCGACCTCGGCGCACACCTGCACCGGCGATGGCGGCGGGATGGTGTTGCGCGCGGGCCTGCCGCTGCAGGATATGGAATTCGTCCAGTTCCACCCGACCGGGATTTACGGCGCGGGCGTGCTGATCACCGAAGGCGCGCGCGGCGAGGGTGGTTACCTGACCAATTCCGAAGGCGAGCGGTTCATGGAACGCTATGCTCCTTCGGCGAAAGACCTGGCGTCGCGCGATGTCGTGTCGCGCTCGATGGCCCTGGAAATGCGCGAAGGGCGCGGCGTCGGCCCCAAGAAAGACCATATCTACCTGCACCTCGATCATATCGACCCGAAAGTGCTCGCCGAACGGTTGCCCGGGATTACCGAGAGCGGCAAGATCTTCGCGGGCGTCGACCTGACGCGCCAGCCGCTGCCGGTCACCCCGACGGTGCATTACAATATGGGCGGCATTCCCTGTAACTATCACGGCCAGGTCGTCACCAAGCGCGACGGCGACGACGATGCGGTGGTGCCGGGGCTGTACGCGGTGGGTGAGGCGGCGTGCGTGTCTGTGCACGGCGCCAACCGCCTCGGCTCGAACAGCCTGATCGATCTGGTGGTTTTCGGCCGCGCGACGGGGCTGCACCTGAAGGACAATCTCAAGCCCAACGCGCCGCACAAGCCGCTGCCCGCCGACGCACTCGACCTGCCGCTGGCGCGCGTCGAGAAATTCCGCAACGCCGATGGCGGCTCGACGACGGCGGAAGTGCGCCTCGACATGCAGCACACGATGCAGGCGCATTGCGCCGTGTTCCGCGACACCGCGCTGCTCGCCGAAGGCGTCGAGCACATGCAGAAGGTAAACAAGCGGCTGGAAGACATCCGCGTGGTCGACCGCAGCCTGATCTGGAACACCGATCTGGTCGAGACGCTCGAGCTCGACAATCTGATGAGCCAGGCGATCTGCACCATCGAAGGCGCGGCGAACCGCAAGGAAAGCCGCGGCGCCCATGCGCACGAAGACTTCCCCAACCGCGACGACAAGAACTGGATGAAGCACACCATCAGCTGGTTCGAAGGCTGGGGCGGCACGGGCGGCAAAGTGACCCTCGATTACCGCGCGGTGCACGAATACACGCTCACCGACGACGCGACCTATATCAAGCCGAAGGCGCGGGTTTACTAGAATGAGGGAGTTCACCGACGCCGTTGTTCAAAACGTTTTCGTGACCGTCCAAGATGCAGCAGGCCGTTCGGCATCTATCAGCTTTGCCGATGACGGCATCATTGTGCACCGATCACGCCCCCTTCAAGGGAAGAAGGTCGAAATTCCCTACACCGAGTTGCTCAATCTCGTTGCAAGCAAGAACGCAAAGTTCTTCGATAGAGCTTGATCTCAACGTGGGTTTGGTCACCGCGCGTTAGACCAGACAGTGTTTTCTCCGGTATACCTGTTCGAGATGGGTCCGCCGCGGCAAAGCCGCGTCGTCGCACCTCGCAGTGCGAGGCCGGACGCGCGAAGCCCTCTGTGACTTAGCTGCGCTAAGTCGCTAGGGGCTTTCGCCATGCACTTTCTCGACCAAGCCAAAATCTACGTCTCCTCCGGCGCTGGCGGCCCCGGCGCCGTCGCCTTTCGGCGCGAAAAGTTCGTCGAATATGGCGGCCCGGACGGCGGCAATGGCGGCAAGGGCGGGGACATTATTCTCCGCGCCGTCCACGGGCTCAATACGCTGATCGACTTTCGCTACACCCAGCATTTCCGTGCGCCGCGCGGCAAGGGCGGGGCGGGGTCGAACATGACCGGCGCGGGCGGCAACGACCTGATCATCGACGTGCCGGTCGGGACTCAGGTGCTGAGCGAAGACAAGGAGCATGTCCTTGCCGACTTCACCAAGGAGGGCGAAGAGCGCGTGTTCCTGCGCGGCGGCGATGGCGGGCGCGGCAATGCCAGCTACAAGACCTCGACCAACCGCGCCCCGCGCCAGCATGGCACCGGCTGGCCCGGCGAAGAAAAATGGGTCTGGCTGCGGCTGAAGCTGCTCGCCGATATCGGGCTGGTCGGGCTGCCCAATGCGGGCAAATCGACCTTCATCAACGCGGTGACCAATGCACAGGCCAAGGTCGGCGCCTACGCCTTCACCACCACCCGCCCACAGCTGGGCGTGGTCAGCCATCATGGCCAGGAATTCGTCATCGCCGACATCCCCGGCCTGATCGAAGGTGCCGCCGACGGCGCGGGGATCGGCGACCGGTTCCTCGGCCATATCGAGCGGTGCCGCGTGCTGCTGCATCTGGTCGACGCCAACGACGAGGACGTCGGTGAAAGCTATCGCATCGTGCGCGACGAGCTCGAGGCCTATGGCGCGGGCTTGGTCGACAAGCCGGTGGTCGTCGCGCTCAACAAGATCGACATGCTCGACGATGAACTGATCGAGGCGCTGTCCGCCGAACTGGCCGAGGCCAGCGGTGCCGACGTCGTGCCGATTTCGGGCGCGGGCGGCACCGGCATCGACTGGGTGCTGGATCGCCTCACCGCGCAGGCGGGTAAAGGTGCGGGCGTCCCGGTAGACGATGAGGGCGAGGACGTGGTCGAATGGTCACCGGTCTAAGCTCCGATCTGGACATCGCGCGCAGCGTCACGCCGCTGCCGATCATGGACGTGGCGGCGCGCGCGGGCATTCCGCCCGAGGCGGTCGAACCCTATGGGCGCGGCAAGGCCAAGCTGGATTTGTCGGCCATCCCCGACGCGCCCGATGGCAAGCTGATCCTGGTCACCGCGGTCAACCCGACGCCGGCGGGGGAGGGCAAGACGACGACGTCGGTCGGGCTGGCGGACGCGCTCAACCGCATCGGCAAGCGGACGATGCTGTGCCTGCGCGAACCGTCGCTGGGGCCGTGCTTCGGCATCAAGGGTGGCGCGACCGGCGGGGGTCACGCGCAGGTCATCCCGATGGAGGACATCAACCTTCATTTCACCGGCGATTTCCATGCGATCACAGCGGCGCACAATCTGCTCGCGGCGATGGTCGACAATCACATCCACTGGGGCAATGCGCTGGGCCTCGATGTGCGTCGCATCGTCTGGCGGCGCGCGCTCGACATGAACGACCGGGCGTTGCGCGGGATCGTGCAGTCGCTGGGCGGCGTCACCAACGGCTTTCCGCGTGAGAGCGGGTTCGATATCACCGTGGCGTCGGAGGTCATGGCGATCCTCTGCCTCGCCAGCGATGTCGAGGATCTGGAAGCGCGGCTGGCACGGATCGTGGTCGGCTATACGCGCGACCGCAGACCGGTGACGGCGCGCGACCTCAAGGCCGATGGCGCGATGGCGGCGCTGCTCAAGGACGCGATCAAACCCAATCTGGTTCAGACGCTGGAGGGCAATCCGGCGCTGATTCACGGCGGCCCGTTCGCCAATATCGCGCATGGCTGCAATTCGGTGATCGCGACGCGTGCGGGGCTGAAGCTCGCCGATTATGTCGTGACCGAGGCCGGCTTCGGTGCCGATCTGGGCGCGGAAAAATTCTTCGACATCAAATGCCGTCAGGCGGGCCTGACGCCTGCCGCTGCCGTGATCGTCGCCACCGTCCGCGCGCTCAAGATGAACGGTGGTGTCGCCAAGGCCGATCTGGCTGGCGAAAATGTCGCGGCGGTGAAGAGGGGCGTCGTCAACCTCGTCCGTCACATCGAAAACGTCCGCCAGTTCGGCGTGCCGGTGGTCGTCGCGGTCAATCATTTCGCCGGGGACAGTGACGCCGAATTCGTCGTGATTGCCGAGGCGGCGGAAGCGCACGGCGTCCGCGCGATCTCCTGCCGCCACTGGGCCGAGGGTGGTGCCGGGGCGGAAGAACTGGCGCACGCGATTGCCGAACTTGCCGAGGCACCGTCGCAATTCGCGCCGCTCTACGATGACGATTTGAGCCTGTTCGCCAAGATCGAGGCGGTCGCGACGCGCATCTATCGCGCCGAACGCGCGGTCGCCGAGCCGCATATCCACGCCCAACTCGCGCGGTGGGAGGCGGCGGGGCATGGCGCGCTGCCGGTGTGCATCGCCAAGACGCCATACAGCTTCTCGACCGATCCGGCCGTGCTCGGCGCGCCGACCGGCCATGTCGTCGATGTCCGCGAAGTGCGACTGGCGGCGGGCGCGGGGTTCGTGGTGGCGATTTGCGGCGAGGTGCAGACCATGCCCGGCTTGCCGCGTGTCCCCGCGGCCGAGCATATCCGGCTCGATGCCGATGGGTTGGTGCAGGGGCTGTCGTGAACCTCTTCGCGCCTTCCGGTTGCGCGCGGCTGGTCGTCAAGATCGGCTCGGCGCTGTTGGTCGAAGCGGACGGGTGCGTGCGGCGCGACTGGCTGGCCGAATTGGCGGCTGAAATCGCCGGGCGGCAGCGCGACGGGCAGCGTGTCGTTATCGTCTCGTCGGGGGCGATCGCACTGGGCGCGCGGCGGCTGAAACTCGCCAAAGGCGGGCGTGCCAGTCTCGAGGATGCGCAGGCGGCGGCGGCGGTCGGGCAGATCGAATTGAGCCGCGTCTGGGCCGAAGTGCTCGGCGCCGAAGGACTGACGGCGGCACAGATTCTCGTCACGCCCGGCGACCTCGAGGACCGGCGCCGCTACCTCAACGCGGCGGCGACTCTGGCGCGGCTGTTGAGCCTCGGCGTGGTGCCGGTGGTCAACGAAAACGATACCGTCGCGACCGAGGAAATCCGCTTCGGCGACAATGACCGGCTGGCCGCGCGCGTGGCGCAGGCGGCGGAAGCCAATGGCATTGTCCTGCTGTCCGATGTCGACGGGCTGTACGACCGCGATCCGTCCGAGGTCGGTGCCGTACATCTGCCGCGCGTCGAGCAGGTCGATGCGGCGACCGAAGCGATGGCGAGCAGCGGCTCGAGCTCGGGCATGGGCTCTGGCGGCATGGCGTCCAAACTGGCGGCGGCGCGAATCGCGGCGCGCGCGGGCATTCCTCTGGCAATTGCATCGGGGCGGTCCGAACGGCCGTTGCATGGCCGTCACACCTTGTTTGCACCGGAGACCACAGCGTCGGCGCGTAAAGCCTGGCTGGCGGGCGGGACGGTCGAAGCCGGGACGATCCATATCGATGCCGGGGCGGCGGCGGCTTTGGCCAGGGGCGGCAGTCTGCTGGCGGCGGGCGCGCTGCGGATCGACGGCGCCTTCGCGCGCGGCGACTTGATCCGCATCGCCGGGCCGGACGGGGCCGTGGCGCGCGGGCTCGCCGAATATGATGCGGGGGACATGCGACGCCTGCTCGGACGGCGATCGGACGAGCATGAGGCACTGCTCGGCCACGCCCCCCGCGCCGCACTGGTGCATCGCAGTCACATGGCGTTGCTGTGATCGTCGCGCTGACCGGCGGCACCGGGTTTTTAGGGAACCATGTGCTTGAGGCGACGCTCGAACATGGTCACCGGATCAGGGCGCTGACACGGCGTTCGCAGCCGCCTCGCGATGGCGTCGAATGGATCCCGGGATCGCTGGAGGATTACACCGCGCTGGCGCGGATGTGTCACGGCGCCGATGCGGTGATCCATGTCGCGGGTGTAGTCAGCGCGCCCGATGCAGCGGGTTTCGACCGGGGTAATCGCGCGGGCACTGTCGCGGTGATCGAGGCGGCGAAAGCCGCGGGTGTGACGCGCTTCGTCCACGTCTCGTCACTGACGGCGCGCCAGCCGCAGCTGTCGATGTACGGTGCATCGAAACTGGCGGGCGAACAGGTCGCGGCGGCAAGCGGGCTCGACGTCCGCATCGTCCGTCCGCCCGGGATTTTCGGGCCCGGCGATACCGAGACGTTGGACCTGTTTCGCATGGCCGGGCGCGGGCTTGCGCTGTTGCCGCCGCGCGGGCGCGGATCGTGGATTTATGCCGGGGATATGGCCGAACTCATCGTGGCGTTGGCCGAAGCGGACATTGCACCCGCGCTGGTCGAGGCCGATGACGGACGCGAAGGCGGCTGGACGCACGCGGCGTTCGCCGAGGCGCTCGCCGCCGCGCTGGGACGGCGGGGGATCACGAGCTTCCACGCGCCCGCATGGCTGCTGCGACTCGCGGCGCGGGCCGACGAGGCGGTGCGGGGGAAAGCCGCCAAGCTGACTGCCGACCGCGCCGGTTACCTCGCGCACCCCGACTGGACCATCGATCCCGCGTTGCGGCCACCCACAGCCCTGTGGATGCCGCGGACCCCCACGGCGATCGGTCTCGCCCGCACCGCCGATTGGTATCGGGCGCGCAGCCTGATTTAAGTGACCTTTTTGCAACGCAGCATGGCCAAGTTGGCGACTCTCCACCCCTCCGGTTGATGCCGTCACGCCAATGAAACATACGGTCATCAGGGGACCGGCACGGGGCGTTTCGAGTCGCCGGACGAATTTAAAAAACTAGGGGTTTGGGCACATGAAGAATCAGCTGTTTACCGGCGTGGCGCTCGTCGCGCTCGCCATTCCGGGCGTCGCCTTCGCGCAGTCGTCGGGCACGATCGACGCGGAAACGATCGTCGTCACCGGTTCGCGCTCGCAGGGCATTCAGGGCGTCGTTCAGCCCAATACGCCCAAGGCGCAGACGGTCCTGACCAACGAATATCTGACCACCCAGGCGCCGGGCCAGTCGATCATCAACGCGATCAACGTCGTGCCTTCGGTCAACTTCACCGACAACGACGCTTACGGCTCGTCGGGCGGCAACGTCCGCATCCGCGGCTTCGACGGCAATCGCGTTTCGCTGACCTGGGACGGTATGCCGCTCAACGATAGCGGCAACTATGCGATCTTCTCGAACCAGACGCTGGACGAGGAAATCATCGATCAGGTTAACGTCAACCAGGGCACGACCGACGTCGATTCGCCGACGGCGGCATCGTCGGGCGGCACGATCAATTACCGCACCATCGTTCCTTCGGACGAGATCGGCGCGATCCTCAACGGCACGATCGGCGAAAATGCGCGCATGCGCGTGTTCGGCATGCTGCAATCGGGTGAGTTCACGTCGTTCGGCACGAAGATGTTCGGTTCCGTTTCGTACGCGACGAACAACAAGTTCAAGGGGCCGGGGCGCCTTGAAAAGCAGCAGTACAACATTCGAGTGTACCAGCCGCTGTCGGGCACCGACTTCATCTCGATCGCCGGCCATTTCAACCGCAACCGCAACGCGTTTTACAAGAATCTGACGCTGGACCAGGCCAAGGCCGATTTCCAGGACAACGGCAAATTCAATTACGAACAGAACGCGCGCTGTTTGCGACCCACGCCCAACGCGGCGACGCCTGACAACGAGGCCGGTTTTCCGCAAACCGGTGTGACGTCGATCCCCGGTCCGGTCGACCAGAGCTGCACCAACTTTTACGGCGTGCGCATTAATCCCGGGGACACGGGCAACATTCGCATCAATTCGAAGTTCACGCTCAGCGACAAGCTGGTTCTGACCGTCGATCCGAGCTTCCAGTATGTGTTGGCGAACGGCGGCGGTTTCTCGACTTTGGCCGAGAACTCTGCGCTCGCGCGCGGCAACAAGTTCGCCGCGGACCCGACGGCGGGTGTCGATTTCAACCGCGACGGTACGATCGGTAATTTCGGTAGCGTCGTAGGCGGCGTTTTCGTTCCGGCTGCACCGAACGCGACGCGAACGAACTTCGTGCCCGATCAATCCGCATTCTATACGCCCAATACGACGAACACGTATCGTTACGGCGTCCTCGCTTCGCTGCGTTACGATATTGCCGATGGTCAGTATGTTCGCCTGGCTTACGCGCTCGACTATGCGCGGCATCGCCAGACCGGTGAGTGGACCTATCTCGACGCGTCGGGTTTCCCGCTCAACGTCTTTGGCGGGATCAACAACCCGGGCATTCGCGTCTATAATGCCGACGGTTATGCCCTGCGTCAGCGCGATCGCCGTTCGCTCGCCGAACTGAACCAGATTTCGGCGGAATATCGCGGCAAGTTCTTCGAGGACAAGCTCGAGGTCATGCTTGGTGGACGTCTGCCGTTCTTCCACCGCGAGTTGAACCAATATTGCTACACGCAAGTGACCAGCGGCAACCCGACCTGCACCAGCCAGACACTTGGCACGACCGCAGCGGCGGGCACGACCTATATCGTTCCCAACAATTATGTTGCGCCCACGTCGGGCATCGTCGGCACGCCGGTTTATGCGCCGTTCGCCGCGACGTATAATTATCGCCGGTTCCTGCCGAACGTCGGCTTTACCTACCGCGCCAATGACCAGATCAGCGCCTATGCCAGCTTCGCACAGGGCTTCTCGTCGCCGCGTACCGACAACCTCTACCGCGCACCGTTCGTCGGTGTGCGGCCGGAAACGACCAACAACTTCGATGTCGGCCTGCGTTATTCGTCGTCGATGTTCCAGGGCTCGCTGGGTGGGTTCTACAACAGCTTCAAGAACCGCATCGTGACCTCGTTCGATCAGGACCAGGGTATCAGCGTCGACCGCAACGTCGGGCGCGTCGAGATCAAGGGTCTTGAAGTCACCGCGAACGTGCGCCCGTTCAAGTGGTTCTCGTTCAACGGCTTCGGGTCGTACATCGATGCCAAGCTGAAGGATAATATCCGGCTCGGCACGTCGGTGGTTGGTGTGAACGGTGCGACTGTCGCAGGCCAGCCGATCGTCGCACTGACGGCGGGTCGCAAGCTCGTCGAAACGCCGACCTGGCAATATGGCTATCGTGCGCAGGTCAGGTTTGGCGCGCTCAGCATCGGCGGCAACTACAAGCATGTCAGCTCGCGCTTCGCGACCGACATTAACGACGTGAAGGTGCCCGCTTACGACACCTTCAGTGCCGATGCCCGCTTCAGCCTGAAGCAGTTCGGTCTGGCCAAGAGCTTTATCCAGCTCAACGTCGTCAACCTGTTCGACCAGCAATATCTCGGGTCGATCAGCAGCCAGATCGCGACGACCAGCAATGCGCTGGGTCGCGTGACCGGCGGCGTGACCTCGGTTCCGGGCGGTGCCAACCCGACGTTCGCGATCACCGCGCCGCGCACCGTGTCGCTGACCGTCCAGATGGGCTTCTAAGCGTCTTTGCCAGGTTGATTTGAAATCAGGCCGTCGCCCCATCCGGGCGGCGGCCTTTTTTCGTGGCGCATGCTCGGCTAGGGGCGCGGGATGATCAGAGATACAATCCAGGCCGCGCAGATCGCGGCGATGAAGGCGGGCGACAAGGCGCGATTGGGCGCGGTGCGCCTGATGCTGTCCGCCATCAAGAACCGCGACATCGAGGCACGCACGGGCAAGGCGCCCGCGGACGACGACACGATGATCGTCGAAGTGCTCCAGAAAATGGTCAAGCAGCGCCGCGAATCGATCGACATGTACGTGAAGGGCGGGCGCCAGGAACTGGCCGATGTCGAAGCGGCCGAAGTCGCGGTGATCGAGGATTTCCTGCCACAAGTGCTGAGCGAGGAAGAAACCCGCGCCGCGATCGAGGCGATCAAGGTTGAGACGGGCGCGGCGTCGGTCAAGGACATGGGCCGCGTCATGGCGCTGCTCAAGGAACGCCACGGCTCGCAGCTCGACATGTCGAAGGCCAGTGCCGCGGTGAAGGCGGCGCTGGCGTAAAACTCGCGGAGGGTGCCTCGACTTAGCTCGGCACGGACGGCATAGTTTGCGATTGACCCAGCTTCGGATTCGGCGCCGGGCTTAACCCTCATCCGTTTGTCCCGAGCGAAGTCGAGGGACGCCGGCAGGAGCTATCGTTGGCCTTTTGGTGCTACATTCTGCGCTGCGCCGATGGTCGATATTATACCGGCCACACCGACAATCTGGATCGTCGAATCGCCGAGCATCGGACAGGCGGGTTCTCCGATTTCACAAGCAGACGGAGACCGGTCGAGTTGGTGTGGAACGAGTATTTTCAGACGAGATACGAGGCGCTTGAGGTTGAGCGGCGGATCAAGCCGTGGTCGCGAGCAAAGAAGGAAGGGCTGATACGCGGCGATTGGGCGCGCGTTTCGCATTACGCCCGCCCGCCGAAAGAGCGTCCCTCGACTTCGCTCGGGATAAACGGAGAGGGGAGCAGGGAACTACAGAGTCCGTTCGTCCCGAGCGCAGTCGAGGGACATGCTCGCCCATGAGCCTGTCTCCCGCCTTTCTCGACGAACTTCGCACCCGCACCCTGCTGTCGGCGCTGGTCGGCAAAACCGTCAAATTGCAGCGCGCCGGACGCGAGTGGCGCGCCTGCTGCCCGTTCCATGACGAAAAGACACCGAGCTTTTACGTCAATGATTCCAAGGGTTTCTATCACTGCTTCGGCTGTTCGGCGCATGGCGATGCGATCCGCTGGCTGACCGATCAGCGCGGCTTGCCGTTCATGGATGCGGTCAAGGAATTGGCCAATGCGGCGAGCATGGATCTTCCCGCGCCCGACCCGCGCGAGGCGCAGCGCCAGGAGCGCGCCGCGGGGCTGCATGACGCGATGGCGGCGGCGGAAGCGTGGTTCATCGAACAGCTGAACGGCGTCGAAGGCGGTGAGGCGCGCGCCTACCTCAAAACGCGCAACATCTCGCCCGAACTGGCCGCGAAATTCGGCATCGGTCTCGCGCCCGACAGCCGGGGACGGCTGCGCTCGGCGCTGACCAAATTCGGCGATCCGATGCTGGTCGAATGCGGGCTGCTGATCGCAGTCGATGACAAGGAACCGTACGACCGCTTCCGTGGCCGCCTGATGATCCCGATTCGCGACCCGCGCGGACGGACGATCGCCTTCGGCGGGCGCATTTTGGGAGCCGGCGAGCCGAAGTACCTTAACTCCCCGGACACGCCGCTGTTCGACAAGGGGCGGACGCTGTGGAACCTCGACAAGGCAGCTGGTGCCTCACGCAAAGCGGGGCGGCTGATCGTCGTCGAAGGTTATATGGATGCCATCGCGCTGGCCGGGGCGGGCATCGAGGAGGTCGTTGCGCCCAACGGCACCGCGCTGACCGAGCACCAGATCGAACGGCTGTGGAGCCTGATCGACGTGCCCGTGGTGTGCTTCGACGGCGATAGCGCGGGGCAGAAGGCCGCATCACGCGCGGCGTATCGCGCGTTGCCGATCCTGCGCCCCGGCTGCAGCCTGGCCTTCGCTACTCTCCCCCCGGGACAGGATCCCGACGACCTCGTCCGCGCGGGTGGCGCCGCGGCGTTTGAGCCGGTCATTGCCGCCGCCGAGGCGATGATCGACCGGTTATGGACGAGTGAACAGGCCGCCACCTCCTTGGCGACACCCGAAGCGCGCGCCGGTCTGAAGCAGCGTCTTGACGCCTTGGTCGACACGATCGGCGATCCCGAAGTACGGCGCCATTACCAACGACAGTTGAAGGAGCGTTTCGACGAACGCTTCTTCGCCCGCCGCGAGTTCGTCCCGCGTGGGCAATTTGCCGGGAAAGGCAAACCCGTTGCCGGCCCCGCCTCTCCCTCTGCCCAGGCCATTTACGGGCGCGGGATCGAGCCGGTCTACGAGCGCCCGATCATGGCCGGATTGGTGCGGCACCCGTCGATCGTCATGGCCTGCGCGGAAACATTGGGCATGCTTCGGCTCGGCGATCAGCGGCTCGACGCGCTACGCGCTACGCTGGTCGACGCCGCCTATGACGGCGACCTCGTTGATTCGGCGCAACTAGACCCTATATGCGCCTCTGCTGGCCTCACGGACATGTTGGCGGAATTGCGTGCGATGAACGGGCGACGGGGAATGGCATTCTCCTTCCTCAAGCGTTCAACGCCCGAGGAAGCGGCACGACGCGATCTGGCCATGACGATCGAGGCGGTGGCCGCGCGACCTGAAATCGATCAGGCGTTGCAGGCGGCGACCGACCGGGTCGGCATGGGCGGCGGTGAGGATTGCTTTGAGGAACAGCTGCGGCTGCTCCGCGCGAAACACGATAACGAACAGCAGATGCGCCTGCTGCTCGGACAAGACGACGGGATTTAGACGACGCATGGCAAAAGCGAACACGGCAGAGGCGAACGAGGCCGAAGACAAGTCGGGCGATGCCCCGCTGATCGACCTCAACGATGCCGATATCAAAAAGATGCTCGCCCGTGCCAAGAAGCGCGGGTACATCACCTATGACCAGCTGAATGCCGCGCTGCCGCAGGACCAGATGTCCAGCGAGCAGATCGAGGACGTCATGTCCGCGCTCAACGAAATGGGCGTCAACGTCGTCGAGAACGACGAAGCGGGCGAAGACGGCGAGGATGCCGAACCCGAAGAAGATATCCCCGCCGTCGATGGCGAAGATGGTGCCGATGGCGGCAATGTCGCCGAAAAAGTCACCAAGACCACCGACCGCACCGACGATCCCGTCCGCATGTATTTGCGCGAAATGGGCGCGGTCGAACTGCTCAGCCGCGAAGGCGAAATCGCCATCGCCAAGCGCATCGAGGCCGGTCGCGACACGATGATCCTGGGGCTGTGCGAAAGCCCGATCACGTTCGAAGCGATCATCGGCTGGTCGACCGCGCTCAACGAAGGCACGATGCAGCTGCGCGAGATCATCGATCTCGACGCGATGCTCAACAAGGATCCGGCGCCCGAATCGCTGACCGACGATGCCGAGGGCGATGGCGAGATCAGCGCCAAGAATGCCGGCGCGACGTTCAAGGAAGAAGAGGACGTTCAGGAAGAGGCATCGACGTCGGACGACGAGCATGACGAATCGGCGCTGACCGAACATCGCGCGCAAGCGGTCGTCGACGACGAGGATGAGGACAACACGCTCTCCCTCGCGCAGATGGAAGAGACGCTGAAGCCCGCCGCGCTCGAAAAATTCGCGGCGATCACGGCGGTCTACAAGAAATTCTCCAAGGTCCAGCAGGCGCGCGTCACCGCCGTGTCGAGCGGCCAGGATTTTGCGGCGTCCGAAGAGAAGAAATACCAGAAGCTCCGTGAGGAACTGACCGCCGAAGTCGAAAGCGTTCAGTTCCACCAGGCGAAGATCGAATCGCTAGTCGATCAGCTCTATTCGTACAACCGCCGCCTCACCGCATTGGGCGGCCAGATGCTGCGGCTGGCTGAACGCCACAAGGTGCCGCGCAAGGCCTTCCTCGACGCGTATATGGATCACGAGCTCGACGAAGGTTTCGTCGATTCGGTGGCCAAGATCGACAAGAAGTGGGCGGCGTTCGTCGCCAATGAGCGCGAGGCCGCCGATCGGATCCGTAACGAGCTGTCCGAAATCGCGACCGCGACGGGCATGGCGCTCGCCGAGTTCCGCCGCATCGTCAACACGGTGCAAAAGGCCGAGCGCGAGGCGCGCATCGCCAAGAAGGAAATGGTCGAAGCCAATTTGCGCCTCGTCATCTCCATCGCCAAGAAATACACCAATCGCGGACTGCAATTCCTGGATCTGATCCAAGAGGGCAATATCGGGCTGATGAAGGCGGTCGACAAGTTCGAGTACCGCCGCGGTTACAAATTCTCGACCTATGCGACGTGGTGGATTCGCCAGGCGATCACGCGCTCGATCGCCGATCAGGCGCGCACCATCCGCATCCCGGTGCACATGATCGAGACGATCAACAAGCTGGTCCGCACCAGCCGCCAGTTCCTCCACGAAAGCGGTCGCGAGCCGACGCCGGAAGAAATGGCCGAGCGCTTGTCGATGCCGCTCGAAAAGGTCCGCAAGGTGATGAAGATCGCCAAGGAGCCGATCTCGCTCGAAACGCCGATCGGCGACGAGGAAGATTCGCATCTGGGCGATTTCATCGAGGACAAGAACGCGGTGATCCCGGTCGACGCGGCGATCCAGGCGAACCTCAAGGAAACCGTCACGCGCGTGCTCGCGTCGCTGACGCCGCGTGAGGAACGCGTGCTGCGCATGCGCTTCGGCATCGGCATGAATACCGATCATACGCTGGAAGAAGTCGGCCAGCAGTTCAGCGTGACGCGCGAGCGTATTCGCCAGATCGAGGCGAAGGCGCTGCGTAAGTTGAAGCATCCGAGCCGCAGCCGGAAAATGCGCAGCTTCCTGGATCAGTAAGCGAGGTTCGGCGTTGGGCTATCCGAAACGGAGAACCCCAATGGCCGACATCGATACCACGACCGCCGAAGTCCATAATGCCAAAACGGCGCTGACCGACGACATCCGTACGCATTTCGCGGGTGACGCGCCGTTGACCGAAAAGGCCAAAAGCTTTGCCAAGGCGCGCCCGTTTGCGAGCTTCGCACTGCTCGGCGTCGCGGCGATGGCCGTACTGGGAACGCTGCGCGGGTCGCGGCAGTAAACGGACGTTTGACTGCAGGGCGCTGGTTCGCCCTGCAGTCCGTTCGTCTTACGGGCGAACCATGACCTTGATGGCCTCGCGGTCGTTCATGGCGCGATAGCCGTCGGGTACGCCATCGAGATCCACGGTGCGGTCGAACACCCGACCCGGCTCGATATGGCCTTCGAGCACATCCGGCAGCAACTCGTCGATATACGCACGCACTGGTGCTGGGCCGCCGCCAATGACGATATTGTCGAAGAAGGTCTGTTTGGCGGCGATCCCGTCATAGTGCGGCACCCCCACGCGGCCGATTGCGCCACCCGGGCGGACAATGCCCAATGCGGTGGTCATGGCGCCTTCGCTGCCCACGCATTCCAGGACCGAATGGACGCCAAATCCGCCGGTCATGTCGCGGACGCGGGCGATGCCTTCGTCGCCGCGTTCGCTGACGATGTCCGTCGCGCCGAACGCGCGCGCCAACACGATCCGGTCGGCATGCCGACCAAGCATGATGATCTGTTCGGCACCCAGCCGCTTCGCCGCGATGACACCACACAGGCCGACGGCGCCGTCACCGACCACTGCCACGCGCTTGCCCGCCGAAACGCGCGCCACGACGGCTGCATGATGACCCGTCCCCATCACGTCGGACAGCGTCAGCAACGATGGCATCAAAGCGTCGTCCGGCCCGACGTTCAGCGGGTAGAGCGTGCCGTCGGCGTACGGGATGCGCAGCGCCTCGGCTTGCGCCCCGCCGACATCGGGTGAGCCGAAAAAGCCACCCTGGACACATGAGGTGTTCAACCCTTCGTCACAGAACTGACAACTGCCGTCGGAATAAGCGAACGGCATGACGACGAGCTGACCGCGTTTGAGGGTGCGCACTTCGCTGCCGACGTCCTCGACGATCCCGATCGCTTCATGGCCCATCGGCTGGCCGCCCGGCGTGGGTCCGTCATTATAGGGCCACAAGTCGCTGCCGCAGATGCAGGCCCGCGTGACGCGAATGACGGCGTCGGTGGGGAATTTGATCGCCGCGTCCGCGACGTTCTCGATCCGCACGTCGTGCGAGCGGTGCATGATGGTAGCGCGCATTTTTAATTCCTCGATCGCTTTACATTTCTAACTGACCGTGACGCTCAACGACCCGTCATCGCCTCGAGCGCCGCCGGATAGCGTTCGCCGACCACGTCGACTCCGGCCAGTTCCTGTTCGATATCGGCCAAGTCGGCCGCCGTCAGATCAACGTCCGCCGCGCCGATATTTTCCTCCAGGCGATGCAATTTCGTGGTCCCCGGGATCGGTACGATCCAGTCGGATTGCGCCAACAGCCAGGCGAGGGCGATCCGCGCGGGGGTGACACCCTTTCGCCCGGCCAGCGTTACGACGCGATCGACCAGCTGCTGGTTGGTGCTGCGCGCATTGGCGGAAAAGCGCGGCACGACACTGCGAAAATCGTCGCGGGCAAATGTGGTCGAGGCGTCGATCTTGCCTGTGAGAAAGCCTTTGCCCAGCGGGCTGAACGGCACGAAGCCGATGCCCAGTTCCTTGCACGTCGGCAGGATTTCGCGTTCGGGCTCACGCCACCACAGCGAATATTCGCTTTGCAACGCGGCGACGGGCTGCACGGCATGGGCCCGGCGCAAGGTCTCGACGCCGGCTTCGGACATGCCGAAATGCTTGACCTTGCCTTCGTCGACCAGGGTTTTGACCGCACCGGCGACGTCCTCGATCGGCACGTTCGGATCGACGCGATGCTGATAGAGCAAGTCGATGGAGTCCACGCGCAAACGCTTCAGCGAGCCTTCGACCGCCTCGCGGATGTGCTCTGGGCGGCTGTTCAGCGTGTTCCAGCGGTTGGTGTCGCCCTCACCGGGCGCGAAGCCGAACTTGGTGGCAATGACGACGTTACCGCGAAAGGGCTCAAGCGCTTCGCCGACGAGTTCTTCGTTGAGCAACGGCCCATAGACTTCGGCGGTGTCGAAAAAGGTCACGCCGCGCTCGACCGCCGCGCGGATCAGCGCGATCATCTCGTGCTTGTCGCCCGCCGGACCATAGGACCAGCTCATGCCCATGCAGCCGAGGCCGATCGCCGATACCCGAAGGCCGCTGCGGCCCAATTCACGCTGTTGCATTATCGTTTCCTTCCACGGCGGTGGCATCGTCCAAGTCCTTGAACACGGTGCGGGCGATGCCGATGGCGGTGCTGGCGGTCGGCCAGCCCGAATAAAATGCGAGGTGGGTAATCGCCTCCACCAATTCTTCGCGGGCCACGCCATTCTCGACCGCGCGCTTCATATGGAACGGCAATTCGTTGACCCGGTAGAGCGCCACCAGCGACGCCACCGTCACCAGGCTGCGGTCGCGTTTGGAAAGTTCGGGGCGTTCCCAAACCTCTCCGAACAAAACGTCGGCGGTGATCGCACTGAGGGTGGGGGCGATGTCGCCGAACGGCGAGCGGGTCTTTTGGGGTTGCTGCGTCATGAACATCAATTAGGCGCTGCCATCTTCATTGATTAGCCGTCATAATGCGCATGCATCGTTGAGGGAGATTCATGAATGGCGCGGGAACCGATTGGTGATCTCGTCGCGTTCGTGACGGTTGCCCGTGAGGGCAGTTTCAAGCGCGCGGCGGCTTTGCTGGGTGTTTCGCCGTCCGCTCTGAGCCACACGATGCGGCGGCTTGAGGCGGCAATCGGGGTGCGGTTGCTGACCCGGACGACCCGCAGCGTCGGCACGACCGAGGCGGGTGAGCGATTGCTGGACACGGTTGGTCCGCATTTCGACGAAATCCGCCAGGCCATCGCGGCCACCGGTGAATTGCGCGAGCGACCGGCGGGCAATATCCGCCTGACCGCATCCAAGCATGCGACCGACACGATCGTCTGGCCGGCGTTGAAAAGATTGTTGCCCGCCTATCCCGAAATTCATGTCGAGTTGAGTATCGATTCCGCGTTCACGGATATTGCCGCCCAGCGGTTCGATGCCGGTGTCAGGCTGGGCGAGGCCATAGCGAAAGATATGATCGCCGTGCGCGTCGGCCCCGATCTGCGAATGGCGGTGGTGGGATCGCCAGGCTATTTCGAAGACCATCCGGTGCCGCGCACGCCGCAAGACCTGGCCGGGCATAACTGCATCAATATGCGATTGCTGAGCGCGGGTGGTCTTTATGCCTGGGAGTTGGAACGCGACGGGCGCGAACTGCGCGTGCGCGTCGATGGGCAACTGGCCTTCGACAATATCGAATTGATCGCGCGCGCGGCACTGGCTGGTTTCGGGCTGGCCTTCGTCATGGAAAACCAGGTCGCGACGGAACTCGCCGACGGGCGATTGGTCCGCGTTCTGGATGACTGGTGTCCGCCCTTTGCCGGTTACCACCTTTACTATCCCAGCCGCCGCCAGCCTTCGGCTGCATTCTCCCTGCTGGTCGACGCGCTGAGGTACAAAACGGTCTCCTAATGCGGTGGCGCTCTTGCGCTCATCGCGAGCCTAGAAGGTTCGTCGAGCGGGACTGGCGCTCGCCGCCGTGCCGCGTCATGTTGCCGGAATAAGGGGAGAGGCAAATGCGGCTGGTTCTGGCGCTGTTGGGCGCGGTGTTGTTGGCGATCTTTGCGACGACGCCGCCGGGGCCGCGCGGGAGCGATACACCCGCCACCGAATTTTCGGCCGTGCGTGCGATGGCCGATGTTCGCGCCATCGCCCGCGCCCCGCATCCGACCGGCAGCGCCGAGGATGCGCATGTGCGCGATGTGCTGACGACGCGGTTACGCGCCATCGGCTTGGAGGTATCGACGGCGCAGGGTTCGATGGATGCCAAGTCCGCCGAGCGGCTGGCCACCTGGTCGGGATCGACCGCGACGGTGCCGCTGACCAACATCATCGCGCGGTTGCCGGGGACCGATCCCACACTGCCCGCAGTCCTGCTGATGGCGCATCACGACACCGTGTGGGGTTCTCCCGGCGCGGCGGACGACAGCGCGGGGGTCGTGTCGATCCTGGAGACGGTCCGCGCGCTGAAGGCTTCCGGCCCGCAGCGGCGCGACGTGATCGTGTTGCTGACCGATGGCGAGGAACTGGGGCTGAGCGGGGCGAAGATGTTCTTTGCGGGCGATCCGTTGCGCGCGCATATCGGCCCGATCGTCAATCTGGAGACACGTGGCGGCGGCGGGCGCGCATCGATGTTTGAAACCGGCGACGGCAATGATGCGGCGGTGCGGCTGTTCGCGGGTGCGGTGCGGCGGCCGGTGGGCACGTCGCTGAGCGTGTTCGTTTACAAGAAGCTACCCAACTCGACCGACTTCACGCCGGCCAAGGCGGCGGGCCATTACGGCTATAACTTCGCCTTTGTTGGTCGGCCCGGACTGTACCATTCGCCGCTGGCGACGCCCGACAATCTCGATCAGGGCGCCTTGCAGGACATGGGCGGGCAGGTGCTCGACCTGACGCGCGCGCTGGCTGCCGCGCCGGTCGATCCGGTCGCCAAGATCGACCGTGTGTTCTTCGATATTTTCGGGCTGTTCGTGGTGCATTATCCGCCGGTGTTCGGGTGGGTGTTGCTGGGCGCGGCCGCGCTTGCCTGGGGCTTTGCCGCGCGGGGGGCCGGGACGTGGCGCGACGGGGTGCGCGGCATTGCCGTGACGCTGTTGCTGCCGATCGTCGCGGGGGTCCTGCTTTACGCGATCAATCTGGTTTCGGGGGCTGACGGGCCGGTCAATTACTACGACCGCCTCGCGGCGATCCCGCGATTGCAGGTGCAGGCGTTGCTGGCGTGCATCGCGTCGATCGGGCTGGTCCGCGCATTGCTGATGCGGCACCGGCTCGACCCGGCAGGGTGGACGGGGGCGGCGGTGCCGCTGTTGCTGCTCGCGGCCGTGGCACAGGGACTCGCGCCGACCGCGGCGTTCCTGATCACTGTGCCGTTGCTGATCGGTGGCGTGGTTGCCTTGCTGTCGGAGCGCGGCGTGCTTGCCGACAGCATAGCTGTGGTCCTCGCGGCGATCGGCATCGGCCACCTCCTCGCCATTGGATTTCTACTGATGCAGGCCGTCGGGCCGGGGATGCCGATGATCGCCGCATTGCCGCTGGTCCTCGCCGCGACCATCGCGTGGCCGCTGGCGCCGATCGTGTCACGCCAGACCGCGCTGACGGCGGCGCTGCTGCTGATCGTCGCCGCGCTGGCGGTGGCATTGTGGGTGCGGCTCGATCCGGTGGCGGCGAGCGTCGCGGTGTACAGCAAGTTCGGCGCGCCGCACTGATCCTTGCGCGTCGGCGGTCTCCGTCGTAACGCACGTTCTTTAGTGACGCCGCCGGAATTCCCGCACCGCGACCTGCTCGGGATCGCGCAGCTCCAGCCGCATGAAATCCTGTTTCTGCTCGACGAGGCGGACCGCTGGGTCGAGCATAATCGTGCGCATGGCCGGGACGCACGGCTGGCGGGCCTGACGCAGATCAACGCGTTTTTCGAGAATTCGACGCGGACGCTGTTGAGCTTCGAGATCGCCGGCAAACGGCTGGGTGCCGACGTCGTCAACATGCATGCCGCACAATCGAGCGTGAAAAAGGGCGAAACGCTGATCGACACCGCAATCACGCTGAACGCGATGCGCGCGGATGTGATCGTCATCCGGCACGGCAGTTCGGGGGCGGTGGCGCTGATCGCCGACAAGGTCGATTGCCCGGTGTTGAATGCGGGCGACGGCAGCCACGAACACCCGACCCAGGCTTTGCTCGACGCACTGACGATCCGGCGGCGGCTGGGCGACATCGCCAACAAGCGCATCGCGATTTGCGGCGACATCATGCACAGCCGCGTGGCGCGCTCCAACATTCTCGCGCTCACGGCACTCGCCGCCGAAGTGCGCGTGATTGCCCCACCGACCTTGATGCCCGCGGGAATCGAGCGGATGGGCGTGACGGCGTTCACCGACATGGATGCCGGGCTCGACGGTTGCGACGCGGTGATGATGTTGCGGCTGCAGACCGAGCGGATGGCGGCGGGATATATCCCGAGCTTGCGCGAATTCCATGCGCTGTGGGGTCTGACGCCGAAGCGGCTCGAGCGGGCCAAACCGGGTGCGCTCGTGATGCACCCGGGCCCGATGAATCGGGGGGTTGAGATCACGTCGGGGCTAGCCGACGACAGGGATCGCTCGACCATCGCCGAACAGGTCGAAATGGGCGTGGCGGTGCGCATGGCGTGCCTCGACGTGCTGACGCGGGGGCGCCGGTGACCCATCAGGCTCCGATGCGCATCGCGATTTTGGGTGGCACGCTGATCGATCGGCCGGGCGATCTGCTGATCGACGGCGACCGCATTGCCGCAACCGGCGGGTTCGAGATTCCCGCCGATGCCGAAGTGATCGATGCGAAGGGGCTGGTCCTCCTTCCCGGATTGATCGACATCGGCGCGCAGGCGGTCGAGATCGCGGCTTGCGCCGCTGGCGGAATTACGCGGGTGGCGCCTATGCCCGACGGGCGGCTACCGCTCGACGATCCGGGGCTGGTTCAGCGCGCCGCGCTTGCCGCCAAGCCTTCCCTATGGGTCCATCCACTGGCCGCCGCCACCAAGAATCTCGAAGGGCGCGAACTCGCCGAATATGCGCTGATGGCGCGTGCGGGGGCGAAAGCGGTGGCGACGGGGCGGCGCTGGATTGCGGATTCGGGGGTGATGCGCCGCGTGCTGCAATATGCCTCGACCCTCGGGCTGACGGTCATCGTCCATGCCGAGGATGCCGGTCTGACCGGTGGTGCGGTGGCGACGGCGGGGGAAACCGCGACACGCCACGGACTGCATGCCGCGCCGGCGATCGCCGAGGCGCTGGCGATCGCGCGCGACCTGTTGCTGGTCGAGGAAACCGGCGCGGCGCTGCATTTCGATCAGGTGACCACAATGCGCGGCTTCGACTTGATCCGCGAGGCGAAAGCACGCGGACTGCCGGTGACGTGCGGCATCACCCCCGCGCATCTGCTGTTGTCAGAAATTGCGCTGAGCGATTTCCGCACCTTTGCGCGGCTGTCTCCGCCGCTGCGGTGCGAAGACGACCGGCGGGCGTGCCTCGCGGCGCTGTCCGACGGGACGATCGACATTTTGTGTTCGGGGCACGATCCGCGCGGGGCAGAGGCCAAGCGGCTGCCCTTCGCCGACGCCGATCCGGGCGCGAGCGGTGCGGAATTGCTACTGACGCTGGGGCTAGGGCTGGTGCGCGAAGGGGTGGTCGACATCGCCCGCCTCACCGAACTGACCAGCATCAATCCGGCGCGGCTCCTGGGAATTGATGCAGGGCGTCTCGGCGCGGGCGCGCCCGCCGATCTGTGCCTGGCCGATCCGAACGCATTCTGGATCGTCGACGGCGCGAAATTCGCATCGTCGGCGGGGAATACGCCGTTTCAGGGGCTGCCGGTGCAGGGCCGTGCCGTCCGCACCATCAAGGGCGGACGGACTATTTCCTAACGGCTGGCGTAGCGCTGCGGATTGCCGGGGCGGAACCACGCGGCGATCTGGTCACCCGCCGTCGTGCGCACGAAGCACATGCCGCCCGCGTGTCGCACGCGCTCACATAAATTGACCGCAGGGGTGCGCGTCGGAAAGCCACCGACCGACAAGCGGACGAAATTGACGTTGCGGACGCGGATGCGCGCGCTCGACGGGGTGTAGCCGGCGACGCCGAGGCGAGCGCTGCTGCGACGCCAGGCATGTTCGGCCTGACCCTCGCTGCCGAACGCGCCCAGCTGGACGACGTAGCGTCCGCCCGACGCGGCACGGATCGCGGGAACGAAGGGCTTGGGCTTGGCGGCGAGGACCAGGGGACGCTGCGGCACGAAGACCGTGGCGGGAATGACCTGTGCCACTTCGCGGTTCGGCGCGAACGTCACCTTGCGCGTTTCGGCGAAAGCGGCGGTGAGTTGCGCGGTGGTCGGCGCGGCGCTCGGCGTATCCACGATCAATGGCGTCGGCGGTGGCGTGACCATGGCAAGGGCAACTGGCGCGGGCTCGGCTTCGGGCGCCGGAGCGACTTCGACCGGTTTGCTGACTTCGGCCAGCGCCACGGGCGCGGCGTTGTGCGCAAAGGCCAGCGCCATCGGCTGGCCGGTATCGACCGCTGCGGGCGTCACGCCGAGCAACGTCGCGACCTGATCGTGCGCGGCGGTGGGACGGACGAAATTCATCCACTGAACGATGCGCGCATCGGCGTCGGCGGGGGACAGATCCTGCACCGCCATGACGCGCGCATTGAGCCATTTGCCCTGCAGCGCATAAGCCAGCGCGAGATTCTGACGCGCCTTGGCATCCGCGCCCGGCGCGCGGGTGACGGCTTCGAGGATCTGGACGCCCGCATCGGTATCGCCCGACAGCGCCACGGCGAGGCCGTAATCCGCGCCGCCGAGACGGTCGCGATTGGCTTCGAGCACACTTCGGGCGGCTGGTCCCTTGCCCAGCGCAACCTTGACCAGAGCGAGTTTCAGCGCGCTGGCGCCGTCGCTGGGGTCGATTGCCAGCACATCGGCAAACGCCGCTTCGGCGGAAGAAAAACGACCTGCCTCGAGATAAACCCGTCCGAGCTGCGCGCGGTTGGCCGCGGCGTTGGGCGTAGCCGCGACACTGGCTTCGGCGGCGGTGACCGCGTCGGCGGTGTCTCCCTTGGCGAGCAGTTTTTCGATCTGCGCGGCGCTCGGCGCTTTTGCAGCGGTGATGCCGAAAGCGAGCGCGGTGAGCGACAAGGTCGTGGCGGCAAGGCGGGCGAAGCGATGAGGCGTCATGTCTGTCGTCCTAATTAGCGGAACCGGGCGTGATGCCCGCCACCGCCGGAGTGTTGGCGAGAAAGGCATCGAGCGCTTCGATCACCAGCGCCTGAGCCGAACGATGCGCGACCGCCGCGGCGAGGCGCAGTTTCAGATGACGATCCTGATCGAGCCGCAGCGTGAAGGCGGCGCGCGCTTTGCTGCCCGCAGGCGCGCGGAAGATCGGCGCGGAGGGCTGGATGGCGACGGACACGGCAACTGGCGCGATGGCGGGTGCCGGCTCGGCTTCGGCCACCGGTGCAGGCGCGAACAGCGGCGTCGCCTTGCGCTTGGTCATCAGAATCGGCGCGGCGGGTTCCACATCCTCGACCGGCGTTTCGTCGATCGGCGCGGCCTCATAGCTACGCTCGATCTCTTCACGCTGCTGGAACACCACCGGCTCGAAGGGCTCGGCGGTTTCAGGTGCCAGCTCGGCGTGCAACGGCACGATTTCGGCTTCGACCGGATCCGCATCCATCGGCGTCAGCCCGACCTGCGGGGCGCCGCGATCGTGACCCATGTCGTTCCAGCCGAGATCGTCGAACCCCGTCGACTGCGCGCCGAACGTGCCAAAGCCCTGGGGCCGCATCGCGGGCTTGGCCTGACCCTTGCGGGCGAGGAGCCCGGAGGACAACGAGGCAAAGGGTTTGGGTTCGTTCATGGCGACGCCGCTCACTGGCCCACCACCCGGCGGCCAAAGCCACCCGGCGCGGCACGCGCAGCCATTGCCGGCATCGCACCCTGGCCCATGCCGGGGGCGGCGAATACGGTGCGGCGGAAATTCTTTTCGAGGCGGTCGGAGATGTAGCTCCACAATTCAGTGACTTCGGCCGCCGATTTGCTGCGCGGATCGACCTCCATCACCGTGCGGCCGTCGATCATCGATGCGGCGAAATCGGTACGGTGGTGGATCGTCACCGGCGCAACCGTGCCGTGCTGCGACAGCGCGATGGCGGCTTCGAAGGTGATCTTGGCCTTGGGCGTCGCGCCATTGACGACGAACAGCAAAGGCTTGCCGGCGCGGTCGCACAGATCGACCGTCGCACCGACGGCGCGCAGATCATGCGGGCTGGGACGCGTCGGGATGACGATCAGTTCGGCGACGGTGATGACGCTCTGGATCGCCATGGTGATGGCGGGCGGGGTGTCGATGACGGCCAGCTTGAAGCCCTGTTGGCGCAGCATTTCGAGGTCCGAGGCGAGGCGCGCGACGGTCGTCTGCGCGAACGCGGGCAATTCCGCCTCACGCTCGTTCCACCAATCGGCGAGCGATCCCTGCGGGTCGATATCGATCAGCACGACGGGGCCGGCCCCCGCCAGCTGGGCCTGCACCGCGATATGGCCGGACAGGGTCGTCTTGCCCGATCCGCCCTTTTGCGATGCCATTGCGAGTACGCGCATGTAATGCCTGCTCCGTGTTCGGTCGCAGGTCTGGTCGCACGACAGGCGCTAAGATGCGGTTAAAGCCGTCCCATCCGGTGTGGTTAGCGGCGCGCTAACCGGTCAGAAACTGAACTTGATCGTCCCACCGAACGTGCGCTCGTCGCCCGGCGTGCCGGCGATCAGCCCGACATTGCCCGGGGCGACCTGCAACAATTCGATATAGTTGACGTCAAAGGCGTTGCGGACCCAGCCGAACACATCGAATCCGTCGCCACGGAAACCGGCGCGGAAGTTGGTCAGCGCGTAGCCCTTCACATCGGTATAGATCGACGGGGACGCGTTAGAATTCCAGTGCGAACGATAATTGCCGTCGACACCGAGATAGATTTGACCCTGCTTTGCCAGCACCGTGACCGGCGCATTCACTTCCGCGCCATAGCTGAACGCCCATTTGGAGACGCCGGGCAGCGCCTGTCCCGAAATGTCGCATTGTCGTGGGCTAAGCGCCCCGGGGACACCGGCTTGCGAATAATCGGGGGTCGTGCCCGCCGCCTGCAGCGTGCCGCCGGACAATTCGGGCGGGCACGGCGCGCTGGTGAACTTCTTGTATTTGGCATCGGTGTAAGCGCCATTGGCATAAGCGGTGAAGCGTTCGCTGGTGCGGATCTTGAAGTCGGCCTCGATCCCCTGCGACACGACCTTCTCGGCATTGGCGAGGTAGCCGCGCACCGTGCCGAACTGGCCGCCATTCACCGTTGCCTGGAAATCCCTGATGCTGGTGTGAAATGCGGTGAGGTTGAAGGTCGCCTTGCGGTCCCAAAATTGCGTCTTGAGGCCGATTTCGAAGTGGTTGACCGACTCCGGCTTGACTGTGCTGGCCGACAGATCGGGGACGTTGGCGGCGGTCAGCGGCAGGCCGTTCTGGTTGATGCCGACGGTCTTGAAGCTCTTCGCATAGGTCGCGTAGCCGAGGACATCGCGTGCGAATTTGTAATTCACGTTGAAGTCGTAGCTGAAGTTCCAGTCGCTGACCGATGGCGAGGTACTTTGCGGCTGGTACACGCCGCATTGCGCCGCCAGCGTCGTGCCTGCGGCGGGGGCGGGCGTGCAACTGATCACCGTGCCCGCACCGGTGGTCACGACGCGATTATAATAGCCCTGTTTCTTGTCGTAGTTGACGCGGATGCTGGGCTGAATCGTCAAGGCGTCGGTCAGTTTGTAACTGACTTGGCCATAGAGCGCGGCGCTGTCGCTCTTGAGATATTGGGTGTTGGTCGCGGTCAGGCCGTTGAGGATCGAGGCATCGGTCGCCTGCGCGCCGGACAGGCTCCAGCGGCTGGCATCGGCACCCTGTTGCTCGACCCCTTGGGTATCGATGCGCTGCTTGAAACCGAACAGGCCGATTACCGCGTCGACCTTTGGACCCTCATAATTATAGCGGAATTCCTGGCTGTACTGGTTCTGCTGTGACGGATTTTGCGATTTCGAAACGATCGACAGACCGGTGAAATCGCGGTCGTTCTGCGGTTTCCAGTCCCAGAATCGCCACGCGGACACCGAGGTCAGGGTGCCGGGGCCCACATTCCACTTCACCTTCAACGACGCGCCGCCGATCTTGTTACCGGCCTGAAGCGTGGCGTCGATATCGGTCAGACGGTCGTACACGTTGCGGCTGGGGACGGCGTAATTGCGCCCGGGTGTGGCGGCGTTGATCGCCGCGACGAGCGCGTCATACTGACGGCTGAGCGCGCGCTGGGTCGTCCCGACCCGGACGAATGCGGTGCCGAAGCCATAAGGGTCCTGTTTCGAATAATCGCCCGACAGCGTGATGCTGAGATCGTCGCTTGGTTTGAACAGCAATGTGCCGCGCAGACCGAGATTGTCCTGTTCGTTGAGGTAGCGCTGAGTCCGCGTGTTGTAGAGCGTCCCGCGACGGCTGGTGGTGGCGACGGCGAGGCGCACGGCGATGGTGTCCGACAGCGGGCCGGAAATCGCCGCCTTGCCCTGTTTGTAATCGAGATTGCCGGCGGTGATTTCGGCATGGCCTTCGAAATCGAACGTCGGCTGGTTGGTGGTGATGTTGATCGCGCCGGCGGTCGTGTTCTTGCCATAAAGCGTGCCCTGCGGCCCGCGCAGCACCTCGACCTGCTCGACATCGAGAAAGTCGAATGTCGCGGCGGCGACGCGCGAATTATACACGTCGTCGACATAGATGCCGACGCCCTGCTCGAACCCGTCGCTGGTCAGGCCGAACGGCACGCCGAGCCCGCGGATGTTGACCGAAGTGTTGCGCGGGTTCGACGTATAAACCTGCAGCGTCGGGGCCAGTTGCTGCAGCTTCACGACGTTGAAATTGCCGGTGGCCTCGATCGAATCGCCGCGGATGACCGAAATGGCCAGCGGCACCTGCTGCGCGGTTTCCTGGCGGCGGCGGGCGGTGACGATGATGACGTCCGACGCGCCGACGACCGCGTTGGGCGACGTCGCCGCCTGCGGGGCGTCCTCGGCGGCGGCCAGAGAGGAAACCGCCGCCGAGAACAACAATGCCAGTTTGAATGCGCGCGTCATGAATCGCCCCTGATGTATCGAGGCTATCGTCCACTGATATGGTGGGCTTTAGAAAGACACAAAAACTTGGGGCCAGCGAACTGACAACGCTAGACTGAAATGCGTCAGACCAGCCGGGATTGGGCGACCGCCGCCTCGATAAAACTGGCGAACAGCGGATGCGGCGCGAAGGGCTTGGACTTCAGTTCGGGATGGAACTGCACCCCGACGAACCACGGATGGTCGGGCCGCTCGACGATTTCGGGCAGTTCGCCGTCGGGCGACAGTCCGGAAAAGATCAGGCCCTGTTTTTCCAATGCCTCGCGATAATGGACGTTGACTTCGTAGCGGTGGCGGTGGCGCTCGCTGATTTCGGTGCCGCCATAAATCGTCGCCGCGCGGCTGTTACCGCCGAGCTTTGCATCATAGGCGCCGAGCCGCATCGTGCCGCCAAGGTCGCCATCGGCATGGCGGCTCTCCAGGCCTTCGGGGCTCATCCATTCGGTAATCAGGCCGACCACCGGTTCATCGGTTTCGCCGAATTCGGTGGTCGAGGCCGATGCGATCCCCGCGAGATTCCGCGCGCCTTCGATGCACGCCATCTGCATGCCGAGGCAGATGCCGAAGAACGGCACGCGTCGTTCGCGCGCGAATTGCACGCTCGAAATCTTGCCTTCGGAACCGCGCTCGCCGAACCCGCCGGGGACGAGGATGCCGTGGACCGGCTCGAGCATCGCCGCCACGTCCGCGGGGTTTGCCGCGAACAGTTCGGCGTCGAGCCAGTTGATCCGCACCTTCACGCGATTGGCGATGCCGCCATGGACCAGCGCCTCGGTCAGCGACTTATACGCGTCCTGCAGCCCGACATATTTGCCGACCACGCCGATCGTCACTTCGCCCTCGGGATTGTGCAGCCGGTCCATGATGTCGATCCAGCGATCGAGCGGCGGTGCCGCGCCCGGTTCCTCGCCAAAGGCGCGCAGCACCTCCGAATCGAGCCCCTCGGCGTGATATTGCATCGGCACGCCATAGATCGATTTGGCGTCCAGCGCGGGGATCACCGCCTCTTTCCGCACGTTGCAAAATTGCGCGATCTTGTCGCGTTCGCTCTGCGGTAGCGGGTGTTCGCAGCGGCAGACGAGCACGTCGGGCTGAACGCCCAAAGCCGCCAATTCGCGCACGCTGTGCTGCGTGGGCTTGGTCTTTAGCTCGCCCGCCGCCGCGATGTACGGCACCAGCGTCAAATGGATCGACACGCTGTTACCGCGACCCAGATCGTTCCGCAGCTGACGGATCGCTTCAATGAACGGCAGCGATTCGATGTCGCCGACGGTCCCGCCGATCTCGCACAACACGAAATCGACATCTTCAGTCTGGTCGAGCGCGAACGCCTTGATCGCGTCGGTGACGTGCGGAATGACCTGCACCGTTGCACCGAGATAATCCCCGCGCCGCTCGCGCTGGATGATTTGCTGGTAAATCCGGCCCGAAGTGATGTTGTCCGACTGGCGCGACGCGACGCCCGTAAAGCGCTCGTAATGACCGAGGTCGAGATCGGTCTCCGCCCCGTCGTCGGTGACGTACACTTCGCCATGCTGATACGGGCTCATCGTGCCTGGATCGACGTTGAGATAGGGGTCGAACTTGCGGATACGCACGCTGTAGCCGCGCGCCTGCAACAACGCCGCGAGCGACGCCGCCATAAGACCTTTGCCAAGCGACGAAACCACGCCGCCGGTTATGAAAATGAACCGCGCCATGGGAGAATGGGCTTAGCCGCGCGGACCCCGTCCGCGCAACCCGCTTGTCAGTTTATTGCGCGTTTCCAGGGGCCGGCGTGGCCGGCTGTGGCGCTGGAGTCGCCTGGCCGCCGAGAGGGACCGGTGACTTGTTCGCCGCTGGTTGCGCGGCGGGAGTTGGCTGGCCGGAAACCGCGCCCTTCAACGACGTATCGACCGTACCGGGTGCCGCGCGATGTGCCGAAATCACCGCCATGACGATGCACAGAATGACGAACACGCTGGCGAGTATCGTCGTCGCGCGGGTCAGGAAATCGGCGGCGCCACGCGCGGACATCAGGCCCGACGGGCTGCCGCCCATGCCCAGCCCGCCGCCTTCGCTACGCTGCATCAGAATGACGCCGACAAGGGCAGCGGCGACGATCGCCTGAACGACAAGAAGGAAGGTCAACATGCCGCGCCACATAAGGACGCGAGCGGCGAATCGCAACGCTCCCGTCGCCCCGGCGAAGGCCGGGGCCGCTGGCGGCGAAGCACGACCGCCTTTAGCGGTCCCGGCCTTCGCCGGGACGACGACTATGCAGATCTGATGATCGGCACGAAATCCCTGGCGGTCAGGCTCGCCCCGCCGACCAACGCGCCATCGACATTGGCGACGTGAAGCAATTCGGCGGCGTTCGACGGCTTGACCGACCCGCCGTACAGAATCCGCACGTCCGGCCCGACCTTCGCACGGATCGCCGCGTGCATCGCCGCGACATCGTCGGCGGACGGGGTGCGTCCGGTGCCGATCGCCCAGACCGGTTCGTACGCGACGACGCAGCGTTCGAACGCTTCGGGCAATGATCCGTCGAGTTGCCCCTCGACGACCTCGACGGCCTGACCCGCATCGCGTTGTTCGAGCGTTTCGCCGACACAGACGATCGGCTGCATTCCTGCGTCGAGCGCGGCCTCGGCCTTGGCGCGCACGACCGCATCGGTTTCGCCATGATCGGCGCGGCGCTCGCTATGCCCGACGATGCACAAAGTGGCACCGGCTTCGACCAGCATCGCCGCCGAAATATCGCCGGTATGCGCGCCCTGCGGCTGGGGCGAGCAATCCTGCGCGCCGATCCGTACTGCTCCGGCCAGCGCGGCGGCGGGCGCGATCAGCGTGAAGGGCGGACAGATCGCCACATCCACGTCATCATGAGTCGCGGCGACAATGGCTTCGAGTTCGGACAATGCGGCAAGGGTGCCGTGCATCTTCCAGTTTCCGGCGATCAGCTTGCGTGTGTGCATCGCGCCGCACTATGGGCGAACCGAAATTCGCTCAAGGCCGCACGATGCTCAAGATCTTTCGCAAATATTTAACCTCGCCGCCGGTGCTCGCGCTGTTCGCCGTCATCATGCTCGCGTTCATCGTCACCGGTGTCGGCGGCAGCGGCGGGATCGGCAATCTGGCCAGCGGCACCGGCGGCGGTGTCGCCAAGGCGGGGTCGATCTCGATTTCGGAAGTCGAGGTCGAGCGCCGCGCCAAACTCGCGCTCGATTCCAACCGCGCGCAAAATCCGACGCTCGACATGGCCGGATTCGTCGCGGGCGGCGGGGTCGATGAAGTTCTCGATCAATTGGTCAACGGCCGGGCGGTCGAGGAATTCGCGGCCGCCAATGGCATGGTCGCGTCGAAGAAGCTGGTCGACGGGCAGATCGCTTCGATCCCCGCGTTCAACGGCCCGACCGGCCAATTCGACCGCAACACCTTCCTCGGCGTCCTGTCGCAGCGCAAGATCAACGAGGGCGAATTGCGCGCTGATTTCGCACGCGAAGCGCTGACCCGCCAACTGCTGATCCCGGTCAGCGGCGGTGCGCGGATGCCCGCCAATCTGGTCGCGCCTTATGCCGCGTTGCTGGTCGAGCGGCGCGACGGGAAAATGGCGTCGGTGCCGACCGCCGCCTTTGCCAGCTTGCAGGCGCCGACCGACGCGGAATTGACGGCATTTTATCGCACCAATCTGAAAAACTACACGGTCCCGGAGCGCCGCATCCTGCGTTACGCGGTGTTCGACCGGACGTCGGTGGGTGCCGATGCGGTCCCGACCGAGGCGGAGATTGCCGCCGATTACAAGAGCAACGCGCAGCTTTACGGTGCCAGCCAAACGCGCGGCATCACGCAAGCGGTCATCGCCGATCAGGCTGCGGCCAACGCGGTGTTCGCACGGATCAAGGGCGGCGCGTCGTTCGCCGATGCCTTAAAGCCGCTCGGGCTCGAACCGCTGACCTTGCCGCCTACCGATCGCGCGGGTCTGACCAAGATTTCGGGCGACGCGGTGGCGGCGGCGGTGTTCGCCGCGCCGAAGGGCGCAGTCGGCGGGCCGTTGCGCTCGCCGCTCGGCTTCGTCGTGTTCCGCGTCGATCAGGTGGTCGACAAGGCAGCCAAGACCCTGGCGGTGGCGCGCACCGAAATCGTCACGCGGCTGACCACGAAAAAGGCCAATGACCTGGTCGCCGATCGCGTCGCCAAGATGCAGGATGCGATCGATGGTGGCGCGACGTTCGACGATGTCGCCAAAACAAACGGACTGACGGTGTCGCAATCGCCCGCGCTGACCGCGACGGCGACCGATCCGGACAATGTCGCGTACAAACTGCCCCCCGAATATGCCGGGATGGTCCGCGACGCGTTCGGGGCTGAACCCGACGACGATCCGCAGGTGGCAACGATCGCCGACGGCAAATTCGCCTTTTGGAAGCTCGAAAAGGTCGTGCCGTCGGCAGCGCGGCCGTTCGCCATGATCCGCGATGGCCTGCTGGTCGATTACAAGATCGACCGCGCCAAGCAGGCCGCAAAGCGTGTCGCCGACACAATCGCCGCCGCGGTCAATAGCGGCACACGGCTGGCGCAGGCGGTTGCCGCTGCGGGCGTCAAGCTGCCGCCGGTCCAGCCACTGGGGGGGCGCCGCCTCGAAATCCTGCGCGATCAGGGCCGGGCGCCGCCGCCGCTGGCCCTGATGTTCGCGATTGCCCCGGGCCGCGCCAAAACGCTGGCCGCGCCGAACAATGGCGGCTGGGTTGTTGTCACGGTCGACAAGGTCGAGCCCGGTAACCTCGCCGAAGCGGGCGGGCTGGTGCAGAGCGTGCAACAGGCGTTGTCGCGCAGCGCGGGCGACGAATATGTTCAGCAATTCATGAACGCGGTTCGCACCCAGGTCGGGGTGAAGCGGGACGCGTCCAAGATTTCGGCGGTCAAGCGGAGCCTAGCCGGCGGAGCGCAATGACCGCTCGCCGATGAGCGATGCAGACGCGCGGATGGTGCTCGCGGACGGGCGCGGTGCGCTCGTCTGGCGCAGTATCGTCGCGGATACCGAAACGCCGGTGTCCACCGCGCTCAAGCTGATCGAGCCGGGACGCGGCGATTTCCTGCTCGAATCGGTCGAAGGCGGGCGATCGCGCGGGCGGTACAGCCTCCTCGGCCTCGCACCCGATCTCGTCTTTCGCGCCGATGGCGATGGCGCGGCGATCAATCGCGACTGGGCGCATGACCGCGATGCCTTCGCCGGGGCGGGGGAGCCGATCGGCGCGCTCCGTGCGCTGGTCGCCGAGTGCCGCCTCGACGTGCCGCCCGAATTGCCTCCGGCGCTGGCGGTGCTGGTCGGTTATTTCGCCTATGAGACGGTCGGGCTGATCGAGCGGCTGCCGCGTCCGCCCGCCAATCCCATCGGCCTGCCGGACATGATGTTCGTGCGGCCGACGCTGATCCTGGTGTTCGACAGGCTGGCCGACCAACTCTTCTTCGTCGCACCAGTGTGGCCGAACGGAGATGTGGATCGCGCGATCGAGCGGATCGAGACCGCGATGGCGAAACTCGTCGCCCCGGCGAAGACCGGGGCCGCTCACGACGGTCGCGCTCGCACATTAGCGGTCCCGGTCTCCGCCGGGACGACGCCGGTGCTCGACGCAGCGCGCTACGCCGCCATGGTCGCCACCGCGCAAAACTACATCGCCGCCGGCGACATCTTCCAGGTCGTCCTCGCCCAGCGGTTCACCACGCCGTTCGCACTGCCGCCGTTCGACCTCTACCGCGCGCTCCGCCGGATCAACCCGTCGCCGTTCCTCTACCATCTCGACCTGCCAGGCTTCGCGCTGATCGGCTCGTCACCCGAAATCCTCGTTCGCGTCCGCGATGGAGAGGTCACCATCCGCCCCATCGCCGGCACACGTCCGCGCGGGAAATCTGAGCGCGAGGATGCCGACAACCGCGCCGAACTGCTGGCCGATCCCAAGGAGTGCGCCGAACATTTGATGCTGCTCGACCTAGGCCGCAACGATGTCGGCCGCGTGACCGAGGGCGGCAGCGTCACCGTCACCGACAGCTATATGGTCGAATTCTACAGCCATGTGATGCACATCGTCTCCAACGTCACGGGGCGGCTGGCCGCGGGCAAGGACGCGCTCGACGCCTTGTTCGCGGGCTTCCCGGCGGGGACCGTCAGCGGCGCGCCGAAAGTGCGGGCTTGCGAAATCATCGCCGAACTCGAACCCGAAACGCGCGGGGCCTATGCCGGTGGCGTCGGCTATTTTAGCCCCGACGGCAGCATGGACAGCTGCATCGTTCTACGCACCGCCGTCGTGAAGGACGGCACGATGCACGTCCAGGCCGGGGCGGGCATCGTCGCCGACAGCCTCCCCGAAAACGAACAGCGCGAATGCGAAGCCAAATCCGGCGCGCTGTTTGCCGCCGCGCGCGAAGCAATCCGGCTGGCGGGTGAAGCGGGCTTTGGTCAGTAACCGAACGTCAGGCTGGAAAAGATCGTCTCGAAATCGGCGCGTGGATTGCCGTCCAGCGCACGGGTCCACACCACGCTAAGTCGCGAACGACCTTTTCCTGCAGCGACAAACCGAACGATACCGCCGCCGCGCGATTGCGCGAATATGGGCGGTGAGGCGGGCCGGTCGAGATCGGCGAACATGACTTTCGCTCCATCGAGCGGCTTGCCGAGATAGAGAATACGTGCGGCGAGCACGTCGCCGTTGTGCAGCGCGAACGGATTGGCGAGCGGCACGATTTCCAACGTTTGGCCGATCGGCTGCGTGACATTGCCGGTCGGTCGCGGGCCAAGCTGGACGAGCATTTTGGCGCGTCGCGAATAGACTTCCCGCCCGTCCCGGGCCTCCAGATGCGCGGCGCGGCGGGCTTCGATGGCGGGTGTCAGGCCATCCTCGGCGAGATAGGCATTATACGCGCTTGCGGGCAGCGTAATCTCCGCATGATACGTCTCGATTGCGACAATATGCGTGCCTGTCCCAGTGAGTTGTACTTCGGCAGCCGCCTCAAGCGAAGGCATCGTGGGCCGAAGGTTGGCCTGCTGATCGACGATGCCGGTCGGACCATAGCTGCGGAGCGACACCACCTTGTCCCACGCGACGCGCCATGGCGTGATGTCGGCGGCGTCACCGACCAGAAAGCGGGTTGGCACCACGGCCTGCGTCCCGGAATAACGAAAGGCGGCGGGGGCAAGCCACATTTCGTGCGCCAAAGCGCCCGCTGGCACGACGAACAGCAGGGTCAGGAACAATTTGCGGATCACGGTATCGGTTTGCGCGCCCCGCACTGCGTCGTAAAGCGTCCAGCATGACCCGCCTGATCATCGCCCTCGCTTGGTTGTTCGTCGCCGCCCCGGCCATCGTGCAAAAGGCGCAACCGGTCACCTCGCCCGCCGCCCCGCAGGCCCGGCAATGGCCGACCAAGGAAGGGGACGTCGCCCTCCGCGATTTCGCATTCAAATCGGGCGAAAAGCTCCCCGAAGTGCGGATGCATTACACCACGCTCGGCATACCGCACCGCGATGCCAAAGGGCAGATCGACAATGCGATCATGGTGCTTCACGGCACCGGCGGGACGGGCAAGCAGTTCCTCGTCACGCAATTTGCCGACGAACTTTACGGCCGCGGCCAGCCGCTCGATATCGCCAAATGGTTCGTTATCCTGCCCGACAATCTGGGGCACGGCGGCTCGTCCAAGCCCAGCGACGGGCTGCACATGAAATTCCCGCGTTACGATTATGACGACATGGTCGAGGCGCAGCGGCGGATGCTGACCGAGGGGCTGGGGGTGCAATCCCTCCAGTTGATCCTCGGTACGTCGATGGGCTGCATGCACGCCTTCGTGTGGGGCGAGGCGCATCCGGGCTTCGCCAGGCGCCTTGCCCCCTTTGCCTGTCAGTCCGTCGCGATCGCCGGACGCAACCGCATGTGGCGCAAGATGGCAATCGACGCGATCGAGGCCGATCCCGCCTGGCTGGGTGGCGAGTATAAGGATCAGCCCGCGCAGGCGATGCGCACGGTCACCGACCTGTCGATCATCGCCGGGGGCAACGCGTCAGCGCTGCAGGCACAATTCCCGACGCGCGAAAAGGCCGAGGCCGCGCTCGCCGCCGCCTTCGCCAGTCGCGGCAGGGGCGTGGACGCCAATGATTCGATCTATTGGTACGATGCCTCGCGCAACTACGACCCGTCGGCGAATCTGGAGCGCATCACGGTGCCGGTCCTGTGGATCAACTCGGGCGACGATTTCATCAATCCGCCAGAACTCGGCATCGCCGAGCGCGAAGTGAAGCGCATGCCGCGCGCCACGTTCCGCCTGATCCCCGCCAGCACCGAAACCCACGGCCACGGCACGCATACCTGGGGCAAATTCTGGCAGGCGGACCTCGCCAAGCTTTTGGCCACGCCGAGTCCATGATCCTCGTCATCGACAATTACGACAGCTTCACCTTCAACCTCGTCCATTATCTGCTGGAGCTCGGCGCGGAGGTGGAGGTGGTCCGCAACGACGCGATTTCGGCGGGGCAGGCCTTGTCGAGCGGGGCGTCCGCGTTCCTGATCTCGCCGGGACCGAGGACACCGAACGAAGCGGGTGTCAGCCTCGAACTCGTCGCGGCCTGCGCCGATGCGGGCAAGCCGCTCCTCGGCGTGTGCCTGGGCCATCAGGCGATCGGCCAGCATTTTGGCGGACGCGTCGCGCGCGGCGGCCTGATGCACGGCAAGACGTCGCCAGTGACGCATGACAGTACCGGGCTGTTCGCCGGGCTGCCGTCGCCATTTGCCGCCACGCGCTATCACTCGCTGATCGTCGAAAATACGCCCACCGCCTTGTTCGTCAATGCAACCGCACCCGACGGCAGCGTCATGGGCCTGCGCCACGCGACGCTGCCGATCCACGGCGTGCAATTCCATCCCGAAAGCATCGCCACCGAACATGGCCATGCCCTGCTCGCCAATTTCATGAGCATCGCCGGATTGCCGGTAAAGGCGCTTGCATGACCCTGCCCGACGCGGCGCAACCGCTTAGCCCCGAACAGGCGACGACCGCGTTCGACGCACTGCTCGATGGCGCGGTTGGCGACGATGCCGCGCGCGACTTCATCCTGACGATGTCGTTGCGCGGCGAAACCGCGATCGAAATCGCCGCCGCCGTTCGCGCAATCCGCGCGCGGATGATCCGCGTCGCCGCGCCCGACGGCGCGATTGACGTGTGCGGCACGGGTGGCGACATGAGCAACAGCCTCAACGTGTCCACCGCAGTAGCGATCGTGGTTGCGGCATGCGACGTGCCGGTCGCGAAGCACGGCAACCGTGCCGCATCGAGCCAGGCCGGCGGGGCCGACACGCTCGAAGCCCTGGGGCTCGACCTCGATCGCGCGTCCGAAACTGCCGAAGCGACGCTTGCCGAGTTCGGCATTGCGTTTCTGTTCGCGCAAAAACACCATCCAGCACTTGCCCGGCTCGCGCCGATCCGCAGATCGATCCAGCGACGCACGATCTTCAACCTGACGGGCCCGGCGTGCAATCCGGCGGGGGTGCGGCGGCAATTGATCGGCATCGCACGGCCCGATTACCTGCCGATCTACGCCGACGCGCTGGCGATGCTCGGCACGGAGGATGCGATTTTGGTCGCGGGCGACGAACCGCTGGATGAACTGTCGATCGGCGGCCCGAGCACGGTGATAAGGTTGGGCCACCCGCCCGAGCGGATCACGCCAGCCGATGCCGGCCTTCCCACTCATCCGCTGACCGCGATCCGGGGCGGCGATGCGGCTTATAACGCGCAGGCGCTTCGTCGGCTGTTGATGGGCGAGAATGGCGCCTATCGTGACGCCGTGCTGTTCAACAGTGCCGCCGCCCTGATCGTCGCAAGACACGCGCGCGACTGGCAGGACGGGGTCGAGGAAGCGGCGGAAGCGGTCGACAAGGGGCTCGCCAAGGCGCTGCTCGATTGCTGGATCGCGTACTGCGCATGACCATTCTCGCGCAGATTCTGGACACCAAGCGCGGCGAAGTCGCGGCACGAAAGCCGCTGCGTTCGCTCGGGGCTCTGGACCGCGATGCCGCCGCGCAGACGCCGCCACGCGGGTTTCGCGCGGCGCTCGATGCCGCGCCGGGGTTCGGACTGATCGCCGAGATCAAGAAGGCGTCGCCATCCAGGGGGCTGATCCGCGCCGATTTCGATCCCGCCGCGCATGCCCGCGATTATGCCGCGGGCGGCGCGGCGTGCCTGTCGGTGCTGACCGATGCCGATTATTTTCAGGGGCATGAAGACTTCCTCGTCGCGGCCCGCACCGCGTGCGGTCTGCCGGTGATCCGCAAGGACTTCCTGATCGATCCGTGGCAAGTCGCCGAAAGCCGCGCGATCGGCGCGGATGCGATCCTGATCATCGTCGCCGCCCTGGACGACGGGGCGATGGCGGAAATCGAAGCGGCGGCGATCGAGCGCGGCATGGACGTGCTGGTCGAGGTGCACGACGCGCATGAACTGGAGCGCGCGCTGAACCTTCGATCCCGGCTGATCGGGGTCAACAACCGCGACCTGCGCGATTTCTCGGTGAGTTTTGAGCGCACGTATGAACTGGTCGGTCGCGCGCCTGCGGGCTGCACGTTCGTCGCCGAAAGCGGGTTGGGCAGCCATGCCGATCTGACGGCGATGGCGGCGCATGGCGTGCGCTGCTTCCTCGTCGGCGAAAGTTTGATGCGTCAGGACGACCTTGCTGCCGCTACGTCACGGCTGTTGACGGGGTCTTGACGGGGAACAAATGCGAACATAAACGGTCTGGAACGTTCCGTGACCATGGGAGTCCGCAGGCATGCTGACGCGCAAACAGCACCAACTAATCTGCTATATCGAGGACAAGCTCGCCGAAACCGGTATCTCGCCTTCGTTCGAGGAGATGAAGGAAGCGCTGACCCTCAAGTCCAAATCGGGTGTCCATCGCCTGATTTCGGCTCTGGAGGAGCGCGGGTTTCTGAAGCGTCTGCCCAATCGTGCCCGTGCGCTCGAAGTCGTGCGTTCGCCCGAGCGCGGGCCGCAAGTTGCAAAGGCGCGCGCGAAGGTCGCGGCGCCCAAGATACCTATGCCCGCAAACGACGTCATCGACTTGCCCTTGCATGGCCGCATCGCCGCGGGTGCGCCGATCGAGGCGATCGAAGGACAAAGCATTTTGCAGGTTCCCGCCGCCTTGCTCGGCCCGGGCGAACATTATGCGCTCGAGGTCTCGGGCGATTCGATGGTCGAGGCGGGTATTCTCGACGGCGACTTCGCCTTGATCCGCAAGACGGAGACCGGGCGCGAGGGCGATATCGTCGTCGCGCTGGTCGACGACAGCGAAGCGACGCTCAAATATTTCCATGCGGAAGGGGGCGGGAATGTTCGCCTCGATCCGGCGAATGCGCGTTACGAGGCGCAGCGGTATCGCGCCGACCGCGTCCGCGTGCAGGGCCGCCTCGCCGGTTTGCTCCGCCGCTATTGAAATTGGCCTCGGCGGCGCGGACCCACGGGTGCGCGTCGCCGGGTGTCCTGACCGTGGCGACCGATTGATCGCTCAGCGCGATGGCCAGTCCGCCGGTTTTGGCGAGCAATACGGCATCGGCTTTCAACCAGCGCGGGCGGCACCAATAGGGCAAGCGGCGGTCGCTGACGACGATATCCGCAGCAGCGCACTCGCCTTCGAACAACGGTCGATCGACAAGATAAGGCGTTCTTGTCGCCATCACGCGCCATGAACGCCCGCCGCTGCTCAGCGTGGCGCGGCACAGGTCGGCACTGCACGATGCGCCGTCGCTGCCGTCGAGATCGCTCAACTCCGCCAGCGTCCCGCCGCGTTCGGCGAGCACCTGGCGGACGTAATCCCCCGCGCGGTCGCGCAGGATCGCATAGCTGCCGTCCGTCTGCCGCACCGCGAGATGCTTGCCGTCACCTGTGACGATCAGGTCGGGCGGCGGCGCGGCAGCGGCGATCAGCACGCCGGCGGCGAGCGGGAATAGACCGAACAGCCGCGCGCGTGTCTTCCACAAGATCAGCCATATTCCGCCACCGATAATCAGCGCGAAGGCCCCCAGCGGCATGTCGGCCAGCGCCGCGCGCGCGCCGGGCCAGGCGGCGACGCTGCGCGCGATCCACAGCAGCAGGTCGAGCGACTTGCCGGTCGCCCACCAGAACGGCGTGCCGAGACCAACCGTGTCGAACAGCAGGGCCAGCGCCTCGAGCGGCATGGTGACGAACGTTGTCAGCGGTATCGCGACGATATTCGCCAACGCGCCGAACAGCCCCTGTTTGTGGAAATGGAACAGCGCAATCGGGGCGAGGGTGATTTCGACCGCCAGGCCCGTCAGGAGCAAGGCGCCGATTTCGCGAGCGACCTTGCCCCACCATGCCTCGTCACGCTTGGCGAAGCGGGCCTTGACGGCGGGTATTTCGTGGAGCGCGACGATGGTCGCGATGGCGGCAAAGCTGAGCTGAAAGCTGGGGCCGACCAAGCTCTCGGGCCAGGCGAGCAACACCGCCAGCGCCCCCGCCGCGACCAGCCTCAGCGTGAAGGCGTCGCGCCCGAGGACGATCCCGACGCACACCAGAACGGCCGCAACGCAACTGCGGATCGTCGGCACTTCGGCGCCGGTGAGCAGGGTATAGCCGATCCCCGCCGCCGCGCCTGCACCGGCGGCAATCGCCACCAGCGGCAGGCGCAGCGCCAGACGCGGCCACAAAGCGAGCAATCTGAGCGTCAGGAAAAACGCCGCGCCGACCACCGCCGAGATGTGCAGGCCGCTGACCGACAGCAAATGCGTCAGGCCGCTGTCGCGCATCGCCTCTTCGTCGCTTTGCGCGATGCCGCCGCGGTCGCCACTGGCGAAAGCCGACGCGATGCCACCCGCGCTGCCGTCGATCTGTGCGCGGATGTGCGCCGACAGGCGTTCGCGCAGGCTGGGTCCGCCGCGCGGGGCGGGTGTCACGGTGATGGGCCCCAGCGCCTTGCCGACGCCGCCCAGCCCTTGAAACCAGCTGATGCGTGCGAAATCATAGCCGCCCGGAACGGCGGGTTCCTGCGGCGCAACGAGCCGCGCACGCAAGCTGACCGCATCGCCTTCATGGACGGCTGGTGGCGCCGGATCGAGCGGTACCGACACGCGGACATGATCGGGCAATCCCGCACCCAATCCCGAGAGGGTCAGGCGCATGGTACCGCGTGCGGGAAGCAAGTCGATGCGTTCGACACGCCCGGAAAGCTGCGCGATCGTCGGACGCGCGATCACCGGCGCGGCGACGCGTTCCGCGCGCCCCCAGCTGAGCCCGCAGCCAAGTGCCGCGAGTGCCGCACTCCACAGCAAGGCGCGTCGCAGACGCGTCCCGCTCGCCGCGACTGCTGCGACCAACGCGACACCCGCGCACAAGCCCAGAAACGCCAACCACTCGACCGGCGACAGCAAGACAAACCACGCCGCCACGCCGACGCCCAGCATCACCGGCGTCCACAGGAACAATTGGTCGCGCTCGACCTCCAGCCATGCTTCGACGCGCGGGCCCCAATGGCGCGGATGCATGTGCAACCCGAGCGTTTGAAGCCCCTTGGTTGCCATGCTAGGGCGCGCGTCGATCACCGTGGCCATGGCCGCATTCATGGAGACTTGGCGCTTGAGCGCAACTGTTCCGGCAACCAGTAAGGTTGTCACCCGATTTGCGCCGTCACCAACCGGCTTCCTGCACATTGGCGGCGCGCGCACTGCGTTGTTCAACTGGCTGTTCGCGCGTCATCACGGTGGCGATTTCCTGCTGCGCATCGAGGACACTGATCGCGCGCGGTCGACGGACGCGGCGATCGAGGCGATTCTGGACGGGATGCGCTGGCTCGCGCTCGATTGGGACGGGCCGGAAATTTATCAGTTCGCGCGTGCGGATCGTCATGCCGAGGTCGCCAACCAACTGCTCGCGGCGGGGCATGCCTATCGCTGCTATACGACGTCCGAAGAGCTTGAGGCGATGCGTGCGGAGCAGCGCGCCAACAAGCAACCGCTGCGTTACGACGGGCGTTGGCGCGATCGAACCGATACGCCCGATCTGCCGTTCGTCATCCGTCTGCGCGCGCCGCGGACGGGTGAGACGCGCATTCAGGATCTGGTCCAGGGCGAAGTCACCGTCGCCAATGCCGAACTGGACGATATGGTCCTGCTGCGCTCGGATGGTACGCCAACCTATATGCTTTCGGTCGTCGTCGACGATCACGATATGGGCGTGACGCATGTCATTCGCGGCGACGATCACCTCAACAACGCGTTCCGCCAGTTGGCGCTGATCCATGCAATGGGATGGGCGGAGCCGATTTACGCGCACGTCCCGCTGATCCACGGGCAGGATGGGGCCAAGCTCAGCAAGCGCCACGGCGCGCTGGGCGTCGAGGCGTATCGCGACGAAATGGGCATTTTGCCCGAGGCGCTGTCGAATTATCTCCTCCGCCTCGGCTGGGGCCATGGCGACGACGAGTATATCAGCCGCGAACAGGCGACCGAGTGGTTCGACATCAAGGATGTCGGGCGTTCGCCCTCGCGCTTCGACATCAAGAAGCTCGAAAACATGAACGGCCATTATCTGCGCGAAGCGGACGATGCGCGTCTGGCGGGGCTGGTGGCAGAGCGCGTCGCCCCGGCGCAGGCCGCTGGCGTTGGAGCGCGACCGCCTTTAGCGGCCCCGGCCTCCGCCGGGGCGACGGCGTTGCTTGCCAAGGCGATGCCGTTTCTCAAGGTCCGCGCCAAATCGATCAACGAGCTGGCCGACGGCGCCGCGTTCCTGTTCGCACAACGTCCGCTTCCGCTTGAGGAAAAGGCGGCGGGCCTGCTCGACGACGCCGGACTAGCGCTGGTGGCACAGGTCCGTGCGGCGATCGACCCGGTGCTCGACTGGACCGCCGAAAACCTCGAGCCGCCGATCAAGCAAGTCGCCGAAACCGCCGGTATCGGCCTCGGTAAAGTCGCCCAACCGCTGCGTGCGGCGCTCACCGGGCGGAGCACTTCACCGGGTATTTACGACGTGCTGGCACTGCTCGGCCGAGAGGAGTCGTTCGGGCGGCTTGACGATAGCTTAAACCGGCGCAATGCGATTGCTGCACCGCCGCAAGGAGAGACTCATGGCTGACACCGCAAAGATCGCCTTGGGCGGCAAGGATCAGGATTATGCGGTGATGCACGGGTCCGTCGGGCCCGATGTCGTCGATATCCGCAAATTCTATGCGCAGACCGGCGCGTTCACTTACGATCCGGGCTTCACCTCGACCGCTGCGTGCCAGTCGGCGATCACCTATATCGACGGCGACGAGGGCGTGTTGCTCCACCGCGGCTATGCCATTGGCGATCTGGCCGAAAAATCGAGCTATATGGAGGTATGCTACCTCCTGTTGAATGGCGAGTTGCCGTCGAAGGACGAGCTTGCGAAGTTCAGCGGCACGATCACGCGCCACACGATGGTCCATGACCAGATGTCGTCATTCTTCCGCGGATTCCGTCGCGACGCGCATCCGATGGCGATCATGTGCGGTGTCGTCGGCGCGCTGTCGGCTTTCTATCATGATTCGACCGACATCACCGATCCGAACCAGCGCCTCATCGCGTCGCACCGGCTGATCGCCAAGATCCCGACGATCGCGGCGATGGCATATCAATACAGCGTCGGCCGGCCGTTCGTGTATCCGCAGAACAGCCTGTCCTACACCGGCAATTTCCTGCGCATGACCTTCGGCAACCCGGCCGAGCCGTATGAGGTCAACCCGATCGTCGAAAAGGCGATGGATCGCATCTTCATCCTCCATGCCGATCACGAACAGAACGCGTCGACGTCGACGGTGCGTCTGGCGGGGTCGTCGGGCGCCAACCCGTTCGCGTGCATCGCGGCGGGCATTGCCTGCCTGTGGGGTCCGGCACATGGCGGGGCGAACGAAGCTGCGCTCAACATGCTGCACGAGATCGGCACGGTCGACCGCATCCCCGAATATATCGCCCGCGCCAAGGACAAGGACGATCCGTTCCGCCTGATGGGTTTCGGCCACCGCGTGTACAAGAATTACGATCCGCGCGCGACGGTGATGCAGCAGACGGTGCGCGAAGTGCTCGGCGAATTGGGCGTCACCGATCCGGTGTTCGACGTCGCCATCGCGCTCGAGGAAATGGCGCTGAGCGATCCGTATTTCATCGAGAAAAAGCTGTTCCCGAACGTCGATTTCTATTCGGGCGTAATCCTGTCGGCGATCGGCTTCCCGACGACGATGTTCACCGTGCTGTTCGCGCTCGCGCGTACCGTCGGCTGGGTCGCGCAGTGGAACGAGATGATCTCGGACCCCGAACAGAAGATCGGCCGCCCGCGCCAGCTCTACACCGGCGCGACCGCGCGCGATTACGTCTCGATCGACAAGCGCTGAACGCGGAGGCGGCGCCGCGCCACGGCAAAGCTGGCTGAGGCATAAACGGTCGCCGCGACCAATGCGGGGACAAGATGCCCGGCGAGTGATCCGGCGAGCAGGATCGCGGCATAAGCGGGCGGGTCGCCACGCCACCACAAGGGCGCGGCTGCGTCCGCCTCATCCTCCGCCGCCATTGCCGTGTCGGCGGCGAGGACGATGGCCAGCGGCACGACACCCCATTGTCCACTCGACGTCCACGCCCAGCCGGTCGCAGCGGCCAGTCCCGCGAGCGCGGCGGCATCGACGGCATGATCGAGCCACGGCAATGGCCGGCCCGCGACGAGGGTCAGCCCGCGCCAGGCGCGCGTGGAAATCGTGAGCAGGATGAAGCTCACAGCCGCCGGAGCGATCCAGCCGTAAGCCAGGGCGGCGCCGAACCCGCCAAGCAACGCCGCCGTCGCCCCGCCGATCCAGCGCAGATTATGCTCGACGCCGAGCAACGTGTCGGCAATGAACAATGCCGCGCGTTCGACGATCCGCCCGCAAATGCCTGCCTTGGGCCGCATCGCCGTCCGCAACCGCGCCTCGTCGATTGCGGCGACTGCATCCCCTGCACTCAAATCGATCAGGGCACCCGCGCGACCGGCATCGACGCGCAATGCGCCGTGCTGGACCGCCCGGCGCACCAGGGTCAAAGCGAGTGACCAATCGGGATCGAGCGTCTGTGCGGTCTCCGCCACCATATCGCCGGGCAGCGCAGCCCATCCGGCCCAGCGGGTTGCGCCGTCGATCAATTCGTAATGCGAGGTGTCGACCTCGTTGGGCAGGCACGCGAGCGTGGACGTCGGCCCCTCGGCCATCGCTGCGATCATCGCGCTGTCGATAAGGGTGTCGGCCCCGACCAGCAGCACGCGATCGCCCCGGTCGAACTTCGCGGCCTCGCCCGGCGTCGCGATGCGCGTGACGCCCGCTTCGCGCAGCGCGCGGTGCAGCGCCGCCTCGGCCCGCGCGTCGAGCGGGTCCTCCAGATCGATCAACCCAATCAGCGCCACGCCGTCCTCCAGCCGCCCGATTGGCCACTAGCGGCAAATTTGTCGAGCCGCCGCTTACGGCTGTGCGACGTTCGTGTTACGCCAGCGCCATGACGGGGGAAGCGAGAGTCGTCGGCCTGCACCGGCCTTTTGAGGAGGACGCGGTGGAGGCGTATGTCGAGCCGGGTTACGCACCCGAGGCGCCGACGCGCGACTGGCGCAGTCCGGCGTTGCTCGGCATTCTGGCGCTGGCGGGCGCGGCGTGGCTGGCGTTCGTCGCGCTGATGGTGCTGCCCGAATTGCGCGCGTCGCTTCCGCCCGCGAGCGGGGCGGCGGCGCTGACGGTGATCGCCTTGGTGCCGCTGTTGTTTTTCGCCGGGCTCTACGCCCTGTTCGCGCGCGGCAGCCGGGCGGAGGCTCGGCGGTTGCGGCTGATGATCCAGGCATTGCGCGGCGAGCAGGCCAATATGCAGGCGTCCATCGATGCCGCGACCGACCGCATCATCATCCAGCGCGCGCAGATCGAAGAAGGCGGCGCGGCGCTGGGCGCGACGGGCGAACGTGCGGCGACCGACATGCGCGCGATGAGCGAGACACTGCGCGGCGATCTCGATCTCCTCTCGCGCCATGCCAATGCGCTCAAGCAAGCTACCGCCGTGGCGCGCGCCGACATGGCGCTGCTGCTCGGCGACGTGCCCAAGGCGCATATCCAGACGCGCGAAATGGCGGCGGAAATCGATTTGGCAGCGCGCAGCGCGCTGGGCCATGCCGAAGCGCTGACTGCGCAAGTCGGCGCGCTGGCGACGCAAAGCCACGACGCCAAGGTGCTTGCGGAGACCAGCGCCGCGGCGCTGAGCGACGGCAATGCACGTGCGGCCGAGCAAGCTGTGCAGGCGCGCGAGGCGATTGCCGGCGCGACCGCCGCGTTGACCGAGGGGGTCGATGCGGCGCTCGACCGCGCGCACCAGGCGACCGAGGGCGTGCGGCTGGGCCTCGCGGCACAAGGCGCGGCGCTCGAGGCGTTTGTCGGTTCGGCCGAACAGGCGATTGCGCGCAGCGGCGAACAAGCCGGGGTGGCGGCGCAGGCGCGCATTGCCGAACTGGAAGACCGTGTCGCGGCCTTGGGTGCGCTGCTCGAAAGCCAGAGTGAGGCGACGCGCGGCGTCCTGACCGATCTTGCCGGGGCCTTAGGGGACGTCGACGCGCGACTCGGATCGTTCACCGGGCATGACGAGGTTCTGGGCCGTGCCGAGGCGCGGTTGCGCGCGCTCGATGCCGGTGCGCGCGATCTGGGCGAGGCGCTGCCGATGCTGCTCGACGGCGCGAGCCAGCGGCTGCATGCGGCGGGCGAGACGGCGAACGAGATCACCCCGCAAATCCGCGCCTTGGCGGGCGACGCCGAACGCGCCGCGGGTCATTTGGCGGGCCTCAGCGACAGCGGGCGCAGCGCCGCCGAATTGGGTGAGACCTTGGCGGCGGCGCTCGCGACCGCCGAAGCGCTGAGCCAACAGGCCGGCGGTCAATTGGTCGATGCGCTGTTGCGGGTGCGCGAAGTCGCGGCCAGCTCCGCCGACAAAGCGCGCGAAGCGATCACCAACGCGATTCCCGATGCCGTGGCGCGGCTCAGCGACGAGGCGCGACGCGCGCTCGCCGACGCGGTGGCGCACGAGGTCGAGGCGAGCGTCGGTGCGGTCGCGGCGGCAATCGAACGCGCGGTCGCGGTGTCGCAATCGGCCAGCGCCGGGATCAACCAGCAATTGCTGGCGCTCGACGAACGGGTCGCGGCGGCGGACGTGCGGCGCGATTTGTCGGCGCAGGTTGCGTTGCTCGTCGAGTCGCTCAATTCGACCGCGATCGACGTCGCCAAACTGCTGTCGACCGAGATCGCCGACACCGCATGGGACGCCTATCTGCGCGGCGATCGCGGGGTGTTTACGCGGCGCGCGGTACGGCTGTTGTCGGGCGGCGAGGCGCGCACGGTCGCGACCTATTATGGCGAAGACCCCGATTTCCGCGACGGGGTGAACCGCTACGTCCACGACTTCGAAGCGATGCTGCGCCAGGTGCTGTCGACGCGAGAGGGCCACGCGCTCGGCGTGACCCTCCTGTCGTCGGATATGGGCAAGCTGTACGTCGCGCTGGCCCAGGCGATCGAACGCCTGCGGGCTTAACGTCCGGGTGGCGCGAAGGCGCAAATCTTGTTGCCATCCGGATCGCGCAGATACGCGCCATAGGGTGATCCGGGAGCACCTTCACGCTTGCCCGGCTTTCCTTCGCATGAGCCGCCGTTGTCGAGGCCAGCCTGATGAAAGGCATCGACGTGCTGTGACGACGGCGCGATGAAGCCGATGGTGCCGCCATTGGCGTGCTGCTGCTCGCCTTCTGCCGGGGTGCCGACGCCGAATGCGCCGCCCTTGGTCATGTCGCCGTAAAAGTGACGGCCCGCACCGGGAGGCGACTGGCTGGGCCCGATGCCGAGTGCGCCGAGCACCTTGTCGTAGAAACTGCGGCTGCGTTCCGGATCCTTCGATCCGACCATGACGTGCGTGAACATCGAGTCTCTCCTCTGCAATGTTAGTTTCGAAACGCTACTGGTTCGGTTCGATCCGCGCAAGCATGGCATCGACTTGAACCTGCTCGCCCGCACTCGCATTGAGTTCGGCAACCACGCCGTCGAACGGCGCGGTGAGCGCGTGTTCCATCTTCATCGCTTCGAGGGTGAGGAGTTTCTGGCCCTTTGTCACAGCGTCGCCCGCCGCGACATCGACCGAGGTGACGCGGCCAGGCATGGGGGCGAGGATGGAGCCGTCTCCGCCTGTTGCGCCCGCAACTCCCGAAGTTCGTGGCGCGGCGAAGATGTGGGGCCAGCCGCGATCAACAATGATCGTGCCGTCGTCCGAGCGCCATAGTAGCGATCCGGCACCGGTGGCACGCGCACGTGCATCGCCTTGACGCAGTTCACCGTCAGCGAGCATCCAGACGTTGGTGTTGGCGGCGCGGTTGAGGCGAAACCCTAGCGCGTCACTCCAAGGGTCGCCCGATGCCTCTTCATCATGCCGGTCGAACGCGCCACGCGAACCGCCGCTGGCGAGAAAGACGCTGACTGCGGCCGTATCGAGCAGTGCATCGCTGATTGTCGCGCTTTCCAATAGCGCGTCGCCTTCGCGGGCGATGAAGCCCGTATCGATACGACCGGCAGCAAAGTCCGGGTGACGCAGCAACGCAGCCAAAAAGCCTGCATTGTTCCGCACAGGCCAAGTCAGCGTGTCATCGCAAGTAAAGGCCAGCCGCTCGATCGCTTCGTCCCGAGTCGCGCCCTTGGTCACAAGCTTGGCGATCATCGGATCGTAGAAAGGCGAAACTTCCGAGCCGCGATCCACACCTGTTTCTATTCGGGCAACCTGATCGTCGAGGTGCAGGTCCGTCAGCTTGCCGGTAGACGGAAGGAAGCCTCTTGCGGGATCCTCCGCATACAGGCGCGCTTCCATCGCCCAGCCGTTGATGCTGAGCTCATCCTGCTTGAGCGGAATGGCTTCGCCGGACGCCACGCGCAATTGCCATTCGACCAGATCGACGCCGGTAATCTCCTCGGTCACGGGATGTTCGACCTGCAGCCGCGTGTTCATTTCCATGAACCAGATGCGGTCGGCGCGGAGGCCTTCTGACGCATCGGCGATGAACTCGATCGTTCCCGCGCCGACATAATCGACCGCCTTGGCGGCGCGCACCGCTGCAGCGCACAGCTCTGCCCTCGTGCGTTCGTCCATGCCGGGGGCGGGGGCTTCCTCGATGACCTTTTGGTGGCGGCGCTGCAGGCTGCAGTCGCGTTCGAACAGGTGTACGACATTGCCATGCGTGTCGCCGAACACCTGCACTTCGATGTGGCGCGGCGAGAGGATGTATTTCTCGATCAGCACGCGGTCGTCGCCGAAGGAGGAGGCGGCTTCGCGTTTGCAGCTTTCGAGCGCGTCGAGGAAGGCGGTGCCGTCATCGACGCGGCGCATGCCCTTGCCGCCGCCGCCCGCGACCGCCTTGATCAGCACGGGATAGCCGATGGTGTCGGCCTCAGCTTTCAGCCGCGCGGGCGCTTGGTCCGCACCGAGATAGCCGGGCGTGACGGGGACGCCCGCGGCGATCATCCGTTCCTTGGCGGCGTCCTTCAGGCCCATCGCGGTGATGCTGGCGGGGGCGGGGCCGACCCAGATCAGCCCGGCGTCGATCACCGCCTGCGCAAAGCCGGCATTTTCGCTGAGGAAACCATAGCCCGGGTGAATCGCCTCCGCCCCGGTCTGCTTTGCCGCCGCGATGATCTTCTCGCCGACCAGATAGCTTTCGCGCGCGGGCGACGCGCCGATATGCACCGCCTCGTCCGCCTGACGCACGTGCAGCGCCTTGGCATCGGCATCCGAATAAACCGCGACGGTGCGAATACCCATCGCCCGGGCGGTTCGCATGATACGGCAGGCGATCTCCCCGCGATTGGCGATGAGCAGCGACTTGATCATTGCGGCGCGCAGCCCGTCGTGCGGTGCGAATAGGTGATGTTGAGGATCTTCCATGCGCCGCCGCTGCGGACCAGGTCGAAATGGTCGTAGCCGCAATGCGACAGCGTGCCGTCGGCGGTGACGGTATACGGCGCCCAGACCATGGCGACATCCTCGTCGATCTCGATCGCGGGAGTGCCGAGCGTTTCGACGATGCGCGGGCCGCCGGGTTTGATCACGGCGGCGAAATCGGCCCAGCGCAAGGTTTTGTGGCTATGCGAGCCATCGGCTTCGACGCGCGCGGCGGTGATCGAACCCTCGGGCAACGTCACCGCGAGCATCGCCGCGCCGTCTTTGTGGGTCAGCGCATCGAGCAGCGTCGTGATCGGCGCCATCACCGCGCCCTCGGCGGTTTCCGGCGGGGGGAGGGCAGTGCCCTTCACGATGGGCGCGATGGGCGTGACGGCGAGGGCGATTGAGATTAGGATCATGCTGGTTCCAATACCTCCCCGGCACGGGGAGGGGGACCGCGACGCGTAGCGTCGTGGTGGAGGGGTTGGCGTTCGTCACACGCATGGACGATGCCACGGATGATGTTGTCGAGATCCCGGAGCACTTCGCGGGCGGGGATCCGAAGGACGGCGAAACCGCGCGACTGCAGATAGGCGTCGCGATGCTCATCTCTAACCGGCCGATCACCGTGATCGTGCGACTGGCCGTCGATCTCAATCGCAAGGCGGCGATCGAGGCAAACGAAATCGAGGATGAGTTCGCTCAGGGGGTGTTGCCGCCTAAACTTGTGATCGCCCGGACGCTTTCGCAGTTCGCGCCAGACGAGCACTTCCGGGAGGTTGCCCGAGCGTCTCTCGCGTTTGGCAATTTGCCGGGCGGTGGCGCTCGCGTTGAGAACCCCTCCACCACGCGGCGTTGCCGCGCGGTCCCCCTCCCCGTACCGGGGAGGTATTGGCTCTGCCCCGCTCACATCCGGAACACGCCGAAGCGTGCTCCCTCGTCTATCGGCGCGTTAAGCGTTGCGGCGAAGGCCAGGCCCAACACATCGCGCGTCTGCGCGGGGTCGATGATGCCGTCGTCCCACAGGCGGGCGGTGGCGTAATAGGGGTTGCCTTCGTCCTCGTACTTCTGGCGGACGGGGGCCTTGAACGCTTCGGCTTCCTCCGGCGTCCATTTGTCCGCGTCGCGGTGGACTGTCGCCAGAACCGATGCCGCCTGTTCGCCGCCCATCACGCTGATCCGCGCATTGGGCCAGCTGAAGAGGAACCGCGGCGAATAGGCCCGGCCCGCCATGCCGTAATTGCCCGCGCCGAAACTGCCGCCGATCAGCACGGTGATTTTGGGCACGCTGGCGGTGGCGACGGCGGTGACGAGTTTGGCGCCGTGCTTGGCGATGCCTTCGGCTTCGTATTTACCGCCGACCATGAAGCCGGAGATATTCTGGAGGAAGAGGAGCGGGATTTTGCGTTGCTGCGCGAGTTCGATGAAGTGCGCGCCCTTCACCGCGCTTTCGCTGAACAGCACGCCGTTGTTCGCAAGGATCGCGACGGGGATGCCCCAGATATGCGCGAAACCGCAGACGAGGCTGCTGCCATAGAGCGCCTTGAATTCGTGGAATTCGGACCCGTCGACGATGCGCGCGATGATTTCGTGAACGTCATACGGCGCGCGGACATCCTCGGGGATGATGCCGTACAGCTCTTTGGCGTCGTATTTGGGCTCGCGCGGTTCCTTGAGCGCGGCGTCGAAACCCGTGGACTCACCGAAGGTCGAAACGATGTCGCGGACGATGCTCAGCGCATGTTCGTCGTTTTCGGCAAGGTGATCGACCACGCCCGATTTGCGTGCGTGCAGATCGCCGCCGCCCAGATCCTCGGACGAAATCTCCTCGCCCGTCGCCGCCTTCACCAACGGTGGCCCTGCGAGGAAAATCGTGCCCTGGCCGCGGACGATGATACTCTCGTCGGACATCGCCGGGACGTAAGCGCCGCCGGCGGTGCAACTGCCCATGACGCAGGCGATCTGCGGGATGCCCTTCGCGCTCATGTTCGCCTGATTGAAGAAGATGCGGCCGAAATGGTCGCGGTCGGGGAAGACTTCGGACTGGTGCGGCAGGTTCGCGCCGCCGCTGTCGACGAGGTAGATGCAGGGCAGACGGTTTTCGGTGGCGATTTCCTGCGCGCGGAGATGCTTTTTGACGGTCAGGGGGTAGTAAGTGCCGCCCTTCACCGTCGCGTCGTTGCACACGATCATGCACTGGCGGCCCGACACACGGCCGATGCCCGCGATCATGCCCGCGCCGGGCACCTCGTCATCGTATAGGCCGTTCGCGACCAATTGCCCGATCTCGAGGAACGGCGATCCGGGATCGAGTACGCGTTCGACGCGGTCGCGGGGGAGGAGCTTGCCGCGTGACGTGTGCCGTTCGCGCGATTTCTCGTTGCCGCCCAGTGCCGCCTTGCCGACGCGGGCGCGCAGTTCGTCACGCAGCGCGCGATTATGTGCCGAGCGCGCGCGGAATTCGTCGCTGTCGGTGTTGATCTTGGTGTCGAGAACGGGCGCGCTCACAGACCCCACTCCCGCTTGCGGGAGGGGGCGACTCGGCGNANCCGAGCGGGGGTGGGGAGTGCACGACTCTCCCCACCCTGGCGCTGCGCGCCTGTCCCTCCCGCAAGCGGGAGGGACGCCTTGAGCACACCCATCATGCCGCCCCGATCAGTTCGCGGCCGATCAACATGCGGCGGATCTCGTTGGTGCCGGCGCCGATGTCGAGCAGCTTGGCATCGCGGTAATAGCGTTCGACCGGCCAGTCCTTGGTATAGCCTGCGCCGCCGAGCGCCTGGATCGCCTCGTTGGCGACCTTTACCGCGCTCTCGCTCGCCAGCAGGATCGCACCCGCCGCGTCGAAGCGCGTGGTCTTGCCCGCGTCGCAATTCCTGGCGACCTGATAGACATAGGCGCGGGCAGAATTGAGCGCGACATACATGTCGGCGACCTTGGCCTGCATCAGCTGGAAGCTGCCGATCGGTTTGCCGAATTGCTTGCGCTCACGGACATAGGGCAGGACGGTGTCGAGACACGCCTGCATGATGCCCAGCTGGATGCCGGAAAGGACCGTGCGCTCGTAATCCAAGCCGGACATCAGGATGCCGACGCCGCCATTTTCGGGGCCCATGACGTTTTCCGCCGGAACCTCGCAATCGTCGAACACCAGCTCGGCGGTGGGCGATCCGCGCATGCCCATCTTGTCGAGTTTCTGGCCGATCGAGAAACCGGCCATGTCTTTTTCGATCAGGAAGGTGGTGATGCCGCGCGAACCATCACCCGTCTTGGCATAGACGACCAGCGTGTCGGCATATTCGGCATTGGTGATCCAGAATTTTGTGCCGTTCAAAACATAGCCGTTATCGGTCTTTTCGGCGCGCAATTTCATCGAAACCACGTCGCTGCCTGCGCCCGATTCGCTCATCGCCAGGCTGCCGACATGTTCGCCCGAGATCAGCTTGGGCAGGTATTTGGCCTTCTGCTCGGGGTTGGCCCAGCGGCTGATCTGGTTGACGCAAAGGTTCGAATGCGCGCCGTAGCTGAGGCCCACCGAGGCCGAGGCGCGCGCGATTTCTTCCTGCGCGACGACATGCTCCAGATAGCCGAGACCGAGACCGCCATCGTCTTCGGACACGGTAATGCCGTGGAGTCCGAGCGCACCCATTTCGGGCCACAATTCGATCGGAAACCGGTCGTTGCGATCGATTTCGGCCGCAATGGGCGCAATGCGGTCCGCGGCGAAGCGGGCAGTGGTGTCGCGGATCGTGTCCGCCATCTCACCCAGTTGAAAGTCGAAGTCCATGCGGGTGCCCTAGGCCCAAGGTTGAGCGGCGCGCAACACCGGCCTAGGAGGCCTTTGTGCAGCTAACCGAAGACCAGCAATCGATCCGCGACAGCGTCGCGCGGGTCTGTGCCGCCTATGACGACGAGTATTGGCGGCGGACCGACGAGACGGGCGTGTTCCCGCAGGCGTTCGTCGACGACATGGCGGCGGGCGGCTGGCTGGGCATCGCCATGCCCGAGGAGGCCGGCGGTGCCGGGCTGGGGCTGACCGAAGCGGCGCTGATGATGCAGACGGTCACCGAATCGGGCGCGGGGTTCACCGGCGCGTCGGCGATACACCTCAACATTTTCGGGCTGATGCCGCTCGTCAAATTCGGCACCGAGGCGCAGCGCATGGAATTGTTGCCGCGCGCGATTTCGGGGGAGGACTCGGCGTGTTTCGGCGTAACCGAGCCGAATTCGGGGCTGGATACCGCCAGCCTCGAAACCCGCGCCGAAAAATCGGGCAACGGCTATGTCATCAACGGGCGCAAGATCTGGACGACCAATGCCCAGCGCGCGAACAAGATTTTGCTCATCGCGCGGACCACGCCCAAGGATCAATGCGCCAAGCCGCATCAGGGGCTGAGCCTGTTCTACACTGACTTGGATCGCCAATATGTCGATGCGCAGCCGATCCCGAAAATGGGGCGCAAGGCGGTCGAGTGTAACACCCTGTTCATCGACAATCTGCCGGTGCCGGCGGACGATCTGGTGGGTGAGGAAGGCAAGGGATTTCAGTATCTGCTGCACGGGTTGAACCCGGAGCGCGTGCTGTTCGGTGCGGAAGCAGTAGGCCTTGGTCGCGCGGCGCTGCGCAAGGCGACCCAATATGCCAAGGAACGCGTCGTGTTCGGGCGGCCGATCGGGCAGAATCAGGGAATTCAGCACCCGCTGGCGCGCGCTTTCATGGAATTGGAAGCAGCCAACCTGATGGTGTTCGAAGGCGCGCGTGCCTTCGACGCCGGGGAGGATGCGGGCGCGTCCGCCAATGCCGCCAAATACCTCGGCGCCGAAGCTGGCTTCTCTGCCTGCGAAACCGCGATGCTGACGCATGGCGGCATGGGTTATGCCAAGGAATATGATGTCGAGCGTTACCTGCGCGAAGCGATGATCGCGCGCATCGCCCCCGTCAGCCGCGAAATGATCTTCAACTATGTCGCCGAGCGCGTGCTCGGCCTGCCGAAGAGTTACTGAACATGACCGACCTGATCCTGCAGCAGCGCGATGGCGCGATCCTGACGTTGACGCTCAACGAGCCCGAGCGGCGCAACCCGATTTCGGACATCGCGACGGTCGATGCGCTGATCGCGGCGGTCGAAGCGGCGGACGCGGATATCGAGGTGCGCTGTGTCATCCTGACCGGCGCGGGCAGCGCGTTTTCGAGCGGTGGCGACCTCAAGAAGATGGTCCCGGGCGGCGGCCTGCGCGACGAACGGCCGGTTCAGACGCGGCGCAATTACAAGACGGGTATCCAGCGCATCCCGCTGGCATTCCAGGCGCTGGAAGTGCCGGTGGTGTGCGCGATCAATGGCCCGGCGATCGGCGCGGGCCTCGACCTGACCACGATGTGCGACATTCGCGTTGCCGCCGAGAGCGCGCGTTTTGCCGAGAGCTTCGTGAAGCTGGGGATCATTCCGGGGGATGGCGGCGCATGGCTGCTGCCGCGGATTATCGGTTTCCCGATGGCGTGCGAACTCGCGCTCACGGGCCGCACGATCGATGCTGGCGAGGCGCTCCGGATCGGGTTGGTCACGCATGTCGTCAGCGACGGAATGTTGATGGCTAAGGCGCACGAGATTGCAGCGGAGATCGCCGCCAACCCGCCTCACGCAACGCGCATGGCCAAGCGCCTGCTGCGCGAAGGGCAGACCGCGACGCTCCCCAACATCCTCGACATGTCGGCGGCGATGCAGGCGCTGGCTCATGCCACCGCCGACAATGACGAGGCGATCAAGGCGTTCCTCGAACGCCGCACCCCCAATTTTACGGGACAATGACCATGCGACAGATCGACCATTTTATTTCTGGCGGCACTGGCGGCACTGGCGGCGCGGCTTCGCGACATGGCGACGTGTTCGACCCGAACTCCGGACAGATTCAGGCGCGGGTCGGCCTGGGCGATGCGGCGACTTTGGATCGCGCCGTCGCGGCGGCACAGGCGGCGCAGCCGGGCTGGGCGGCGACCAATCCGCAGCGCCGGGCGCGCGTGATGTTCAACTTCAAGGCGCTGGTCGAGGCGAACATGCAGTCGCTGGCCGAACTGCTGTCGTCGGAGCACGGCAAGGTCGTTGCCGACTCAAAGGGCGATATTCAGCGCGGGCTCGACGTCATCGAATTCGCCTGCGGCGTGCCGCATCTCCTGAAGGGCGAATATACGCCGGGCGCGGGGCCGGGCATTGACATCTATTCGCTGCGCACGCCCTTGGGCATCGGCGCGGGGATCACCCCGTTCAACTTCCCGGGCATGATCCCGATGTGGATGTTCGGCGTGGCGATCGCGGCGGGCAATGCCTTCATTCTGAAGCCGAGCGAGCGTGATCCGTCCGTGCCGGTGCGGCTGGCCGAACTGATGCTCGAAGCGGGTGCGCCCGAGGGCATTCTGCAGGTCGTCCACGGCGACAAGGAAATGGTCGACGCCATCCTCGATCATCCGGCGATTGCGGCGGTCAGCTTCGTCGGCTCGTCGGACATCGCGCAGTACGTCTATTCGCGCGGTGTCGCCGCCGGCAAACGCGTGCAGGCGATGGGCGGGGCCAAGAACCACGGCATCGTCATGCCCGACGCGGATCTCGATCAAGTCGTCAACGATCTGGCCGGGGCGGCGTTCGGATCGGCGGGAGAGCGTTGCATGGCGCTGCCGGTGGTTGTGCCGGTGACTGACAAGACCGCCAATGAACTACGTGAGGCGATGATCCCAGCCATGAACGCGCTGCGCATCGGTACCTCGACCGATCCCGACGCGCATTATGGTCCGGTGGTCAACGCCGCGCACAAGCAGCGCGTCGAGAACTGGATCCAGACCGGCGTCGACGAAGGTGCCGAACTTGTGATCGACGGTCGCGGCTTCAAGCTGCAGGGGCATGAGGAGGGCTTCTTCATTGGCCCGACGCTGTTCGATCATGTCACGCCGCAGATGGAAAGCTACAAGGAAGAGATTTTCGGCCCCGTGCTACAGATCGTCCGCGCCGCCGATTTCGAACACGCGCTCAAACTCGCCAGCGATCACCAATATGGCAATGGCGTGGCGATATTCACGCGCAACGGCCACGCCGCGCGCGAATTCGCCGCGCGGGTCAATGTCGGCATGGTCGGCATCAACGTGCCGATCCCGGTGCCCGTCGCCTATCACAGCTTTGGCGGGTGGAAGCGTTCGGCGTTCGGCGACCACAATCAGCACGGCATGGAAGGCGTTCGCTTCTGGACCAAGGTCAAAACGGTGACCCAGCGCTGGCCCGATGGCGGCGCGGGCGACTCAGCGTTCATCATCCCGACGATGGGGTGAGCCGATGAGCAATCAATTCGACCTGACCGACGACCAGCGCGAGATTCAGGATCTGGCGCGGAAATTTACCGCCGACCGCATCACGCCGTTCGCGGCGGAGTGGGACGAGACCAACCATTATCCGGTCGATGTGTGGAAGGCGTCGGGCGAGCTGGGTTTCGGTGCGATCTATGTGTCCGAGGAATCGGGCGGGATCGGGCTGGGGCGGCTCGAGGCCGCGCTGATCATGGAGGCGATGGCTTATGGCTGCCCCGCGACCAGCGCGTATATCTCGATTCACAACATGGCGACGTGGATGATCGACCGGTTCGGCGGGCAGGAGATCAAGGACCGTTTCCTTCCCGACTTGGTCAGCATGGACAAGATCGCCAGCTATTGCCTGACCGAGCCGGGCTCGGGATCGGACGCCGCGGCGCTCAAGACGACCGCGCGCCTGGACGGCGATCACTACGTCCTCAACGGCACCAAGCAGTTCATTTCGGGTGCCGGCTATAACGACATTTACGTCTGCATGGTTCGCACCAGCGACGACCGGTCGAAAGGCATTTCGTGCCTGGTGATCGAAAAGGACACGCCCGGCCTGTCGTTCGGCGCGCCGGAGAAAAAGCTCGGCTGGAATGCCAGCCCGACCGCGCAGGTGATTTTCGAGGATTGCCGCGTGCCGGTCGAAAACCGTGTCGGTGCGGAGGGCGATGGCTTCCGCTTTGCGATGGCCGGGCTCGATGGCGGGCGGTTGAATATCGGCGCGTGTTCGCTAGGCGGGGCGCAGCGTTGCCTCGACGAAGCGATCAAATACACCAAGGAGCGGCATCAATTCGGCCAGCCGGTGGCGGAGTTTCAGAACACGCAATTCATGCTGGCGGACATGGCGACGGACCTAGAGGCCTCGCGCGCCTTGCTCTATCTGGCGGCGGCGAAGGTGACTGCCAACGCGCCCGACAAATCGCGTTTCTCGGCGATGGCCAAGCGGCTGGCGACCGACAATGGCTCGGCGATCGTCAACGACGCGCTGCAGCTGTTCGGCGGCTACGGTTACCTCAAGGATTATCCGATCGAACGCTTCTGGCGCGACCTGCGCGTGCATTCGATTTTGGAGGGCACCAATCAGGTGATGCGGTTGATTGTCGGCCGAGATTTGTTGCGGCAGTGACCGACGAAATTCTCGCCCGCATCGACGGAGCCGTCGGCCATTTGTCGCTCAACCGGCCCAAGGCGCTGCACGCCCTGACGCTCGACATGGTCTATGCGATGACCGCCGCGCTGGTCGCGTGGCGGGACGACGACGCGGTTGGCGCGGTGGTGATCGACCATGCCGAGGGACGAGGGTTTTGCGCGGGGGGAGATATCGCGTTCCTGCGCAATTCGGCACTCAACGATGGGGGCGTGTCGGGGCGCAAATTCTTTCACGACGAATATCGCCTCAACCATTTGCTGTTCACTTATCTAAAGCCCGTGGTCGCGTTCATGGACGGGATCACGATGGGCGGCGGCGTCGGTATTTCGCAACCGGCGCGCTACCGCGTAGCGACCGAGAACACGCGGCTGGCGATGCCCGAAACGGGCATCGGCTTGTTCCCCGATGTCGGCGGCGGCTGGTATCTGTCGCGATTGCCGGGTCATGTCGGGAAGTTTCTCGCGCTCACCGGGGCTAGGCTAGATGGCGCTGAATGCCTGTATCTCGGCCTTGCCACGCATTATCTGCTCAGCGACCGGATAGCGGATGTTCGCGACTGGATTGCCGAACGGCCGCATGAGATCGCGCTGATCCTCGACGGATCGTCGGACGTACCCGATGAAACGAAGATCATCGGAAATCTCGACCGTATCAACACCTTGTTCGCGCCTGATCGGCTTGAAGACATTATCGCCGCGCTTGAAGCGGATGCGAGTGATTGGGCGCACAAGGAACTCACCACATTGCGCACCAAATCGCCACAGACGATGAAGGTCGCGCTGCGCCAATTGGCGACGAGCCGGACGCTGCACGATTTCGCCGACAATCTGGCGATGGAGTATCGCATCGCATCGCGCGTGCTGACCCGCCCCGATTTTACGGAAGGGGTGCGCGCAGTCATCGTCGACAAGGACAATGCGCCCGTCTGGAACCCGGCAACACCCGAAGGCGTGACGGACGCGTTGCTCGACGCGATCTTCGCCCCGCTGCCTGAGGGCGAAGAATGGGCGCCGCTCCCGGCTTGACCCGCCTCGTCACCCCGGCGAAAGCCGGGGTCCACCTATCCGCGAGAGCCGCTCATCCGGCACCGTGGATCCCGGCTTTCGCCGGGATGACGGAGAGACATTGTGGCTGAATACGAAACCATCCTGGTCGAACGACGCGATGCCGTGACGCTCGTCACGCTCAATCGGCCGCAGGCGTTGAATGCGCTTAATTCGCAAGTGCTCGCCGATCTGATCGCCGCGTTTGCCGCATATGACGCGGACGACAGCCAGCGCTGCCTGGTCCTCACCGGCAGCGAAAAGGCATTCGCCGCGGGTGCGGACATCAAGGAAATGTCGGGCCAAGGCTTTGCCGAGATGTACGGCAGCAATTTCTTCGGCGGCTGGGAAAAGGTGACTGCGACACGCAAGCCGTGGATCGCTGCGGTTGCCGGCTATGCGCTGGGCGGCGGGTGTGAAGTCGCGATGATGGCCGACTTCATCCTCGCGGCGGACAGCGCCAAGTTCGGCCAGCCGGAAATCAAGCTGGGCGTGACCCCGGGCATGGGCGGATCACAGCGCCTCGCCCGCGCGGTGGGTAAATCCAAGGCGATGGAGATGTGCCTGACCGGGCGGATGATGGACGCGGCGGAAGCCGAAAGCGCGGGTCTGGTCGCGCGCGTCGTGCCCGCCGCCGGGCTGATCGACGAAGCGATGAAGGTCGCTGCCGCCATCGCTGCGATGGCGCCCCTTGCCGCTATCGCCAACAAGGAAATGGTCAACGCCGCGTTCGAAACCACGCTGGCGCAAGGCGTGACGTTCGAACGCCGCCTGTTCCACGGCCTGTTCGGCACCGAGGATCAGAAAGAGGGCATGGCCGCATTCGTCGAGAAGCGGCCGGGGAAGTGGACGGGTAAATAGGGAGGCACGAATGGCCTGGTTTCGGGTGTTCATGATCGCATTGTTCGTCGGGATTTCCGCCTACACCGTGCCGGTCGTGGCGCGCGAAGGGATCTACCTGTTTCCCGCTTATTTCGGCGAGATCGCGGCGCATCGCTGGCCTGGGCAGTTCATCGTCGATTTCACCTGTTGCCTGGCGTTATTCGCCATGTGGACGGCGTGGCGTAACCAATTTTCGGCGCTCGGCATTTTGCTCGCCCTCGGAGCGCTGTTCCTCGGCTCGCCGTTCATGGCCGCTTATTTGTTGTACCTGAGTTTCGTGCATCGTGGCGATGTCGTTGCGATGCTGACCGGCGCAAACCATAGGACGACCGCATGACCAGCATCGGTTTCATCGGCCTTGGCCATATGGGCGGCGGGATGGCCGCGAATTTGGCGGCGAAAGGCTTTGCCGTTCGCGCGTTCGATTTGAGCGAGGAGGCTTTGGCCAAGGCAGTCGCGGCGGGGTGTTCGCGCGCGGCGAGTGCGGCTGACGCTGCCGATGACGCGGAGGCGGTGGTGACGATGCTGCCCGCAGGCAAGCATGTCCGCGAGGTTTATGAGAGCGCGTTGCTCGAAGCGCCGCGAGGTACTTTGCTGCTCGACTGTTCGACCATCGACGTGGCGACGGCCAAGGAAGTCGCGCAGATGGCGACAGATCGGGGGTTGCTTGCCGTCGATGCACCGGTGTCGGGCGGGATCACGGCGGCCAGTGCGGGGACGCTGACGTTCATGGTCGGCGGATCGGACGAGGCATTTGCGCGGGCGCAGCCGATCCTCGCGGCGATGGGCAAGGCGGTAATCCATGCCGGCGCCAACGGCGCGGGGCAGGCGGCGAAGGTCTGCAACAACATGATCCTCGGCGCGGAAATGATTGCGACGTGCGAGGCGTTTGCGCTGGCGGAGAAATTGGGTCTGGAGGCGGACAAGTTCTTTGACATCGCCAGCGTGTCTTCGGGGCAGAGCTGGTCGCTGACCAGCTATTGCCCCATGCCCGGTGTCGGGCCGGAGACACCCGCGGATCGCGATTATCAGGGCGGTTTCGCGACTGCGCTGATGCTCAAGGATCTCAATTTGAGCCAGGAAGCGGCGGCTTCGGTCGGCGCCGACACGCCGATGGGTGCGCGGGCGCGCGAATTGTATCAGGCGTTCGCCGATGCCGGAAATGGCGGGCTCGATTTCTCCGCGATCATCAAGACGCTGCGAGGCTAGCGAGCGCGTCTCCGTCGAGGCGGAACACGGTCCATTCGTTCATCGGCTGCGCGCCGATCGATTTGTAGAAGCCGATGGCGGGATCGTTCCAATCGAGCACCGACCATTCGAACCGCGCGCAACCGCGTGTCGTGGCGATTTTTGCCAAAGCGACAAGCAACGCTTTGCCTGCGCCGCTCCCCCGCGCGTCGGGCGTGATGTACAAATCTTCGAGGTAGAGGCCGCGCCGCCCGGTCCAGGTCGAGAAATTGTGGAAGAACAAGGCAAAACCGATGGGTTGGCCGTCCATATCCGCGATCAGCGCCTCGGCTGCCGGGTCTGGCCCGAACAGCGCTTGCGCCAGCATCACCTCGGTCGCCACGACCGCTTCGGGGTCACGCTCATAATCGGCGAGATCGCGCACGAATCGGAGGATCGTCGCCGCATCGGGCTCGATTGCGGGGCGGACGGAAATGCTCATGCGCCGACCTCGACTTTGATCAAATCGGCCCGTCGCCCGTAAGCCGCGAACAGGCAGCCCGCGACGATCAGCACCGCGCCGATCAGCGTCGTGACCGTCACCGCTTCGGCGTAAAACACCGCCCCCCACAGCGACAGCCAGACGAATGCGGTATATTCGACGGGCACCAGAGCTTGCGCCTCCGCGCGGGCATAAGCCCAGCTGAGCAGGAACAGCGACACGACGGTCAATGCCGCGCCCGCGACAACGAGCGGCCACTGGTCGCCATGCGGTATCGCGACGCTCGAAGGCAGTGCGAACCACACGAAGGGCAAGGCGATGAGCAGCCAACCACCCGAAATCGCATTCTGGAAAAACGCCACTTCGATCGCGCGTGCGACCTGCGCCTGCTGCCGCATCAGGATGAGGTTCCAGGCGTAGAGCACCGCTGAAAACAGGATCGCCGCGACGCCGTCGAGATGCCGGTCCGTCCCGTCGCCCAACCGCGCCACGAGCATCACCGCCACCCCCGCCAACCCCAACAGCGAGGCAATGATGCTCTCGCGTCCGACCGTCTCGCCGAGCAACAGCCGCGCGAGAAACAAGGCGATGATCGGCGCGATGAAGCTCAGCGCAATCGCTTCCGCCATCGGCAGTCGCGCCAGGCCGTAAAACCACGTCGTCGCCATGACCGCGCCGGCACAGCCGCGCATCAGGTGAAAGCGCATCGCTGCGCGTCCGGGCCAGGGCTGGCGCTCACGGAAGTAGAATATACCCGCCATGACCGCCGCCATACCCTGCCGCCACAGGATCGCGGCGTAGGCGCCCAGTTCGATCGACAGCCGCTTCATCGTCGTGTCCATCAGCGCGAACGTCGCGATGCCCAGGCACGCGACGGCAAAGGGGATGGCGGAGCTGGCGCGCGTCATGTCATTCGCTCGACGCGATCCGGCGCGCCGGGTCAAGCACTAGCCCTGTGCAGTCGCACCGCCTAACCTCGCGTTTATGGGGTTCATGGGTCTGCTCAAGTCGCTCGACGATTTGTTGTACGAGGTCATGTCGTGGTTGATCTTCTGGCCGCTGACCCTGTGGCGCGCGGTGCGGCATCCGTTGGCGATGATGCGTTACGCCGATGACGAGTTGAATGACGCGCCCGAGGATCAATATCAGGCGGCGCTCAGCCCGCCGCTGTTCCTGCTGCTGTCATTGGTCATTGCTCACATCCTTGAAATCGCCCTCGTCGGAGACAGCCCGTTGCTCGCGTCGCGGGTGGGTCTCTCCGGCTTTATCAGCAACGACACCGATCTTCTCGCTGCGCGGATGGCGATGTTTTCGGTCTTTCCGTTGCTCATGGCTGTGCGCGCCTTGCGGTCGATGAACCGGCCCGTGACGCGCGACACGCTGCGCCAGCCATTTTACGCGCAATGCTATGCCGCGACGCCGATGGCCCTGTGGGCAAGCGTTGCGGGCACGCTGCTGCGGATGAACGTCGTCGGCCTGCAGATTGCCGGCGTGGCATCATTCTTGGTCAGCATCATCTGGTTCGTGTCAGTCGAAACCGCGTGGTTCCGCCGCATCCATCATCAGTCCTATGGGCGCGCGCTGGGGAATGCCGTGCGCGCCTATATCGAAGCGGCGAGCATCGTCGCGGTGGCGGGGACGACGCTCGCCTAACCGCAAGCCTCTGCCCTTGATTGCCGCACGAAACTCGGCGAAGCGCGGCGCATGGCGGGCGTGCAATCGACGGTAGAAGATGCCAGGCGGCTGCACGCGCTGGAGCAGTATGAACTGCTCGACACGCCGGGTGAGGCGGTGTTCGACGATATTGTCGCCGCCGCCACCGCGTTATGCGCGACACCGATCGGACTGGTCAGCCTGGTCGATGACCGCCGCCAATGGTTCAAGGCGCGCGCCGGAATCGATTTCGACAGTACGCCGGTCGATCAGGCGGTCTGTGCGCACGCCATCACGGCGCGCGAAACCTTCATCATCCCCGACCTGACGCGCGATCCGCGTACCGCCGCCAACCCGTTGGTGACGGGCGAAGGCGGCATCCGCTTTTATGCCGGGGTGCCGCTGATCGATGTGGCTGGTCACGCGTTGGGGACGTTGTGCGTGATCGATATCGTGGCGCGGCCCGAAGGGCTGAACACGGCGCAGCGGCGCGGGCTGGAGGCGCTGGGCCGGTCGGTGATGGCGATGATCGAACTGCGCCGCCATGCGCGCATTCGCGACGATGCGGTAGCAGTCGAGCGGCGGCTGGGCGACCTGATCAATGAGCAAAATGCCCGCACGCAATCGGCGCAGGAAGCCGGTCGGATCGGCACGTTCGATTTCGATCTGGGCAGCGATATCGTCCGCGTCTCCCCTGAATTCTGCCGCATCTATGGGGTGCGCGTGGCGGACGAACACGATCGCGCGGCGCTCGAAAAGCTGCTGGTGGCGGAGGACCGGGCGGCCATCGCGGCGGCGCGGCGCAAGCCCGCCCCCGGACCGCAGGACACCCTTTACCGCATCGTCCGCCCCGATACCGGTGCGCTGCGCTGGATCGAGCGGCGCGGGACGTATGAATTCGACGCAGCGGGACGGGCGACGACCTTTATCGGCACAATCGAGGACGTCACCGAACGCGTCGAGGCCGAACAACAACAGCGACTGGTCAATCAGGAGATCGGCCACCGCCTGAAGAACGCGCTGTCGGTGGCACAGGCCATCGCGACCCAGACGCTGCGCCGTGTCGCGGATCCGGCCGTCGTCGAAGTCCTCGAACAACGGCTTTACGCGCTCGGCGCGGCCCACGACATCCTGATGCGCGGCAATTGGCATGATGCGCCGATTGACCAGATCATCGAATCGGTGATCAACGCGGCGGCGCAGGATGGGCGCATCGTCCCCGCCGGCCCGCCCGTCGTCACCGGATCCAAGGCCGCCTTGTCGATGTCGCTGTTGCTTCATGAACTGACCACCAATGCGATCAAATATGGCGCGCTGTCGGTGCCCGAAGGGCGCGTCGACGTGACGTGGCGGATCGAGGGCGAAGACGATGCGGCCGTGCTGATGCTCGACTGGATCGAGCATGGCGGGCCGCCCGCGCAGAGCCCTACGACCAAGGGATTTGGCTCACGCCTGATTAATCTGGGGCTGGCCGGAACGGGCGGGACCACGCTTCGTTACTCTGACACTGGCCTGTCTGCCCATTTCCGAACGCCGATGAAAATCATCGTGCGCCAATGATCGAAAGCGTATTCACCCGATGACCGACGGCCGCAGGTCTGTCCTCATCGTCGAAGACGAACCGATCGTCCGCATGTCGGCGTGCGACATGATGGAGGATGCGGGATATGACGCAATCGAAGCCGCCGATGCGGACGAAGCGATCGCCCTGCTCGAAAGCCGCGACGACATCGCGCTGGTGTTCACCGACGTTGAAATGCCTGGCAGCATCAACGGCGCAGCACTGGCGGCGCAGGTCCATGACCGCTGGCCACCGATCCGCGTCATCGTCACGTCGGGCAACGCGACCGACCTAGATCTGCACCTCCCGCCCCACGCCGAGTTCATCGCCAAGCCGTATCGCGGGTCGCAAATCTCGGCGATGATGGCGCGAATGGCGGGGTAAATCCGGCAAAGGTGACAAAGGTGACGCACCACAGCGGAGAGTTCAATGTGTAAAGTTACACTTGACACATCACCATCAGGTTGATTATTTGACGCCGTGGAATTCGGCAGTTTTCGGCACAAGGCGCTTCGCCAGTTCGCGGAGACCGGAAGGTCCAAAGGGTTGCCGGGGAACCTCGTTGATCGGCTGCGCAAGATGCTCGCTTATCTGGATTTGATCGAAGACGCCGAGGAGTTGCGCGTGCCGCCCAATTACGGCGCGCATGAATTGACGGGCGATCGGCGCGGCATCTGGTCGCTGACGGTGACGAAGAATTGGCGAATGACGTTCCGTATCGACGGTGACGTGATCGAAGATGTGGATTTGGAGGATTATCACTGATGGCGATCAAGCTTCATTCGAGTTTCGCGGTTCACCCCGGCGAATGGCTGCGGACCGAGGTGGTCGAACCGCACGGCATGAGCGTGACCGGTGCGGCGGAACGCCTCCACGTGTCGCGTCAGGCGATGAGTGGATTGCTCAATGGCCGCGCGGCGCTGTCTGCGGACATGGCGGTGCGGTTCGAGCAGGCGTTCGGCGTGCGGGCGGAGACGATGCTCAGGATGCAGGTGGCGCATGATCTGGTGGCAGCGCGGGCGAGGGTGAGTGAGGTGGTGAGGGCGGGAGCTTAGTTCACTCGCAGCGCATGGCCCAACATCTATTTAGCTGCAGCAAAGAGGTCTAACTTCTCGATCAGATCTACCATCTCTTGAGGCACTTCATCACGTCTCATTGCATCAACAATACTGTTAGGCGTAACATTAACATTGTACTTATCTTGAAGCACCCGATTAACTTCACTTAACGCGTCCTTACCGGGTATCATAGCAAATATATTGGCGTTACTATTCCAGCTTGCTTCAATTTCGTCTAGAATCTCTTGATTTAGAGTTGATTCGTGGACCGTCCCACCCTTCGCGCGTTCGTAAGTGCGTCGATCGGCAATTCGTTGCCCCGTGACGTAGTTTCGTCGTGCAGATGCATATGAAACCAGCGCCGATTCAGCAATTGGAATGTATTCGAGTTTAGTTCCACTACGTCGAGCACGATCTGCAACCCGCCCGACAGCCGCACGATCGATCGCGTCTGGGACCAGGCAAAAGTTCTCCAGCTCTTTGCCATCATGGATAACGGCAAAGTCACAAAACTCTTTGCACGCTACAGTGATCTCTTTGCACTCCTCTGATGATCGATAGTCGCGGTCCAATATGGCGGCGGCTGCAATCTGGACGCCCAAAGTCGTTTCCATTCCTCGCTTAAGCGTCCGAATTCGATCAGGGTTGAAGCCCTCGACCGGAACAACAGCAAAGTCTGAGCGGTTTGCTAAACGTTCCTTACCCAGTTTACGTGCAAAGCGGGAAAGTAGTTGAAAATCTAGACCCTCAACAAAAATAACACGACGTGTTTTCGCAAGTTGCGTTAGAACAGGATTGACGGTCGAACCTAGTATTCTGAACACCGATTCCAGCTGTCCGGCATTCTTTAGTCGAGAAGCTCGAGCCTTCTGCTTATCCACAACGACTATTTCGTCAGTCTCAGCTTCCGTCACAATCTCGGTTGAGTGTGTAGCCAAGATGACATCAGGCCCTAGCTCCCGCAGAATGTTCAGAATCTGACGTTGCAGATCGGAGTGAAGATAGATGTCAGGTTCGTCGATGAGAAACATCGATACCCGGCGAGATTGCAAAAGATGCGTTAACATCTGACACCAGACCTGAAACCCAAAACCAGCCCAGAAAATTTCACGTGGCATTCGGTTTTCAGGGCACCACATGTGGAGAACCGCCCGCTCGTGCGATGAGTCGATTTCCGGAGGCGTGACGTCCATCCCAGGCCAAGTACGTTTGACGAGAGCGCGAAACTCGTCAAACTCTTCAGGGAAATGATACCAGATATTCCTGAAGTTCCGCGCCGCACCATAGTTGCTCAAGGCTCGTCGTGCGGCTTCCTTCTCATATAATCTTTCTCGGTGTTCGACAGGTCCTAAGATCGGCACGAAACCAATCTGACAACGAAAATGCCGCTTGAAGTCAGATGGCGTTGAGCATGACTTCCCCTGTGCATCAGGAATGAGATAGCAAGTCTCTCTTTCTGGAAAGTATAACAGTAATGAATTGCCCGACGAAAGCTCGAACTTTACCCAAGCTGCTTCACCATCGTTGTAATTATAAAACAAGTTCTCTTCAGCGACCGATATCGAAGTTAAATCAACGCTATAACCACGCACCGGTCCATCAGGTCCGTGCAAAAACTCTGCCTTTCTTGTGGTTGAGCGCCTAAAAGCTGCAGCAAGAATCCGGAACGCAATTAGAACGGTTGACTTTCCAGCGTTGTTAGGCCCGACTAGGACGTTGAAGTTTCTCAAGTTTATGGAAAATCTTGAAAACGCTTTGAATCGGTAGAACTCTACCGCGACGAAATGATCTAACTCCTGCTCCACACCCCCTCCATCGGCTATCATTATACACTCACAAAACTATCTAACACCCGCTTCCGCCCGGCCACCTCAAAATCGATCTCCAGCTTATTCCCCTCAATCTCCGCGATCACGCCGTAGCCGAATTTCTGGTGGAACACGCGCTGGCCCAGTGCCACGTCGTCGCGGCCCTTATTTCCTAAACTCACCGCGCTCTGCCTCGGTTCGACCATGCGTTGGGGAGTCGTCGTGAAATTGCCGCTGGCGGCGCGCCCCCAGCCGGGGCCGCGGCCTTCGCCGCGTTGGATGTTGGCGAAGGGATCGGCGCGTTCGGACCAGTTGGCGCGCCACAGGCTTTCGCCGCCGGCCATGCTGGTTTCGGTTTCGATATTGGCGGGGGGCAGTTCGGCGACGAAGCGGCTGGGAATGGAGCTGGTCCATTGGCCGTAGATGCGGCGGTTGGCGGCGTGGAGGATGGTCGCTTCGACGCGGGCGCGGGTGATGGCGACGTACGCCAGGCGGCGTTCCTCCTCGAGGCTGGCGGTGCCGCCTTCGTCCAATGAGCGTTGCGAGGGGAACACGCCTTCTTCCCAGCCGGCGAGGAACACCTTGTCGAATTCCAGCCCCTTGGCGGCGTGGATGGTCATGATCGTGACCTTGGGCTCCTCCGACCGCGCGTCATTGTCCATGACCAATGAGACGTGTTCGAGGAACGTCTGGAGCGTTTCATACTCCTCCATCGCGCGGGCGAGTTCGGTGAGGTTTTCGAGGCGGCCGGCGGCCTCGGCGGTCTTGTCCGCCTGGAGCATCGCGGTGTAGCCGGATTCGTCGAGGATGATGCGGGTTAGGTCGGCGTGGGTTGTCTCTCCGCTGCGGCTCCCCCCTCCGCTCGCCCCCGGCGAGTCGCTCCCCCCGGTGGGGGGAGACAAATAAAAGTCCCCTCCCTCGGGGAG
>NZ_CBCRXM010000006.1:0-177206 GCF_965137005.1 Sphingomonas antarctica | reverse complement strand
CGCCGCCGAACTTGAAACGCAACGGGCGGGGTTAACCCCGCCCGTTGCTTCACCCGCGCTCATGCGCAACAACACCGGTCTGTCTCTGGTTGCCGCTGGATGAAAGGCGGGGGTCACGTCAGATTCTGCATCCCGTGAGTCGAGAAACGCTGTTCGAGCTTCGGCGCAATAAGCTTGGTGATCGGCGCGGCTAGTCACAGGCGGCTAAGCAACTTTCCGAGCGCGTCGATCAGGAGCAGCTCGGCGGGATGCTCCATTTCGAAACTCCTCCCGCTGAGTGTAACGTACCGCTGAAGCAAGCTTCTCAGGCAGGGGAACGAGAGAAGTTGTACTCGCCAATGTATGGTCTTCGCGCTCGCAGTGCGCGAGCAGTGCGGCACCGACTACAGCTCCAATTTTGGGCGGAACGGCGTTTCCGATAAGTCGGTAAAGATCGGCCTGTTTACCGCAGAACGTCCAAGTTGCCGGGAAGGTCTGGAGCGCAGCGCACTCGCGCGCGGTCAGTTTGCGTAAACCGTGCTGTGGGTCGCGTAACCAATCCTGCTGGCCACTCGCGGTGACCGTCCGACCGGGCCTGCTTGGGTCAGTGACAAATGCACCCTGTTTATAACCCCAGTGTCCTCCAGGCCGCGTTGCCTCTCTCTTACCCATACTTTTGACACCCGTGCCCGGCGCCAAATCCTTCATTTGGCCAGCTAAGAGACCGGTCGGTCGCTGAACTTCGGATTCATGGACGGGAACGACAGCATCAAGAGCGTCTTGAAGGGGTCGCCACGCTGGACGATCGCAATCAGCTTTGTGATGGGTCGGTGATGGAACGGCGAACTCGTCCCCAACTCGATAGCCTACGACAATTAGACGGACTCGGCGTTGGGGAACTCCATAGTCAGCAGCATTGACGAGATGGACGGCTGTCTGGAATCCAGCATCGAGCAACCGGCGCCTGATCAGATGGAGTGCAGAACCGGGCTGGCCGTCAGGACCGCGCGCCGTGAGTAGCCCTCGAACGTTTTCGAACATGAGCCATCGGACACCAAGTTCGCCAGCAAGCCGCACAAAATCGGCAAACAGTTGGCCGCGCGGATCATCAAACCCGCGCTGTCGACCGGCGCTGCTCCAAGATTGGCAAGGAGGCCCGCCCACCAATAGCGGGACGTCCCCACGTTCCGCTCCAATCTTGCGAAGGATCATGTCGCCAGTCAGTTGCTGAACATCTGCATGCTCGACCACCGCCCTTTCTAAGAAGCGCCGATTGCCGATAGGAAAGCCACGGTTTGCAATGAGCGTATCGACGGCACACCGATCAATGTCGGCGGCGTAAAGACCTGTCCAACCTGCCTGTTCAAGCCCGAGATCAAGCCCCCCGGCTCCGGAGAAAAGAGAAATAAAACAAGCGTTTGACATCAGTTTTCCCCTTGCTGACTGCTTTTGAGTAACGAAGATCGAAACGCGGCGCAAACGGAAAGTTCCTCAAACGTTCACAAATTTCCTACGTCAGTTGATCAATTGCCAACTCTCGGACATCACTCAACCGCCCCGTAACCGCCGCCGCCGCCGCCATGGCGGGACTCATCAAGTGGGTTCTGGCCCCCGGCCCCTGGCGGCCGACGAAGTTTCGATTGCTGGTGCTAGCGCAGCGTTCGCCCGGGGGGACTTTGTCGGGGTTCATGCCGAGGCAGGCGCTGCAGCCGGGTTCGCGCCATTCGAGGCCGGCGTCGGTGAACACGCGGTCGAGCCCTTCTTCTTCGGCCTGACGCTTCACCAGGCCCGAGCCGGGGACGACGATCGCCCATTTGACGTTCGCCGCCTTGTGCCGCCCGCGCAGCACGTCCGCGGCGGCGCGCAGATCCTCGATGCGCGAGTTGGTGCAGCTGCCGATGAAGATGTTTTCGACCGCGACGTCCTGCATCCGCTGGCCCGCCGTCAGCCCCATATAGGCGAGCGATTTGGCGGCGGCTTCGCGTTTGGCGGGGTCGGCGAAGCTTTGCGGATCGGGGACGACGCCGGTCACCGCGACGACATCTTCGGGGCTGGTGCCCCAGGTGACGTTGGGGGCGATTTTTGCCGCATCGAGCACGACCGTCTTGTCATAGCGCGCGCCGGGATCGGTCGCGAGGGTGCGCCACCAAGCAACGGCTTCGTCCCATGCCGCGCCCTGCGGGGCCATCGGACGGCCCTTGAGGTATGCGAAGGTCTTGTCGTCGGGAGCAATGAGCCCGCTGCGCGCGCCGCCTTCGATCGCCATGTTGGCGACGGTCAGGCGTCCTTCGATGCTGAGATCGCGGATCGCCTGGCCGGTATATTCGATGACATAGCCGGTGCCGCCCGCCGCGCCCGTAGTGGCGACGATGGCGAGGACGAGGTCCTTGGCGCTGATGCCCGGGCCGAGTTGCCCTTCGACGCGGACTTCCATCGTCTTGCTCGGCGCGAGTTGCAGCGTTTGCGTGGCGAGGACGTGTTCGACTTCGGACGTGCCGATGCCGAAGGCCAATGCGCCGAGCGCGCCGTGCGCCGCGGTGTGGCTGTCGCCGCAGACGAGCGTGATGCCGGGAAGGGTAAAGCCCTGTTCGGGGCCGACGACGTGGACGATCCCCTGATTGATCGAGACCGCGTCGATATAGGGCACGTGGAATTCGGCGACGTTGGCCTCCAGCGCGGCGAGCTGGTTCGCGCTTTCGGGATCGGCGATTGGCAGGCGGTTGCCCGCGCTGTCGCGGCGCGGGGTGGTGGGAAGGTTATGGTCGGGGACGGCCAGCGTCAGGTCCGGGCGGCGGACGGTGCGGCCCGACAGGCGGAGGCCCTCGAACGCCTGGGGGCTGGTGACTTCGTGGACCAGGTGGCGGTCGATATAGATCAGGCTGGTGCCGTCGGGGCGCGTTTCGACGACGTGGGCGTCCCAGATCTTTTGGTAGAGCGTGCGGGGTTGGGGCATGGGGGGGTGCTTACGGGTAAATGCACAGCGGCAAAACCCGTTTGCGCCGAGCTCGTCTAAGCGTCGTCCTTTGTCGCCCGGCACTGGCGTCGCGACGAATAAGCTCAGTTCACGGACATGGGTTCACGAACCTGCCGTCGGGCGCGGCGGTGTAGCCGACCTGGACGGGGTAGGCGAAGGCGATGCCGAGTTCCGCGAAGCGTTTGAGGATCGCGATATGGACAACGTGGCGGCGCGCGAAGACAATGTCGTAATCCTCGCTATGGACGTCATATTGCAGTTCGAAATCGAGCGATGAGTCGCCGAATTTCATCAGCCCGCAGCGCACCAATTTGGTGTCGTCGCAGCCCTCGACGATCTCGCGCATGATCTGCGGCAGGCGTTCGAGCAGATCGACCGGCGTTTCGTAGGTCACGCCCAGCATGACCACCGTGCGGCGCTTCGACAGGCGGGCGAGGTTGTGGATTTCCTTTTCGAGCAATTGCTTGTTGGCGACGATCACCTGCTCACCGGTGATGGCGCGGATGCGGGTCGATTTGAGGCCGATATCCTCGACCGTGCCCGACAGCGTATCGACCTTGATCGAATCGCCCTTGCGGAACGGGCGGTCGAACAGGATCGCGAGCGCGGCGAACAGATCGGCGAAAATGCCCTGCGCGGCGAGGCCGATGGCGATGCCGCCGACGCCGAGGCCGGCGATCAGGCCGGTGACGTTCACGCCCAGATTGCCGAGGATCAGGACGATGGCCACCGCGAACAGCACGATCGTGACCAGCAGGCGGATGATGCCGATGGCGCTCTGCAACCCCGAATGGTCGGTGGCGGCGGCGCGATATTCGATCAGGCCCAGGATGATTTCGCGCGCGAAGACCGCCGCCTGTAATGTCGTCGCGATGACAAAGACGAAATAGACGACCTTGGCCACATCGTCGGGCGCATGGGCGAAGAGTGAGACCAGCTGCGCGGCGACCGCGACGATGAACCACAAGCGGATCTTGGCCAGCGCGCCGCCGATGATGCGCCGCCAGTGATTGCTGCTCGCATAGCGCGTCATCAGCCAGCCGCCGGCCCATTTGGCGCCGAGCAGCAGGGCGACGACGACGCCCGCGACAATGCTCGCAAAGATGATCTGCGTGGTGTGCGCCACGGCCCAATCGTAACTGGAGCGGAGCAATTCGTCGGGACGTGATTCGATCGGCAACCGGACGGTCGTGGTTTTGGTAACAGCAGTGGAATTCGGCATCAGGCGGCCTTGGATGACTTTCGCTTGGCTGCACTACCGGCATCGTCGAGCAAGTCGATCAATGCGCGCTCGATACTCGACAACCAGCGCGTTTTACGCGGCAGGGGGTGGGTGGCGAGCTCCGATGAACAGGCGTCGATGACCAACGGATGAATATAACTTTTGCGGGCAATCGTCGGGGTGTTGCCCAGGGCGTCGGAAACCTGTTCGGCAACCGCCTTGATCGAGGGCTTGCCGCCCGATTTGCACGCGGCGATGGCGGTGTCGAGGCCGATGGTCGAGGCGTGCCAGGTGCGGAAATGCTTGGCGGAAAATTCATCGCCCATCGCATCCTTGATATAGGCGTTGACCTCCGCCGACCCCACCGCGCAGGGCTCGCCCGCGTCGTTGAGATATTGAAACAGATGCTGGCCGGGCAGGTCCTGGACCTTCTTGACCACGCGCACGAGGCCGCGGTCGCCGAGCGTGAGCTTGCGCATTACCCCCGATTTGGCACGATATTGCAGCGTCAGTTTGGACCCGCGCAGCGTCGCATGGCGATTGCGCAAGGTGGTCGCGCCAAAGCTTTTATTCGCCTTCACATATTGTTCGCTGCCGACGCGGATGTGGCCCACATCGAGCAGACGGACGACGGCGGCGACGACGGTGTCGTGTTCGGTTGGCTTGCCATGCAGGTCGCGCTCGACATGCGCGCGGAGCAGCGGCAGCGCGCGACCGAAATCGGCGAGGCGATCGTATTTCGCCGCATCCCGCTGGGCGCGGAAATCGACGTGGTAGCGATATTGTTTGCGGCCCTTGGCGTCGTAGCCGACCGCCTGGATATGGCCGTGTGGCGACGGGCAGAACCACGCATCGACATAGGCCGGCGGCAGTGCGACCTTGTTGAGACGATCGATCTCTTCACGGTCGGTGATGCGATGGCCCTTGGCGTCCCAATAGCCCCAGCCATGCGACACTTTCTTGCGCGTGATGCCCGGCATTTCCGGATCGACATAGACCAGCTTCATGCGGGCTGAACGGTGCAGCGCGGCGCGCGTTCCGTCAGGCGCAAGCGATGGTCAGCACATCGACCCGTGCGCGAACGCCGTCCTGCTCCGCGCCGAGCGAAACGATGACGTGGTCGGGACAGGCCAGTTCGACCTCCCCAGCCTCAAATGCGGTGAGGCTGGCGGGAGACACCGCGCCGAAACGCAGCGTGTGCTGGATGCCCTCGAACGTCGCGCTGAACCACGGGACCGCGACCGAGTTCAGCTCGGCAAGCGGCCCGAGCTGCGCCGCGACCGCCGCGATGACGGCGTCGTGGACGGACTGCATGTGCCGGTCGCGTGCATATAGGCTTCGATCCGCCGCCACAGGGGAGCGCCGACCTGGCGCCCGCAGCGCAGGTCGCTGACCAGCCGCGGGTCGTTCGCCGCCTCCCGTCCGAAGCGTGTCGGCGAGATACCAGTGTTCCGCATATGTTTCTGAATTTGGATGAGGGGAGACATGCACCGATTCGCCTTTCGCTAGGATAGACCCTAAGCGTTCCGCGCATTTTCCTACTTGGCAAGGGGTTTTCCTGTCGTTATGGAAATAATCATGAACGATATTCGCGAAACCCTCGACCGGCTGATCCATGAGCGCGGCACCGATTACACCGCGATGTCGCGGCTGCTGGGGCGCAATGCGGCGTATATCCAGCAGTTCATCCGGCGTGGCTCACCGCGCAAATTGGACGAGGACGACCGGCGCAAGCTGGCGCGGTTTTTCGGGGTGGACGAGGCGGTGCTGGGTGCGCAGTCCGCACCGTCGCGCGATCCGTTGCGCCGAGTGGCATGGCTCGATGTCACCGCGTCGGCAGGTCCGGGAGGCGAAGCGATCGACGAGGCGCCGCAGGGCTGGTTCGCGTTCGAGCCGCGTTTCCTCCGCCGCCTGACCGCCAGTCCGGATTCACTCAGCGCGGTGCGCGTGCAGGGCGATTCGATGGAGCCGACGCTCAACGCCGGGGACGACATATTGGTCGATACCGCCGATGCCGCCGATCGCCTGCGCGACGGGATTTACGTGCTGCGGATCGACGATGCGCTGAACGTGAAACGGCTGGCGGTGGGTCCGGGCGGTCGCCTGTCGATCGTCAGCGACAATGCGCGCTATCCGGTGATCGAGCGCAAGCGCGGCGACCGGATCGAGATCGTCGGTCGCGTCGTCTGGGCGGGGCGGCGGGTCGGTTAGCTGGGCGAGGGAAGTTCGGACTCGGCCCACCCTGCTCGCTAGGCGAGCTGTCCCTCCCACAAGTGGGAGTGACGTCTATTGCAGCACTGAACCAGACGTCACTCCCTTTAGGGAGGGACAGCTCGCNNANGCGAGCAGGGTGGGCCGAGTCTGCTAACGTGTCCCGCGCCACACCAGCACGGCGATGACCGTGCCGATCGCCACCCCGATCAGCAATCCGGCAGAGGGCTGTCCCTGCACCTTGCCGACGACGACGCCGACGATCGCGCCGAGCGCCACGAACACGCCGCCGGCCAAGGGTTCGTTCTTTCGCATTCCCGCGCCGCTAGCGGTTTAAAGCTTGGGTTCATAGGACTTAGCGGTTAACTCCAACCCATGTTTCTGCGCGCGACGGCCATGCTTGCGGCCGCCTTCCTGACCGCGTCTGCCATGGCGCAGGAACTTCCGCCGCTCGATCCGCCGTTGGATCCTGCCGCGCCGATGGCGCCGCTCCCCGGGCTGGGTGTCGACTGGCCCGATCTCGACAAGCCCGATCAGGCGGTGGCGGGGGATGTCGGCAATTCGCAGGCACCGCCCGCCGATCAGGGTGAGCGCCGCTATTCGGTCGGGCTCGACGGGATCGACGCGTTGCCGCTGGAGACGCGGACGCGGTTCTTCGAGAATTCGGAACTGTCCAAAAGCGACGGCAAGCCCGCCAACGCCGCGCAGGTCGAACGGCGCGCCAAGGACGATGCCGAGCTGATGCGCTCGATCCTGCGGTCCGAAGGTTATTACGACGCGCTGGTCACCACCGAGGTGACGCCCGAGGACGACCGGCTGCAGGTGACGATCAACGTCCAACCCGGCGCGCCGTATAAATTCGCCGATGTGACCGTGACCGGGCTGGGTCAGGCGCAGGCGGCGCGAGACTCATTCCCGGTCGATGCGGGTGACGCGGTCGACGCCCAGACTGTGATCACCGGCCAATCGAGCTTGCGTGCCGAGTTGATGCGCACCGGCTATCCGTTCGCGACGGTCGCCGACCCCGACGTGACCGTCGATCATGCGACGACGCTCGGCACGCTCGACCTGCCGGTCGATACCGGGCCGCGGGCGGTTTATGGCAATATCATCGTCACCGGCACCAAGCCGCCGTTCGGCGCCAAGCACACCGCCGTCATTGCGCGTTTCAAGCCCGGGCAAGTGTATAATCAGGCTCAGGTCGACGACCTGCGCCGCGCGCTGATTTCCACCGGCATCGTCGGCGCGGTGCGGGTCGAGCCGGTCAAGACCGCCATCCCCGGCGTGGTCGATATCCGCACCAATCTCGAGCCCGCGCCGTTGCGCACGCTGGCGGGTGAAATCGGCTACGGCACCGGCGAAGGTTTCCGTATCGAGGCGAGCTGGCAGCATCGCAATCTGATCGAGCCCGAAGGCGCGCTGACGTTTCGCGGCGTGGCCGGCACCAAGGAGCAATTGCTCGGCGCGAATCTGCGGATGAACAATTTTCAGGCGCGCGACCGCGTCCTCAACGCGCGCGTGCTGGCCAGCCACACGATGTACGATGCTTATGACGCGCGGACGTTCGAGGTCGGCGGGTCGATCGAGCGCCAGACCAACATCATTTTCCAGAAGCGCTGGACGTGGAGCCTGGGCGGCGAAGTGCTGGCGTCGGACGAAAAGGATTATGTCGCGGTTCTGGGGCGCGAGGCGCGGCGGACCTATCTGATCGCGGCACTGCCCGCGCAACTGGGCTATGACGGGACCGACGATCTGCTCGATCCGCGCACCGGCTTTCGCCTCAACGGCCGCCTGTCGCCCGAAGCATCGTTGCGCGGCAAGGTGTTCACCTATGTGAAGACCCAGGTCGATGCGAGTTATTACCAGCCGTTCGGCAAGACCGTGGTGCTGGCCGGACGCATCCGGCTGGGCGGAACGGTCGGCGCGGGGCGCGACAATATCGCGCCGTCGCGGCTGTTCTACGCCGGGGGCGGCGGATCGGTGCGTGGCTATGGCTATCAGTTGATCGGGCCGCGCGACCCGACGGGCAGTCCGATCGGCGGACGCAGCGTGGCCGAATTCGGGCTGGAGGCGCGCGTGCGCCTGCCGGTCTTCGGCGGCAATTTCGGGATCGTGCCGTTCCTCGACGGCGGGCAGATTTATGCGAGCTCCTACCCCAAGTTCAGCGACTTGCAGTATGGCGCGGGGCTGGGCGTGCGCTATTATTCGCTGTTCGGGCCGATCCGCGTCGATGTCGGCACGCCGCTGAACCGGCGCGCGGGCGATCCGCGTGTCGCGGTCTATGTCTCGATCGGGCAGGCGTTTTGAGGGTCACGCGCTGGATTTTCGGCGGTCTCGCCGCGCTGCTCATACTTGTGCTGGCGGCATTGTGGTTCGCCGACACGTCGACCGGCCATAGGTTGATCGTCGACCGTATCGCCCGCGTCGCGCCGCAAAACGGCCTGCGCATCCGCGTCGGGCGGATCGAGGGGTCGATTTACGGCAAGGCGCGGCTGGTCGATGTGCGCTTCAGCGATCCCAACGGCCTGTTCCTCGAACTGCCGGAGGCACGACTGGCGTGGCGGCCTTACGCCTGGCTCGCCAACCGGCTGTCGATCGACAGTCTGGTCGTGCCGGTCGCGCGATTGGCGCGCATTCCCAAATTCAATCCGAGCGCGAGCAAGGGCCCGCTGCTGCCCGGCTTCGACATCCGTGTCGGACATTTGCAGGTCGACCGGCTGGTCGTGGCGCAAGGGGTGGCCGGGCCGCAACGCAGCGGTCGGCTGACCGGCGATGCCGACATCCGTTCGGGGCGAGCCAAAATCCATCTCGATGCGCGGCTGGGCGGCGGCGACAGTCTGCGGCTGGCGATCGATGCCGAACCCGATGCGAACAAATTCGACGTGGACACGCGCGTCGTCGGCCCGGCAGGCGGGGTGATCGGCAAGTTGGTGGGCACCGATCGGCCGGTGACGCTGACCGTGGCGGGCGACGGGCGCTACACCGACTGGCACGGCCGGCTGGTCGCCACCGCATCTGCGCTGCCGGTCGCGGACCTCGCGCTGACCCAGCGGCAGGGACGCTACGATCTGGCAGGGACGCTCAGGCCCTCGCTGGTCACGCAGGGCAAGGTCCAGCGGCTGACCGCGCCGGGGCTGACGGTAAAGGGCAATGCCGCGCTCGCCGACCGCCGCCTCGACCTGCACCTGGCCATCGCCAGCCCGTCGCTGGCGGTTTCGGCCAATGGCGTGATCGACCTCGCCAACAGCGCGTTTTCGGGGATGCGGACCGAGACGCGGCTGCTGCGTCCGGCGGCGTTTCTGCCCAACATGCGCGGACGCGATGTGCGCTTGCTGGTCAATTTCGACGGGCAGTTCGGCACGGCGCGGTTCGATTATCTGCTGTCCAGCCCCCAGGTCGCGTTCGACAATACCGGGTTTGAGGGCGTGCGGGTGAGCGGGCAGGGGCGCCTGAGCAAGACGCCGGTGATCGTGCCCATCCGCCTGATCGCGCGCCGCGTCACCGGCGTCGGCGATGTTGCGGGCGGTATCCTCGCAAATCTCAAGGTCGAAGGCCTGCTGCGGGTCACGTCGAAGATGGTGATGGGCGACGGGCTCAAGCTCAGTTCGGACAAGCTCAACGGCAAGATTTCGATCCTGTTCGACCTGGCGACGGGGCATTATGATTTCGGCGTCGCGGGGCAACTGGGCCGCTATCTCATTCCCGGCCTCGGCATCGTCGATGTGAAGAGCGAGTTGCACGTCGTGCCCGGGCCCGGCGGGCATGGCACCCGCGTCACCGGGCGCGGACAGGCGTGGGTCCGCCGGCTCGACAACGCATTCCTCAAAAGCCTCGCCGGCGGACTGCCTTATATCGACACGGGGCTGGAGCGCGATGCGGACGGCATCGTCCACTTCGTCAATCTGCAATTGCGCGGCCCGGCGATCCGGCTGCAGGGCAACGGATACAGGCGCAAGGACGGGACGTTCCATTTCGAAGGATCGGGGGTGCAGGCCCGCTATGGTCCGGTGCGGCTGATCCTCGACGGCAAGATCGACCGCCCGCACCTCGACCTGCGCCTCGCACGGCCGTTCGACGCGCTGGGGCTGCGCGATGTTCACGCGATCCTCGTGCCGACCGCGCAGGGTTATGGCTGGCAGGCAACCGGCGGCGGGTCGCGGCTTGGACCCTTTACGGGCAATGGCGCGATCCTGTTGCCGCGCGGGCAGGCCGCGGTGATCCAGATCGCGACGCTTAACGCGTCGGGGCTGAAAGCGAGCGGCAGTTTACGCTCGGTACCCGCCGGGTTCGACGGCACGCTGGCCCTCGCCGGATCGGGGGTCAGCGGCAGCCTCGTGTTCAAGCCGCAGGGTGATATCCAGCGGATCGACGCGGATCTGGCGTTCAAGGATGCCCATCTGGCCGGGCCGCCGCTGATCACCGTCCGCCAGGGCAGCATGAAGGCGGCGTTGCTGCTCGATCCTGCCGGCCTGTCGACCGATGCGACGTTCCAGCTCGCAGGGGTCCGCTACGGCGCCGTCAGCCTCGGGCGACTGAACGGCACGGCCAAGCTGCGCGGCGGGACCGGCGAAGTGCGCGCGTCGGTGGCCGGGTCGCGCGGGCGGCCGTTCGACCTCCAGACCGTCGCGCAGATTTCGCCCAACCGCATCGTCGTGCAGGCGCGCGGGACGCTCGACCGGCGGCCGCTGGTGCTCAACCAGCCCGCAGTGCTGACCTATGGCCCGAATGGCTGGACGCTCGCCCCGACCGCTTTGACCTTTGCCGGGGGCGACATTCGGGTCGGCGGGACCTTCGGCGGCGGCACCACCGCCTTCGATGCGACGCTCGAGCGGCTGCCGCTGGGCGTGCTCGATATCGCCTTCCCCGGCCTTGGACTGGGTGGCAGCGCGTCGGGTACGGTGTCGTATCGCCAATCCGCCGACGGCGCCGCGCCCAGCGGGACCGCGAACCTTCGTTTCAGGAGCTTGACGCGCTCGGGGCTGATCGCCTCGTCGCAGCCGATCGATCTGGGCATCAACGCCGTCCTCAACGGGTCGGGGCTGGCTCTGCGCGCGGTCGGTGAAAGTGGCGGGCAGATCATTGGCCGGGCGCAGATGCGCGCCGCGCCGCTGGGTGCCGGCGGCACGATCATCGAGCGCATCCAGAACGCGCCGCTGTTCGCGCAGGTCCGTTACAACGGCCCAGCCGATACCTTGTGGCGACTGGCCAATGTCGAAGGGTTGAACGTGTCGGGTCCGGTCGCGGTCGGCGCCGATATTTCGGGCACGCTGGCGCGCCCGCAATTGCGCGGGTCGTTGACGACCAACGCGCTGCGCGTCGAAAGCGCGGCGTCGGGCACGGTCCTGACCAACCTCAAAGGCACCGGCATGTTTTCCGGATCGCGCCTGGTCATTCCGCAATTCACCGCCACCGCCGGGCGCGGCACGCTCAGCGGACGGGCGGCGTTCAGCCTGTCCTCGGCCGAAGGATTCGGTATCGACATTTCCGGAACCGCGCAGGACGCCGAACTGATCCGCCGCGACGATATCGGCGCGACGGTCACCGGCCCGCTGGCGATCAAATCGCAAGGCGCCAGCGGGCTGATCTCCGGTGACGTCACCGTCAATCGGTCATCCTACCGTTTGGGCCGCGCCACGGCCGCGGCGGCGATCCCGCAGTTGAAGGTGCGCGAACTCAACCGGCCGGCGGACGAGGCCGAGCCCGCCGCGCCGCCGACGACGTGGCGCCTGGCGATCAAGGCGCGCATCCCCAATCGGCTGACGGTCACCGGCTTGGGCCTCGACAGCGAATGGCGCGGCGACATCGACCTTGGCGGCACGCTCACCGCGATGATGATCAACGGGCGGCTGGAGCAAGTCCGCGGCGGTTACGAATTCGCCGGCAAGCGTTTCGACCTGCAACGCGGGGTCATCCGCTTCACCGGCAATTCGCCCCCCGATCCGGTGATCGACGTCGTCGCCAATGCCAGCGTCAATTCGGTCAATGCGACGGTCAGCGTACAGGGTGTCGCATCGCGGCCCGAAATCACCTTCGCGTCCACCCCCAGCCTGCCGCAGGATGAACTGCTCAGCCGCATCCTGTTCGGCACGTCGATCACCAATTTGTCGGCGCCCGAGGCGTTGCAGCTGGCGGCGGCGGTCAATGGCCTGCGCGGCGGCAGCGGCATCGATCCGATCAACGCGATCCGCAAGGCGGTGGGCCTCGACCGGCTGCGCATCGTTCCTGCAGATGCGACGACCGGTCAGCAGACTTCGATCGCGCTCGGCAAATACATCACGCGCCGCGCGTATGTGGAGGTGATCAGCGACGGTGCGGGCTATTCGGCGACGCGCGCGGAGTTCGAGGTGACCCGCTGGCTGTCGCTGCTGTCGACCATCTCGACGATCGGGCGGCAATCGGTTTCGGCACGGATTTCAAAGGATTATTGACGCGGTGGCGGCCAGGGTTAGTGGCGTATCGATGCTGCGCAAATCAGGTCTGAGGGCGATTCCGCCGGTGCTTGCCGCAGCTCTGGGGATTCTGGTTGCGATTGCCTTGGCCGGGTTCGCGCTTTCGATTTCGCTCAACCGCTCGGCACAGCGCCAGGAACAGCTGAATTATTACGGGCGCGCCATCGCCGACGTGATCACTTATCTTCGCGCCGCCGAAAGCGGCCAGCGCGGTTATTTGCTGACCCATAACGATATTTACCTCGATCCATACTCGCAGAATGCGAAGAAAGTCGTGCCCGCGCTCCAACAGGTTCGCGACAATGAGGGGCGGGTCGATCGGGACGCCTATCGGCGCTTTACGCCGATCGTCGAGGCGAAGCTGGACGAGATGGCCCAGACGATCGCGCTGGAACGCAGCGGCGATCATGCCGGTGCGATGGAACGGGTGCAGCGCGGTGACGGGCAGAGCGGCATGGCGATGGCCGAGACGCTGTTGTTCACCGAGCGTGCGTTCGTGCGCGAACAACTCGCCACGAGCGCCCGAACCTCGATCCGCCGCGCGCAGCTGATCGCCGTGGCGCTGTTGCTCGGCGCGTTGGCGGTGATCGCATTCTCGCTGATCTGGTTGCGCCAGGCCCGGGCCACCGTGGCCGAGGCCGATGAGGCGCGTCGCGAGGCGGAGGGCGTCGCTGCGGCACTGCGCGTGCAGACCGACGCCCGCGTCGAGGCCGAGGACAAGTTGCGGCAAATGCAAAAAATGGAGTCGATCGGTCAATTGACTGGCGGCATCGCGCACGATTTCAACAATATGCTGGCGGTCGTGATCGGCAGCCTCGATCTCGCCAAGCGGCGCATCGCGACCGATCCGGTGCGCGCCGAAGCAGGCATCGACAGCGCCGTCGAAGGCGCGAAGCGCGCTGCATCTCTGACTGCTCGGCTGCTCGCCTTTTCGCGCCGCCAGCCGCTGGCGCCGACATCGACCGACCTCAACCGGCTGGTCGGGGGCATGTCCGAATTGTTCAGCCGGACGCTGGGTGATAATATTTCGGTCGAAACGGTGTTGAGCGCAGGGCTGTGGCGCTGTTACGCCGATGCGGGGGAGATCGAGAATGCCATTCTCAACCTCGCGGTCAACGCGCGCGACGCCATGCCGAACGGCGGCCGGCTGACCATCGAAACCGCCAACGCGCATATGGATGACGATTATGCGCGGCGGAATGGCGACGTCGAACCGGGTCAGTATGTCACGATCTGCGTCACCGACACTGGGGACGGCATGTCCGAGGAGGTCATGGCCAAAGCGTTCGAGCCGTTCTTCACCACCAAGGACGTCGGCAAGGGCACCGGCCTGGGGCTGAGCCAGGTTTTCGGGTTCGCCAAGCAATCCGGCGGCCACGCCGCAATCTATTCGGAGGTGGGCGAGGGCACGACGGTCAAGCTGTACATGCCGCGCTTTGCGGGAACGGATCATGGCGATGAACCCGCTGTGGCCGACAATGACGACCTGCCATCCGCCGTGGATGGTGAAGTCATTCTGGTGGTCGAGGATGAACAGCGCGTGCGGCACTTCGCGGTCGATGCGTTGCGTGAACTGGGCTATATCACGCTGTCGGCGCATTCGCCGGACAAGGCGCTCGAGGTTCTCGTGGCATCGCCGGACGTGACGATGCTGTTCACCGACATCATCATGCCCGGAATGAACGGCCGGCAGCTCGCCGATCGCGCGCTGGAGCAGCGGCCCGATCTGAAGGTGCTGTTCACGACCGGCTATACGCGCAACGCGGTCGTCCATAACGGCATGCTGGATATCGGCGTGGCTTTCCTGCCCAAGCCGTACACCGTGCGCCAGCTGGCGTGGAAAGTGCGCGAAGTCCTCGAAGGCCGCGGGGTCAACCGGCCGGGTTAGAACAGCGGGCGTGTTCCAGCGCGACCAAGTCGCCGGCATCTCCGGTCGGTGCGAATTCGCGCACCGCCTGCTTCAAAACGGCGATCGCGGCATCGACATCGTGCTGCGCCAGCGCAATGCCGAGCCGATCGATCAACACCGACAATTCGGCCTGCGGCAAATGGTGCTCGCGCGCGCGCATGATCAACGGATGGGCGGTCGGTGCTGGATCGTCCCCGATCAGCAATTCCTCGTACAGTTTTTCGCCCGGGCGCAGGCCCACCGTGCGAATCTCGATATCGCCATCGGGATGCGCGGCATGGCGCACGGTCAGCCCGGACAATTCGGTCATCTTGCGCGCCAGATCGGCAATGCGCACAGGCTCGCCCATGTCGAGGATGAACACCTCGCCCCCCGTCGTCGCCATGCCCCCGGCCTGAATCACCAGCTGCGCCGCTTCGGGGATGGTCATGAAGTAGCGTGTGACGTCTTCATGCGTAATCGTCACCGGCCCGCCATCGGCCAGTTGCTTGCGGAACAACGGCACGACCGAGCCGCTGGACCCGAGAACATTGCCGAACCGGACCATCGACAAGCGGGTGGCGGCGCCATCTTCGGCCAGCGCCTGGAGCACCAGTTCGGCAAATCGCTTCGATGCGCCCATGACGTTGGTCGGGCGCACTGCTTTGTCGGTAGAAATCAGTACGAAATCGGCGACTCCCGCGTCGATCGCCGCTTGCGCCGTCAGCCGGGTACCCATGACGTTGTTGGCGAGCCCCTCGAGCGGATTATGCTCGACCATCGGCACGTGTTTGTAAGCGGCGGCGTGGTACACCGTGTCAGGGCGCCAGGCGCGCATCACTTCGAACAGCCGTGCGGCGTCGCGCACCGACCCGAGCAGCGGCACGATCTCCGCCGTGCCCGGCTTGGCCGTTTCTCGCAACTCGCGCTCGATTGCATACAGCGCGAACTCGCTGCTTTCGAACAGCACCAGGCGTGCCGCTCCTGCCGCGACGATCTGGCGGCACAATTCGCTCCCGATCGAGCCGCCGGCGCCGGTGACCAGCACGGTCTTGCCCATGATGTTGCGGGTGAACAGGATCGGATCGGGCGCGGCGACGTCGCGGCCGAGCAGATCCTCGATATCGAGCGCGCGCAGGGCCGAGACCTGGACGCGCCCGCTGGCGACATCGGTCAGCGGCGGGATAGTGCGCACGACCAGACCGAGCGGGCGCAGCGCCTCGACGATCTCGGCACGTCGGCGGTGCGACGCGCGCGGCATGGCCAGCAGGATGTCGGTGACGCCTTCGCGCAAGACCACGCGCGTGAGCTTGTCGGGCCCGTGGATCCGGCGGCCGTTGAGGATCGATCCGTGCAGGGAGCGGTCGTCGTCGACATAGCCGACGAAATGCATCGTCCGGCTGCTGCCGATCGCCTCCGCCAGCTGTCGCCCCGACGACCCCGCACCGTAGATCAGGACGCGGCTGTCACGCGCCCGGGGTACCAAACCGCGGAGCAGCGAACGGACGAACATCCGGCTGACGCAAACGAAGATGAACAGCAGAACCGGCTGGATGAAGCCGATCGTACGCGGAATCCCGGCGATGCCGAGGAAAGTGAACAATGCGGCGTAAAGCGCGCCGTAGATCAGGCAGGCGCGTCCGACGACGACGATGGCATCGACGCCGAGGTAGCGGAAGATCGCGCGATAAATGCCGAACAGCCCGAAAATCGGCAATGCCGTCAGCGATGCCGCGACCGACACCCATCGCAAATCGGTGAATTCCGGCAGCTCGCCGAGGCGCAGGTAGAAAGCGAGCCAGGTCGTCAGCAAACAGATTGCCGCATCGACGATGATCGCCACCAATCGCTTGGCGGCGCGCGGCAACTCCGCGACTTCCTTCAACTGGCGATGCATGCGGGGAACGGATTCGGGCACGGCAGCCCTATACAGATGGCATTGCCGTAGGGAAATCGGCGGCTAGTGCGACACGCCCGACCCGCGCACGACCTTCAGCGCGGTCAAGACGATAATGCGGACGTCCAGCATGATCGAGCGCCGCTGAAGATACACCGCGTCGAGCGTGGCCTTGTCGGCGATCGACAATTCGTCGCGGCCGTTGATCTGGGCCCAGCCGGTAATGCCGGGACGCAGCGCATCGACCCCCTTTGCGGTTCGCAGGGCGACCAGATCGTCCTGATTGAACAAGGCCGGGCGGGGGCCGACGACCGCCATGTCGCCGGTCACGATGCTCCACAATTGTGGCAATTCGTCGAGGCTGGTCCGCCGCAACAGACCGCCGATGGGAGTCAGCCACGCGCTGCCGTCGGCGACCAGATGCGTGGCAACCGCCGGGGTGCCGACGCGCATGGTGCGGAATTTGGGCATGGCGAAAATGCGATTGTGCCGACCGACCCGGTCCGACCAGTACAGCACCGGGCCGGGCGACGTCGCCCGCACCAGCACCGCTACGATCAGCATCGGGATGGCCAGCACCACCGCGGTCAGCAATGCCAGAACGATGTCGAAGATGCGGGGCATCAGCCAGCCAGGATATTGCGCAGCGTGTCGACGATGCGGTCGATCTCGGCCGGTGCCATGTTCGATCCCGACGGCAGGCAAATGCCCGTTTCGAACAATCGGTCGCTGACCGACGCATTGCCTTCGGTCACGTAATCGCAGCCCGCGAACACCGGTTGGCGATGCATCGGTTTCCACAACGGGCGCGCCTCGATCATCTCTTCGGCCAGCCGCGTGATGAGTTCCGATGCCGAAATGCCCGCCGCATCGGGATCGATCGTCGCGCAGGACAGCCAGCGCGTCGAAAAACTCCAATCGGGTTCGGGCATCCAGGCGAGACCGGGCACGTCGCCAAGCCCGTCGGCATAGGCATCGCGGACCGCGCGCCGCGCCACCACGCGTTCGTCGAGAACCTGCAACTGTCCGCGCCCGACCCCGGCGAGGATGTTCGACATGCGGTAATTATACCCGATCACGCTGTGTTCGTAATGCGGCGCCGGATCGCGCGCCTGAGTCGACAGGAAGCGCGCGCGCTCGATCATTTCGCTATCATCGCTGACCAGCATGCCGCCGCCGGAGGTCGTGATGATCTTGTTGCCGTTGAACGAAAATGCCGCGAGCAGGCCGAACGATCCGCTCGGCTTGCCCTTGTAGCGCGCGCCGAGCGATTCCGCGGCGTCTTCGACCAAGGCCACGCCATAGGCATCGCACAGCGCCATGATCGGGTCGTAATCCGCGCTCTGGCCATAAAGATTGACCGCGATCACCGCCTTGGGCAGCGCGCCGCGCGCCTTGGCCGCCGCCAGCGCGCGTTCGAGCGCGACCGGCGACATATTCCAGCTCGCTTCGTCGGAGTCGATAAACACTGGCGTCGCGCTCTGATACACGATCGGATTGCAGCTCGCGGCGAAGGTAAAGCTGGAACAGAACACCGTGTCGCCGTGCTTCACGCCGAGCAGGACCAGCGCCAGGTGGATCGCCGCGGTTCCGGACGACAAGGCGGCGGCATGCGCGACGCCGGCGATCCGCGCGATGCTTTTTTCGAACGCGTCGACATTCGGGCCGAGCGGCGCGATCCAGTTGGTGCGGAATGCCTCCTCGACATAGACCAGCTCTGCATCGCCCATGTGCGGGGTGGACAGCAGGATCGGTTTTTCGATCTCGCGCCGGTCGAGCACTTCGACCACCCGGCCGTCGGCATCCAGCACCGGAAGTTGATCGATGCGGTGTTCGTCCATCAGCGCCAGCGCCTGTCGGCGCGGCGTGCCTTCCTCGACAGTTAGCGAGGTCAGCGCCGGAAGCTGGGCAATGTCGCCATCGAGCGCGGCACCGGCGAGGAGCACGCGGCGCACGTCGCCATCGGTCACGGTGCGGAGCATGCGGCCATCCGCATCGGTGAGCAGGGCAAAGCCGTGGCCCGACCGGTCGATCGCCGCGAGCAAATCGCGCAATGACGCGCCATCCCCCGCGGCCACAGTTTCGAACCGGTCCATTATTGCTCGCTTTCCATGTTCCGTGCGGGGCTGCCGACCCATTGGCCGCCCGAGACGTCGCGCGTGACGACGCTGCCCGCGCCGATAATGGTCGCCGGGCCGACAGTCACGCCCGGAAGGACGACTCCGCCCGCCCCGACCAACGTCAGCGTGCCAACCATGGCGCCGCCGCCCAGCGTCGCATGGGGCGCGATGTGCGCGAAATCTCCGACGGCACAATCGTGATCGACCACGGCATTATGATTGACGATCGCACCGTCGCCGATGGTCGCGCCGGGTCCGACGATGGCGCCGGCGGCGACGAACACGCCCAGGCCGAGCACGGCATAAGGCGACACCGTGGCGCGCGGATGGACGATCGTCAGCGCTCGGCCACCGTTCAACCCGGCGGCGGCGGACAGGCGCGCGCGCGCTTGCGCATTGCCGATGGCCACATGAAACAGGCTGCCATCGATCGTTTCGTCGATTTCGGGCGCGACCGCGCGATGCATCAGCACTTCGCCGCCGCCACGCGCGTCGCGAACAGTGACGGTGTCGGGCAAAGTGCCGCCGGCGATCAACGCGTCGAAAACCACGCGCGCATGGCCACCCGCGCCAATCAGGATGATGCGATTAATAGCCATTGATCTTCATTAACAGGTCGTCGTCTATCGATGTTTCCGCAAGCAGGCGGACGATCCGGTCCGCCGTGCGGCCATCGCCATAGATGTTTGACGGGGAGAAGCGGCCTCGGTCGAGTATCTCAGGCAGCGTCGCGGCGAGACCCGGCGCTTCGATATCGATGACATTGGCATTGCGTTCGCGCAGACGCTGACGCGAGCCGATATTGACGACCGGCGTGCCGAAACTGGCCGCCTCGATAATCCCGGCGCTGGAGTTGCCGACCATCACGTCGGCGGCGGCCATCGCGGCGACAAAATTGTCGCGCGGGAGGTGGGCGACGACGCGGAAATTGCCATCTTCGGCGGCAAGGAGCGCGGCGCGGACCGCGGCGCTGCCCGCGTCGGCATTGGGCAACAGCGCGAGGGTCGCCGTACCCGCCGCTTTCAGCGCGGCGATCAGCGTTTCGGTCTCCCCCGCCGCGCTACCGGCGGTATGCAACACGGGGTGGAACATCAGCAGCGCGAACGGGTGTGCGGGATCGAGGCCGTGTCCCGTCATGATCGTCGCGCGATCCGGGCGTGCGACATCGGACAAGCCATCGAGTCCGGGGGCTCCGGTGACAAAGATATGCGCCTCATCTTCGCCCATGCGGACCAGGCGCTGTTTGCTGGCCTCGGTGGCGGTGAAATGGAGGTGCGACAGTTTCGATATGGCATGGCGAACCGGCTCGTCGATCGTTCCGGATCGCTCGCCGCCATGCACATGCGCGACTGGAATGCTGAGATGCGATGCGGCTATCGCCCCGGCCAGCATTTCGCCGCGATCGCCCAAGAGCAGCAAAATGTCGGGGCGCGCCGCCTCCAGCGCATCGGTAAATCCGGAGACCATCGCACCGATTGCGCGCGCCATCGTCGCGCCGGTTTCGGGGGTCAGCGTAACCGGCACTCGCGCGAGGATCGGCAATCCCGCCGCCTCGATTTCACGGATCGTTTCGCCATGGGCAGTAGAGAAATGCATCCCCGTAGCAATGATCGACAGCGACAGGGCGGGATGGTCGGCAATGGCGTGGAGCGTCCGCTGCATAAGCCCGAAATCGGCGCGCGTGCCGCTGACGTAAACAACGCTGCGCATGACTTAGACGAGGTCGTCCCAGGCGATTGCGCCGCCTGCGGGAATTGCGTTGCGCAAGCGGCGGCCTGGCAATTCGTCGAGATGTTTGGGAGGAATACCGCTGGCCGGACGAAGCAGGATCATGTCCCCGGCGGCAAGCACGGTCCCGGCGAGAAGCGCGCGCGTCGCCGCGACCGAGCGACGCGCCACGGCGCGCACCGCCAGCTCGGCCGCCGTCGGTGCTTTTTCGGTAGAACCCAGCGCGATCGACACAGCGCGAATCTGAGCAATTTGCGCGACCAGCTCCGCGGGGGTCAGGGATGCGCGATGATCGGGGCCGGGCAGTGCGCGATCGAGCGTAAAGTGCTTTTCGATAATCGTCGCGCCGAGTGCGACCGCAGCGGTCGAAACGGCGAGGCCGAGGGTATGGTCCGAATAGCCGATCGGCATGTTCGTGGCATCCGCAATCGTGCGCATCGCGCGAAGGTTCACGTCGGCGGGATCGGCGGGATAATTGGACGTGCAGTGAAGCACCGTGACCATCGTCGCCATTGGTGCGGCAAACCCGGATTGCGTCCGTGTGTCCGCCACGACCGCCAAGGCCTCCTCGATTTCTGCCAATGTGGCCATCCCCGTGGACAGGATCATCGAGCGGTCAAAACGAGCGAGGTAGCGCAGCAGCGGATGGTTGATAAGCTCGCCCGACGGCACTTTGATCCGCCGCATGCCAAGGGCGATCAGCATGTCGGCGGCGTCTTCGTCGAACGGCGTCGACATGAATTCGATGCCTTGTTCAGCACAGCGCGCGATCAGCGCGCGGTGCGCGGCCTCGTCCATTTCGAGCGCCTTCAGCATGGCGAACTGATCGCCCTCGCCGGTCTCGCGCTTTTGATACTCGGCCTTTTCGGCGCGCGGGCTGGCGAGCTTTTCGGCGGTGAACGTCTGGAACTTGATCGCATCGGCACCCGCCGCAGCGGCGACGTCCACCATTTCGAGAGCGCGATCTAGATCGCCATTATGATTGACGCCCGCTTCGGCGATGAAGAACACGCTCATGCCGCCACCAATGTTTCCGGGCGCCAGTCGAGCCGACGACGGGTCTCGCTGATATCGACCTCAAGATTTCCGAACAATTGGTTCGCGTCGGCGCGTTTCCCGATCAGGCGCAACAACATTGCGAGCACCACCGATGGCACCGGCACCAGGCGCGCGCGCCGGCCGGCGTCAGCCGCGATCCGCCGCACGATATCGCGGGTCGACATCGCTCGGCCATCACTGACCATCAAAACGCCGCCTGGCGCATCCGGATGATTGATCGCCCGCACGATCAGATCGGCGAGCGTGTCGAGTGACACGAGATCGCGGCGATTCCGCTTGGTCAGACCGAACGGCAGCGGCAAGCCCCGGTCGATTGCCTTTCGCAGCGTGCCGAGATTGCCCTTCGGGTCCGGACCGAACACCAAAGGCGGCCTGATCACAACGACCTCTAGGCCCGTCGCCGCGGCGATCTCTGCCAGCCCTTGCTCCGCTTCCCATTTGCTGATCGCATAATCGGATTGCGGGGCTGGCAGGTCGGATGCCTTGAAGGGCCGGTCCCGGGTCTGCTCGCCATTGACCTTGATCGAGGACAGGAACACCAATCGCCGGACTCCGGCTGTGGCCGCAGCACGCGCCAACGTCAGCACCGCATCACGATTGGCGGCACGAAATGCCGCCAGCGTATCCGCCGTCCGGTCGTTCAAAACGTGCGCGCGCGCTGCACAGTGAATGACGCAATCGACGCCCGCCAAGGCCGATGCCCAATCGATTGGGCCGGTCATGTCGCCCAGAGCCACCGGGGTGACACCGACCGGGGCTTGATGAAGTGTGCGGACGGCGGCGATGACGCGGCGGCCGTCCTGAGCAAGGCGCGCGACCACCGCACGGCCGACATAGCCAGTTGCGCCGGTTACCAAAATCGTGCCCTGGCCATCGCCCATGCGGACCCATAGCCCACGGTGCAGGCATCGCAAATCGGGATCACGGCGACGATCGGCCGGGCAGCGTCGGCTTGATCACTTACCGGCGTTATCGTAAAGCCGCCGCCACGCACGACCGAGCGGTGCATCTGCGTTGCCACGCGGCTTCCGACGATATTCAAGGACTTGCATTCGAATGAGATGGCACCCCGCCTCACAGCTGCTGACTGTTTGGGGGGTGTCGATCAGTCTGTTTGTTATGCTGCCGTTTCACATCGTGAATCGCGAAATCACCGTTTACGGTTTCGTCATGTTGGGTCTGTTCATCGCTGCATTCTGCACCGGGGCGTGGTTCAAGACGCCTGTTATTCAGCAACGGCATGCGGCGTTTTTTCAGATGCCTGATTTCAAGCGCGCCGACAATTTGCTCATGCTGGTATCGATTTTCTCGATGATCGTGCTGTTCATCGAATTCCGATCGGGCAGCGCCGGCGACCTGACTGCGGCTTACGAAATCCGAAGTCAGCGATCGACCAGTCTGTTGAACGGAGACGCTTCGGGCAGTTCGCTGGCGTTCCAACTCGGCTTTTTGACGTCGCCTGTCGGGTATACCGTGCTGGTGCGAGAGATCATTTATCGGGAAAAGATAAAGCCGCTCCGCATGATCATTCTGGGCTTTGGTCCGCTGATCCTGAGCTCGCTTGCCTTGGGCGGGCGCGGTCCGCTGCTGTTGGCCTTTACCCTTGCCAGCTTTGCTCTGCTGACGAAACGCACGGCGTTTGCGGAAAAAGTGGCGAAGGTAAAATTGAGGACCAGAAGTCGCTCGAGCAATTTCTTCCTGATCACCATCTCGGTGATCGGAGTGATCGTGGCGTTGAATTATTTCGTGACCGTATTCTTCCTGCGCGCTGGCGAAGGCGGCGCGGCGGGTATGTTCGACGCCATTGGTGACGCGTGGGGCGTGACGTTCGACGGACCGGTCGCGGAAGCCATGAAGGCTACGCTGGGACTCGGCATAACTTATCTGATTTTCGTGTTCTCATGGTATATCGTGCAGGGCATCGTGATCGCCAACGTCCTGTTTACGTCCTACACCGGCCCGGCCCAGCTGGGCATTTATGGTATCGAGCTTGCTGGCGCCGTTGCGCGGCGTATCGACAGCAACTTCGTTGCCGTCCGCAACTACTCACTGTTCGATCTTAACGTCTTCGGCTTCGTTCCGAGCGCCTTTGGGACGCTGTATGTTGATTATTGGTATTTCGGTATCTTGGTCGCCGCGGGCTGGGGCTATTTGACGTCGGTCGTCTATTTACGATCACGCACGAGCAGCGACGCGCGGTGGCTGATCGCCGCGCCCTTCATGATGCAGGGCGTTTTGTATAGCGGGGTCAATACGCCACTTGGTCAGACCAACGGTCTGGTGACCTTTTCGTGGATGATCGTGACCTTCATGATGGCCAAGCCACGCAAGGGAAAATCGCTCAATCCAGGCAGCTTGCAGCCGCGTCGCAAGGTCGCCTGAACAGAGGTTTGGCCTCGCTCAGCCCTCGACATCGACCTGATAGCGGCATGTGTGGCAAATTTCGGAGCATTTCGGTAAGTGACGACAATGGATGAAACGGAAACATATGCCGCGCTGACCGATGTTTTCCGGGACGTGTTCGAGGACGACGATCTCCACCTCAACGCCGATATGACGGCCGACGATGTCGAGGATTGGGACAGTCTGAGCCACATGCGCCTGATCCTGAGTGTCGAAAAGGCGTTCGGAATCCATTTTTCCACGGTCGAAGTGGGTTCACTGAACACGGTCGGCGACCTGGTTCGGCTCATCCGCAGCAAGCAGAGCTAGCGATAAGCCATTGATGCCTCACGTCCCGGCAAGGACTTTGACTGTTGGTGCGTCATAAATGTTGGCCAGTATCGGCTTTGATAGCCCTTCAGGATAACGGTAAAAATGATCGATCGTGCTGAGCTTTTCTGGCTCCCGGCCACGCCCGGCGATTTTAACAGCCAGCTGAGCCATGCCGTGGAGCAGAACGGCGTGCTGGGACCCGAACTGCAACGGCTTTCGCGCTATTCGCTGGATATAAACAAGCTCAATCGGCTGGCGAAAGCGCTGCGCTCGGCACGCGCGGATGGCCGAGATCTTGCGCCGCTCATTCCCTTTCGAATGGGCGTGCTTGGAAATTCGACCATGTCGCTGCTGGTCCCGTCGATCGAAGCGACGGCATTGCGTTATGGCTTCGCGCTGGAGGTGATCGAGGCGCCTTTCGGGCAGGTAATGCAGGAGGCGCTCGATCCGCATGCCGTGCTCGCGACGGCAAAGCCCGATGCCATCTTGGTAGCGATCGATGTTCACGGTCTGCCGATGCGGCCGACCCCGGGCGATGCCGAGGCGGCCGACGCATCGGTTCAGCGGGCGGTCGAACAGATGCAGAGCGTGTGCGCGGGATTGCGCGCAAACACCGGCGCAACCGTGATTGTGCAGAACGTGCCGCGCCAGCCGGAAACACTGTTCGGCAGTTATGATTTCCGCCTGCCGGGGACGCACCGCTGGCTGATCGAGCATTACAATCGGCGCCTCGTCGAAACACTGGCGCCGGACGAACTGTTCGTCGACATTGCCGGCCTCGCCGAAGCGATCGGGCTGGATCGTTGGCACGAACCGCGGCAGCGGCACATGGCCAAATTGCCATTTTCGCAGGAAATGGGTCCGATTTACGCGGAGCATATTGTCCGCATCGTCGCCGCCATGCGTGGGAAGAGCCGCCGCGCGCTGGTGCTCGATCTGGACAACACATTGTGGGGCGGAATCATCGGCGACGACGGGCTCGAAGGCATTGCGATCGGGCAGGGCAGCGCGCTCGGCGAAGCGCATTTGTCCGTGCAACGTGAAGCACATGACCTTCATGGCCGGGGGGTCGTGCTGGCCGTGTCGTCGAAGAACGAGGATGCGGCGGCGCGCCTGCCGTTTCGCGAGCATGCCGACATGCTGTTGCGCGAAGATCATGTGGCGGTGTTTCAGGCGAACTGGATCGACAAGGCGACCAACCTCGCCACCATCGCCAAAGCGTTGACACTCGGGCGCGATGCGCTGGTCTTCCTCGACGACAATCCCGCCGAGCGGCTTCAGGTGCGTGCCGCTTACCCCGAAATTGCCGTGCCCGAACTGCCCGCCGACGCCGCTTATTATCAACGGACGTTGAACGCCGCGGGCTATTTCGAGGCCGTCACGTTTTCGGACGACGACCGCAAACGTTCCGCATTCTACAAGGACAATGCACGGCGGCTGGAACTGCAAAGCGGCGCGGGGTCGCTCGACGCATACCACACCTCGCTCGAAATGGTCGCGACGATGCAGCCCTTCGACCTCGTCGGTCGTGCTCGCATTGCGCAGCTGATCGGCAAGTCCAACCAGTTCAATCTGACGACGCGCCGCTACACCGAGGCGCAGGTCGGAGAGCTGGAAGCCGATCCGGGGCGATGGACGCTACAGGCGCGACTGGCCGATGTCTTCGGCGACAATGGCATGATCGGCGTCGTGGTCTGCGACCGGCTCGGCAAACGCTGGGAAATCGACAGCTGGTTGATGAGCTGCCGGGTGCTGGGGCGGCGCATGGAAGAGGCGATGTTGCAGGAAATCGTTCTCGCGGCCAAAGCCGACGGCGCGGGCGAGCTGATCGGCCGGTACATCCCGACGGATCGCAATATGATGGTCGCGCAGCATTTCGCGAAACTGGGTTTCGAAAAGACTGACGAACTGGCGTCCGGGGAGACAGTCTGGCGCCTCGACTTGGCAGGTTACGCGGACCGCGCATTGCCCATCGAAATCCTGCGCTCCGCCGCGTTAGACGCATAGGCACAAGGCCAGTCGATGTCGTTCACGTCCCTGCTGTTCATGGGCTTCGTCGCTCTGGCGGCGCTGGTCACCCAGCCGCTGCGCGGGACGTGGCGCCTGGCGGCGATCCTGGTCGCGGCCGCAATTTTTGTGGCGAGCTATGTCACCGAACCGTTGATCGTCGTGCCGTTGCTGCTGTTCGTGTTGACCGGCTATCTTTGCGTATTGTTCGCCGCTTCTCGCAAGGCGCGACATGGCGTGGCAATCGCCGTGACGCTGATCGTCGCGCTGTTCATCTGGTTCAAACGCTATCCGTTTGTCGCGTTCATTCCGACCATCCCGTTTCCATACATGGTGCTCGGGGCGTCGTATCTGCTGTTTCGCATCCTGCACCTGATCCTCGAAGTCGGTGGCGGCGCGTTAAAGGCGCCGTCGTTCGGCCGTTTCCTGGCGTACCTGTTTTTCTTCCCCAGTTTCCTGTCGGGTCCGATCAACCGATACGAACCGTTCGAACGCGACCTGCTTCAGCCCGCCGCAATGGACAGCGAAGCGGCGTACGCGACTTTGTATCGGCTGCTCTACGGTTTCATCAAAGTCGCGGTGGTCGGCGAACTGCTGAAAATCCTGCAGGATATGGCAAGTGCGCGACTTGATGCAGTGATTGCCGATGGCGGCTCTGTCACGACGATCGCCATTCTCTATTCCGCCGCAGCGCCGCTATACTTGTTGTTCTTGTACGCGAATTTCTCGGGCTACACCGATATGGCGATCGCCATCGGCCGGTTGTTCGGAATTTCGCTGCCTGAAAATTTCAACAAGCCGTTTCGCGCCGCCAATTTTCAGGACTTGTGGTCGCGGTGGCACATCACGCTGTCGGAATGGTTCAAGATTTACGTCTTCAACCCGCTGATGAAAATGCTCATCCGCCGTTTTCCGTCACGGAACGTCGGGCCCTATCTGGGGGTCATTGCGCTGTTCGTCGTCTTCCTGATCCTGGGCGCGTGGCATGGCGCATCGTGGGAATTCATGCTGTGCGGCCTGCTGTTCGCGACCGGCGTGTCGGTCAACAAACTCTTCCAGATCGAAATGGCCAAGCGGATGGGCAAAAAGCCGTACCAGGCCCTTGCGAAGAAGCGGGTGTATATCTGGGCAGCGCGGGGCTTCACCCTGTCCTATTATTCCATTTGCCTCATGACCTTTTGGCGTTCGGTGGGACAGATGGGCGTGCTGGCGGTTCGCCTGAGTGTGCCGGGAACATTGCTGGCGACCGCGATGATGGGCGTCGTGTTCGTGTTGGTGTTGTGGCCGGTCGAGGCCGCCGGCGATTGGTTGACCAGCCGTTCGACGGCGGTCGAGCATCGTCGCGGTTCGGCCAAACGCATTGCGCTGCTCGGCGGGATGATCGTCCTGCTCGCTTTGGCGGTGCCGATGATCAATTCGTCGACCGACTTCGTTTACAAGGCGTTCTAGAGTGACCCACTTCTGGAAATGGCTGGCTGGTGCGTTGCTGGCGTCAGCTGTCATCTATGCCGGGTTCATCGCACTGTCGGCGGCTGTCATGCCCTGGTCGCAAGCCCGGTTCGATACCGACGTCGCGAGCACGTCGCAGCCGTTCTGGACCAGCGAAACGCGTTATCTCGTCATCAACAAGGCGATGTTCAGGCGCCCGGCGAACCGCGTCATCATCCTCGGTGCATCGAACACGCGCGAGGCGTTCCGACCGGCGCTGGTCGAGGCCGGGCTGTCCGGCTGGGAAGTTTCGGTCGCGGGGTTCGGCAGCGCCAATATGAGCGAGCTGAGCGACGCCGCCGACCTGATTTACGGCGAACTGGGTTCTCAGCGTCGGGACAAGCGGATTTTCGTGATCGGCACGCATTATCTGGCGTTCATCCCCAGCAACCAGATCTGGCCGGGCGTGCCCAATCCGGTGGCTGTCGATGCGCAGCGCGCCGGCCTGTTCACGCGGGAGCGCGGCGCGCTCGTCCCGGCCTATCCCGTCGCGGTGGAACGCGCGATCGAGGCGGCGCTGCGCCCGCAGGCCATGCTCGCCCATGTGCCGCGGCTTCTCGGCCAGACGCTGTTCGACAATCCGGCGTTTCCGCAATTACAGACGTTGGGCGACAAGTATCGCGGCAATTCGCCCGCCGCACAGTGGGGCAAAAACATCGAATCGGCGCGCGATCTCAATCAACTCACGGTGACGCCGGCAGTGGCCAAATTCCTGCTTGCCGAACGCGTTCGCGGGTTCGGCGGCGATCATGCGCTCGAGGCGGATCAGTTCATGGCGCTCGACCGTCTGATCACGAAAATTCGCGCGCATGGTGATGCCGTCATCGTCGTCGATCTGGCTATTCCGCGCTGGCATAGCGAGGGCGTTCCGCTGGCGACGGCATCCTATCGGGCGGGCATCGGCTGGGTGCGGGCGCGCCATGCGGCGGACTCGTCGGTCGATTATCTGTCGCTTCATGATCTGGACGACAGCGACAATTTCTTCGACTCGACCCACACCAAGCCGCGCATGTGGAAAGTGTGGAGCGACCGTTTGGCCTATCGCCTGAACGCCGGTCTCGTCGCTAAGTCACGCTAGCTCTGGCGACTCAGGGCAGTTTCCCCTGCGCCTCGGCGATACGCAGCACCTTGCGCGCGGTGGGCAAGGACAGGTGATTATCGTCCGAATAGAGCGGCATGCCATTTTGGATCGCCAGACAGCGCGTTGCTTCGCACACGGCGGGGACGGGATCGATCATCACCACGCCCGGCCGCTTCGCCAGCTCGGCCAGGCGCGCCAGCACCCAGGCTTGCCGGGCGCGGTAATAGGCCATTGATGTACCGGGCTGAACCGCCGCATGGTTCCTCCCGAAGATGTAGCGCTCGATCGGCATGGGCAACTCGGGGATCGGCTGCAGGATATACACTGTCTTCCCGGCGTTCCGCATGCGCTGAACGACCGTTACGAAATCCGACCAGTATTTTTCGCGCGCGACATCGGCTTTTTCATTCAGCTCGAATCCGGGCGGGTGCGCGTCGGGAACCATCGGATAGGTGTGCATCTGGTCGCCGAACAGATGCGAGCTGTGGCGATAGGCGAGGAGCACGTGGGTGATGCCCCGCTGTTGTTCGAGCCACGACACCGCATCGCGCGTCCACGCGCTGCATTGCCGCATCGTCGAGTCGAAGGTGAGTCCGCCCTGGCAGCCGTTGAAGGTCAGCTGCACGAGGCCTTGACCGCTGCCCTTCAACCGTTCGGCGATCGCATAGCCGAGGTCGATGCCGTGGCTGTCGCCCAACACCGCCCAGGTGACGCGCGAGCCGAAGAAATGGCACGCCTTTTCGGGCGACAGATACGTCAGCCCTTCGCCATTGTTGCACTTTTCGCGGTACGGGCTCGTCTGGATCGAGGCCGCCATCGCCAGCGTTTGTTTGTCAAAGCGCGACGGGACACCTTGGGCGAAGTGGAGCGCCAGACCCACCGCCGCGGCGCAGCCCGATACGGTGATGCCGAAGCCGAAAATGAGCAGACGGCCGATTTTCTGACGCGAGCGAAACGGTGTCTCCACGAACCGCCACGACAGCCAGGCGAGGACGAACGTCAGCGCGATGATCGCGCCGATCGCCCAGCCGGACAGCGCTTGCGTGCTCGTCGCGCGCGCGATGGCGAACAGCGGCTGATGCCAGAGATAGGCGCTGTAAGAGATCAACCCGATCGTCACCATCGGCTTGAGCGACAGCGCCCGCCCGAGGATGGAGGTCGAATTGGCACAGAGGATCACGAGGGCGGTCCCGGCCACGACCGGGATCGTCGCGATGCCCGGCCAGCGGGTCGAAATCGTCGCCATGAAGATGGTGCCGAGCATCAGGGCGGCGCCCGCCAGTTCGGCAACGCGGCCGGCAACGGCCACGTCCCGGCGCACCGCCGTCAGGCGCAACCAGCTAGCCCTGTTCACCGCGACCAGCGCCCCCGCGACAAGTTCCCAGGCGCGGGCAGGGGTCGAGAAGAAATTGGCGACCGGATCGACGGCCTCCTGATACAGGCACCATGCCAGTGAAACGACCGCGATCGCGACCAAAGCCGGGTTGCGGCCGATCACGCGAAAGCGGTGGAGCGCGATCAGGACGATCGGGAAAAAGACGTAAAATTGTTCCTCGACCGCCAGGCTCCACATGTGGATCAGGATGCTGTTTTCGGAATCGGCGTTGAAATATCCCGTCCGCATCCGGAAGAATATGTTGGCGGCAAAAGCGACCGTCGCGACCAGGCTCTTGCCATATTCGTCCAGTTGCCCCGGCGAATAGATGAACCAGGCGCCGACGGTGCTGGCGGCCAAAACAGTGAACAGCGCGGGGAAAATGCGCCGGATGCGCCGCTCGTAGAAGTTCAGGAACCTGAACCGGCTCTGCGCCAGATCGCCGAGGATGATCGAACTGATCAAATAGCCGCTGATGACGAAGAAGATATCGACCCCGGCATAACCGCCGGGGACGAAGGGTACTCCGGCATGGTACAGGATGACCGAACCGACCGCGATCGTGCGCAGTCCGTCGATTTCGGGCCGGTAGGACACGCCGTGCACGGCGGGAAACGACTTGGCGATATCACCGGCATCGTCGCTTTTGGCCGCTCCGTTAGCGCCGCTCACGACCAGCCGCGCTCCGCGCAACCACCCTGAACCCGACACGTCATGCGTTCGGCCTCAGCCCAGCACGCAGGTGAGAACACGGCGTTCACCTTCCTCCACCATGCCGCCGCGGTGGATGCCCTTGGTGTCGAAGGCGACGATCGACCCCTTGGGGCCGGTAATGTCCCAGGTGCTGCCGACGATACGGCCGCTTTCGGGCTGATCGTCGGGCAAATCGTTGCCGAACGACCCCTTTTGCCGCAGCTTTGGCGGCAGCGCGGCAAAGCGTCGCCGTGCGGCGAGATCGGTTGCCGACAAGCCGTTATGGTCGTTGGCTTCGCACAACAGGTCGTCGATGCGTGAAATCACCATGTTGTTCGACCCGACGGCATAGCTGAACGGCCCGTTGGTCGGACCGACATCGGTGCAATAGATGATGACCTTCAGATCGCCGCCCGAGGCGTCGCGGTGGTAGTAGGCGGTCTTGGGGAGCGTGCCTTCGTTCAGGTCATCGAAGATGTCGCGCCAGAAGCTGTCCGACCGATCATTGATCTGCGGATTAACGTCGATCAGCCGCGCCGGGCGGCCAAGATAGGCGGTGGCGGCAGCGCGCAGGCCCGATTCGTCGAACACGGTTTCGATCATCGCGAACAGATCGGGCGACGCGGTGCGGTCGGTCGTGAACCGCGAATCATCGAACTTCCGGCCCGCCGCCTTCGATCCGCGCCGCGCCTCCAGTTGCTCGAAATACGGTGCGGCGAGTGCCAGCAAATCGGCCACGCGCCCCGGCGGCATGGTCAGGACGGCGACACCCTGTTGATCCAGCTGGCCGATCACCGCGTTGGCGGCGAGGTCGGAGCGGCGCGACGTCTTGCGGCCCAAACCGATGGCGTTCCGTGCGGCCATGCCGGCAAAGCCAAGGCGATGGCTGAGCGAGGTTCCGGTGCGATATTCGCTGGGGATCATTTCATAGCGAATGACGCGCTTGGCGGCGAGCAAGGCGAAGCGTCCGGCGTAACTGGCCAGCGCCGACACACGCTGTCCGATGCCGGCGGTGCGGACCAGATCGCCATAAGCGCGATGCCGGGTGTAATCGATCAGATCGCTGCGCCAGACGAAGGTCGCGTCGATCGGTTTCACGGTCGCAGGTGCAGGCTGAACGCCATAATCCGCAGCAGTGACCGTCACGAAAATCCTCCGGGGCGTGAAGTGGGCAAGCGATATCCGTCGTTTGCGACCACTGGCGCTCCTATCCCGTCAATGGCGGTTGGGCAATTACGCACAGCGTCGGTCGCGAACGTCAGCGCGTCAGGCGTGCGGCGATTTCGTCTCCCAGACGCTGTGCAAGCGCCGCGACGCCCGGATCGGGTCGCTCTGCATCGAAGCCGCGAAACGACATGAAATCGCCCGGGAAGCTGCCTTTGAGCAAATGCGTGACGATCCGTTCCTGCCGCGCGCGAAGGTCATCGACCGGCGGGGTTGCTTCCAACCGTGCCGGCAAGCCGGGAATCTGTGCCACGGATTGCAACGGGATGTAATCGCCGGGGGTGTAGTAATAGGCCTCGACCGTGATCGATTTCATCCCGGCCAGTGCCGCCTGCATGCCCAGCGTGCCGGTCTCGGTGAAACTGGCGCCCACGTCGCCGAGCATCGCATTGCCGCTGACTTCATAGGGCACGATTGCGACGTTGGGGATGGCGCGCAGCCGTTCGATCAGGTCGACCTGACGGAACCCGAATTGCAGCGGGTGGTCCTTGACCACGACGATGTAACCGGCCTCGGAAAATGTCCGGGCTGCGGCGACGAGGATTTCGTCATGGTCGATCAGTTCCAGCTTCTGAATCCAGTAATCGATCGATGCTTCAGGGAACAGCTGCAGCGCGATGAACAGGCGGCGGTCCTTGGGAAACGCTTCCATCCGCTGTCGCCAGTCGCGATCGACCAGCTTGAGCATGCGAATGTCGCTCAGCCGCGGTTTGTGCCCCAGCGAGAATTGCGCGTCCATATAGTGAAGGTTCAGCGGGTCGCGTTTGATCCACGAGATGGCACGAAAGACCGCCGAGCGCAGCGCGAAATAGCCAAAGACCTTGAGGAACCGCGCAGGAGTGTAGCGCGACTTGGCCGGAATATAGGCGGGCACGAACAACGGGTCGGCGATCGCATGGATCGCGGCGTCGACCGCCTCCGGCGACGGCATCACGTCGGAGCGCGTCAACAGTCGGCCGCGCAGGACGAGCATCGACATTTCGGGGACCGGGCTCGCCGTCAGTTCGAAATACGGGATGGCGCGCCGCACCGCCAACCGCTCCAGCACGTCGCTGATATAGCGATCGATCGGCCAACTGAGCACGGCCACGGGCGCGGCATCGGCCAGCACGATGTCCATCACTTCGGCCATCGCCAATGCCATCGCGGTTGCGCGCCGTCGCGGGTACCATCGCAGGACACGGCAGCGGGCGATCACGTCGTCGATCTCGTCCGCCGACAGCAACGACGTCCCGGTCGCCGCAGACCGGTAGAGCCGGCGATAAGCGGCATAGAAATCATCGACGATGGCATAATTGCCGTCGCCGCGCAGATCGGAAACCAGCCGCACGCCCTCAAACCCCAGATTGCGGCCGATCTCGCGCCACCAGCCTTCCGAATTGTGGATCGTGTAAATGAGGACGGTTCCGGGGTGAGCGGTCATCTCGATGGGCTTTCGGGCATGGCGCGGACCACACGCCGCAACAGAAGAAAATAGATCGTCGAAGTCGCCACATTGGCGATCGCCGCGCCGACGATGCCCAACCACCAGGTCAGGACCACCAGCAGCAGGCCACCACCGGCAAAGCTGATCAGTTGCGCCTCACCCAGCTTTTTCTCCTGATGGCGGGCGTTGACGATCATCCCGGCGAAATCGGCGGCGACGCGGATCATCGTGCCGCTCAACAGGATCGCGGCAAGCATCACGCTCAAATGATATTTGGCCGAGATCGCTCCCCCCAGGGCGAGGTCGATGACGATGGCCAAGGCAGCCCCGCCAATCGCAATCGCCAGCAGGATGACATATTCGCGGCGCACGGTCCGGATCAGCAACGGGATCGCTTCGGTCTTGGCGGCCTGAAAGACTTTCGGCGTGATGCGATTGAACGAGGCGACGGTGAACAGCTGATAACCGAAGAAGATCAGCAGGACGTGGCGGAAATAGACGCCCGAATCCGTCAGCCCGGCGAATGTCCCGACGGCCAGCCGGTCATATTGCAGCATCAAATAGGCGACGACGCCGATGCGAAAATGCGTGAACGACACCAGATGCTGCGGCCAGATGTTTTTGCGAAGCGAGAAACCGGTGCGCGCAGGGCTGGCCTGTCGCCGCAGAAACCAGACGGTCACGATCGCCAATGTCGAGACGAGCGAGGCAGTGGCCCATGTGGTCATGACGAAATTAAGGGTCAATCGGCTCGGCGCGAACAGTATGTCGGGCAGGGTGATGCCGAGCACGAGCAGATTTTTGGCGGCGACGAGATTGACCAGCACGCGGTAGCGCGGGTTGACGAGCGACAGCTGATACGCCTGGTTGGCAATGTGTTCGGACACCACGACGATGGCCGCTAGCGCGAGTTGCGCGGCGTCGAGCCTGGCCAGCAGCGCCGCCAGCACCAGGAACACCGGCAGCATCACAGCATAATTGAAGCTCCAGAACGGCATGGCGGCCGCGACGGTGCTGTCGAACACCGGCTCGGGCTCGCCGACCATCCGGCGCTGGATGTCGATATGGCGTTCCCATCCAAAGCCGAGCGCGAACAGGCCGATCAGCGTCACGACCAGCCCGAACTGGCCCGCCGCCGAAAGGCCGAGCGAATAGGTTATCCCGGCGATGAACCCCGCACGCGCGAGGATTTCCACCAGCTTGATGGCAATCAGGTACATGTCTTGATTGCGCTGTTACCAGGCCGTCCAGCCGCCGTCGGCAGCCAGCACCTGGCCGGTGACGTAGCTGGATGCGTCGGACGCGAGGAACAGCAAGGGGCCGACCATTTCCTCGGCGCGGGCCATGCGGCCCATCGGCACACGCGCCGAATAGAGATCACCGAACACGCTGTTCTGGCCGCTGCCGACGCCGCCGGGGACCAAAGCGTTGACGCGGATTCCCTGCGCCGCCCAGTGCGTCGCCAGCCAGCGGGTCAGTCCGACCACCGCCGCTTTCGATGCCGCATAAACCGCGGGCGTGTTGATCGCGCCGCCGAGATAGTCCGAGCCCTCGTAAATTCGCGCATCGGGTCCGACGAGGCCATAGATCGACGCGGTCTGGACGATACTGCCGCCGCCGCCCGCGATCATGTGCGGGCCGACCGCCTGCGCCATCAGGAACATGCCGTCGATGTTCACGCCCATGACCTCGCGCCACACATCGGGGCTGTAGGTTTCGAACGGTTCGAAGAATGCGCGTGGGTCGGCGGTCTTGGTCGCCGCATTGTTGATGAGGATGTCGATGCGCCCGAATTGGGCGATTATCGTGGCGACACAGGCTTTGACCGACGCTGCGTCGGCGACGTCGCAGGCGAAGGGCAGGGCGCCTTCGCCCGCCGCCTCGGCGGAGGCCTTGGCAGCATCGAGATTCAGATCGACCACCGCGACCTGCGCACCCGCGCACACCAGTCCGGCGGCGAAGTGCGTCCCCAAAATCCCGCCGCCGCCGGTCAACACGGCGACGCGACCGTCGAGGCGCGGATCGGGCGGCAGCGTCATGTCAGTTGTGCGACCGGAACACCGGCTTGACCGCTGGCCCTTCGAGGAAGCGTTCGACTCCGCCTTCGAGCGCCTGCGCATAAACACCGACCGCTTTGTCGAGCGCCTCAAGCGTCATCGCCAATTCGGTGGCGCCATGCGCCTGGCTGAACGAAATCCACGGCATCATCACGCCGTTGCGCAGCATTTCCTGCGAAAACAGCGTGCGGAACGCGGGCGATGGTTCGCCGCCGGCATCGCGCGTGACGTAATTGAGCGCCACCGCCGGCCCTTCGAGTTCGATATGGTCGGGCAGGCCATGATGCACGACGATATCGCGCCAGCCATCGCGCAGGCGGGTGCCATAATCCCACAAATGGCCGGAGACATTCTCATCCTCATTGATCTTCGTCGCGGCGAGGAAGGCGCCCAAAGCGGGCATTTCGCCGCCATGCGTCGACGATAGTAGGAAGGTGCGTTCCATGCCCGGCTCGTCGATCGACCCGACCTTCATGAACTCGCGTTTGCCGGTGACGGCGGCGAGCGAGAAGCCGTTGGCCATCGCCTTGCCGAACGTCGAAAGGTCGGGCTCGACGTCGAAGAAATGCTGGGCGCCGCGCAGGTCCCAGCGGAAGCCCGTGATCATTTCGTCGAGGATGAACAGGGCACCTTCCTTGCGGGTCAGCTCGCGCACCTGATGAAGGAATCCGGCGGGATGGCCGCCCTTGGGCCAGCTGTCGGGATCGCCGCTGCCTTGTGGCACGATGTGGGTCGCCGGCTCCATCATCACCGCCGCGATCTGCCCCGGATATTGGTCGAACAAGGCGGCGAGACTGGCGTAATCGTTATAGTCGAACACCAATGTCGAACTGGCCTGCGGACCGTCCACGCCGCGTTGAATCTTGGTTGTGCCGATGAACCAGTCGTCGAACGAAAAGAACGGGTGCTGACGCGGCACGCAGACGAAGCGGCGGCCGGTGGCGGCGCGCGCGATCTTCACCGCGGCGGTGGTGACGTTCGAGCCGTTCTTCGCGAACTTGACCATCTCGGCGGAGGGGATGAGCTCGCAAATACGCTCCGCCGCCGCGAGTTCGACGGTCGTCGCGCGGGTCAGGTTCACGCCCTTTTCGATCTCGGCGATCGCCGCGGCGTTCACGCGTTCGTCGGCATAGCCGATGGTGATCGCGCGCAACGCCATGCCGTAATCGAGATACCGCTGGCCGTGCGTATCCCAGACATACGCGCCCTTGCCGCGTTCGAGCATCGGCGGCGCGATCGACGGAAACTGGTCGTCGCCGCGCGAATAAGTGTGCGCCCCGCCAGGGATGACGCGGTGCAATCTTGCGCGCAATTCGCCGAAATCGGCTTCGGCATTGGACGGTTTGGCAGCCATGTTCAGGCGTTAGCGGGTCGGCGCCACAACGGATAGGGTCCGCGGTTGGTGACGATCCGCGCCGCGCCGGGCTTGCCGATATAAATGCTGCCGGGGGGGACGTCTTCGCCCAGCACCAGGCTTTCGGCGGCGATCTGGCTGTTTGCGCCGATGGTGCAATCGCCGAGCACCGCCGCGCCGGGGCGCAGCGTCACATGCGCCTCGAACCGTGGATAGACGTCGCGGTTCGAACCCACGCCGACGCGCTGATACGCAACGAAGTAATCGCTGTAGCGGCCACGCCCCAAGACAGTCCCCAATGGATGGACCAGTAGGAAGATCGACGGCAGTTCGACTTCGTAGAAAATGTCGCAGCCGTGCAGCGCTTTGTTCAGCAAGAATAATTTGTCGCAAATCGCGGAGGGCGCGCCGTCGCGGTGCAGCTGATTGGCGAGGAGATACAGCCACATGGCGTATTGATCGCCGTGGAGGTGGCTGAACACCGCACTCTCGCCATCGAAGAAGTAACGGTTGTCGATCGCCTGAAAACAATGTTCGAGGCGTTCGAGCGCGCGGGGCATCGCGGGCCTGAGGGCATCGGGTGTCAGGTCGCCATCGGGGAACATGTTGCTCGCCTGTCGCGCGACATACGCTGCCAGTGCTTCTGGCGGCAGGCTCATTCTCACGCGCGGGCTCACGACCGGCTGCCCTTCTGGTTGCGCACCGCGACGCCGTTGGTGGCGAGATAGGTGCGCACCTTGATCGGCGAATGGTCGGTGAAGATGAACATCGACGAGATGGTGATCGCCGACGCGCCCGCGTCCAGCGCGGCCTTGCAGTCCGCCAGACTGCCCGCGCCCGAGGAGGCGATGAGCGGCACATTGAGCTTGTCCGATAGTTCGGCGATGAGGTCGAGGTCGTAACCCGACATCGTTCCGTCGCGGTCGATCGAGGTCAGCAGGATTTCGCCGGCATGCGCGTCCTGCATGCGCAGCGCCCATTCGGCGGCGTCGGCACCCGCCGCCTTGTGCCCGCCCTCGGCATAGACGCGCTTGCGACCGTTTTCCTCGCGGTAATCGATCGAGGCGACGATGCATTGATCGCCGAAGCGCGAGGCGGCGCGAGTGATGAACCCCGGATCGGCGACCGCCGCCGAATTGATGCTGACCTTGTCGGCGCCCGCCTTGAGCAGCGCCTCGATCTGTTCGAGCGTGGTGATGCCGCCGCCGACGGTGAACGGGATGAACACTTCCTCGGACACCCGTTCGATGATCCCGCCATCGACGACGGTGCCGCGCGTGCTGGCGTCGACATCGACGAAGATCAATTCGTCTATGCCGTAACTGTCATAGACTTTGGCGGTGGAGACGGGGTTGCCCGCCTCACGCTGGTTCTCGTCGAACCGGACCATCTTCACCAGCCGCCGGTCGCGGATCAGGAATTTGGGGATGATGCGTTTTTTCAGCACGCGAAATCATGCTCCAGCCAGTTCTGGAGAAATTGCAGCCCGTTATCCTGGCTCTTTTCGGGGTGAAATTGCGCGGCGACCAGGTTGCCGCGACGGACCGCCGCGGTCACCGGCCCGCCATGATCGCAGGTCGCCACGCGGTCCGCCGGATCGGCGCAGACCATGTGGAAACTGTGCACGAAATAATAGTCGCTTTCACCCGTCGGCAAACCTTTGAACAACCAGTCGCCGGCCTCGAAATCGAGTGCGTTCCAGCCGACATGGGGCACTTTTGCGGGCGGCGCGACCTGAAGCGGCAGCACCTGCGCATCCATCCAGCCCAAGCCGTCATGCGTGCCATGCTCGTGCGACATCTTGGCGAACAACTGCATGCCAAGGCAGACGCCGAGCACCGGCTTTTTCTCTTCCATCGCCAGCCGGTCGAGTGTGGGCCTGAGCCCGCTTTCGCCGATCGCCGCCATCGCATCGCCGAACGCGCCAACACCGGGAAGGAGCAGCCGATCGGCCTCGGCAAGTTCGCCCGGGTCCTTCGACAACACCACGTCCGCGCCGATATATTCGAGCGCGTTGCTCAGCGAGCGGACGTTGCCCATGCCATAATCGATGATCGCGATCATGGGTCGCCCCTAGCGGCGATGGTCCGGGTTTTGAAGCGGGGGCGTCAGACCTGCACGCCCGCCTCGCGCAGCATATGCTTGGCGATGACCAGTTGCTGAATCTGCGTCGTTCCCTCGTAGATTCGATAAATGCGCGCATCGCGGAAAAAGCGTTCGGCCTTGTATTCCTTGAGGTAGCCTGCCCCGCCGAAGATCTGGACGACGCGGTCGGCCACGCGCCCGCACATCTCCGACGCGAACATCTTTGCCGCCGCCGCTTCGACGATGATCTTTTCGCCCGCGTCGGCGCGACGGCACGCGTCGGTGAGCATGCAATCGGCGGCGTAAATCTCAGCCTTTGAATCGGCGAGCATCGCCTGGATCAACTGAAACTTGCCGATGGGTTCGCCGAACGCCTTGCGCTCGGTGGCATATTTCAAACCCTCGTCGAGCATCCGCTGGGCATAAGCGACGCTGGCGCCGGCCACCGACAGGCGGCCGTTGTTGAGGCTGGTCATCGCGGCGCGAAAGCCGATGCCTTCTTCGCCGCCGAGCAACGCGTCGCCATCGACATGGACGTCTTCAAGGATCACGTCGGCGATCTGCGCGCCCTTCTGCCCCATTTTTTCGTCGGGCGTGCCGATGGACACGCCGGGCGCGTTGCGCGGAACGAGAAAGGCGGAGACGTGCGCATTCTTGGGCAGCGCCTCGGCATCCGTTCGCGCCATGACCAGGATCATGTCGGCAAATGGCGCATTGGTGATGTAGCGTTTGGTCCCGTTGATCCGGTATCCATTGCCGTCGCGCACCGCGCGGGTCTTCATCGCAGCCGAATCACTGCCGCTATCAGGTTCGGTAAGGCCGAATGCGGCGACTTCGCCGCCTGCCAGGCGGGGGAGCCAATATTGTTTCTGCTGCTCGGTCCCAAAACCCGAAATCGCCGAATTCACCATGCCGACGTTGATCGACAGGATCGATCGAAACGCCGGCGCGACATAACTCATGGCCTTCACGAATCCGATATACTGGCTGACGTTCATCCCCGCGCCGCCATATTCCTCGGGCATCGTCACCCCGAACAGTCCCATTTCGCGCATCTCGGCAAGGATGTCGTCGGGTACGCGGTTGATCCGGTCGACCTCGTCCTCGGCCGGGATCAGCCGATCGCGAACAAATCGGTCGAGCTGCTCTATGAAGGCATCGTAGGTTTCGCCGTCCATTCCCGGATTTGGCATCTTCATTCTCTCCGCGATTTATAGTGCAGTGGCAGAAGGCTGGGCGCGCGGGCAATCGATATTGCGCCTGTCGATGGTGTCATGTGGCTGTCATGTCACAGGTTCAATGCTTCTCAATCTTGACATAGCGAGCCAAATCTTCTTTGGATTGCAACAGGATTCGGGCTTATTGTCCGGAGTGCCGTTCACCATAAAGTAAGGAGCAATCCTTACTCGGGGCGCGGAATAGTGTGGAACTCTCCGAGCGTTTCGGGGTTGTGTCCGGAGTAGAATGCTGCCACATGGCGGCCGAATGAAGTTTAAAGGGAGTAGCCAAATGACCGTTTCCAAGATCGTGACCTCAGCTGTCGCGGCTCTGTCGCTGCTGGGCGTTTCGACCGTTGCCTCGGCCGCTCCGGCCGCCAGCAAGCTCGCTGTTTCTGCTCCGGCTCGCGCCGGTGCGAAGGTTGCCAAGAAGAACGAAGCTATCGGCACTGGTATCATCATTGCCGTTCTGGCTGCCGCGGCGGTTGTCGCTGGCGTCGTCATTGCTTCGAACAACAACGATTCGCCGACCAGCGCCTAAGCTGATCGCGCTAATTTGAAATATGAATAGGGCGGCTTCGGCCGCCCTATTTTTTTGCTTTGCGCCGCAGCGGTAGCGTCGCGTCGGATAAGTCGCCAAAGGGCTTCATGCGTTCTCGTCGTCCAGTAAAGTCGAACAGCGTTCATTGGACGTTGGTGGTTACCGCGCTGTTTGCGGTTCTGCTGGTTTTCACCGGTGGCTCGTCGCGCGGCGACGTTTCCTTTCTGATCATCCCGCGTGTTGGGGCGCTGGTCCTGATTGCGCTGCTGCTGATCGGCCTGCCGCCGCGTCAGTTCGCCCATGCCGCGCGCATGTTGGCGGCAGGGACGATTGTCGCGGGATTGGTCGCGCTTCAACTGATCCCCCTGCCGCCTTCATGGTGGGCGGCGCTGCCGGGCCATGCGCCCTATGCGACGCTCGCCGATCAGGTCGCGGGCGCGCGCTGGCGGCCGATGTCGTTGACACCCGACCTGACGACCGAAAGTCTGGTGGCATTACTTCCGGCGATTGCGTTGGGCATGGCGGCCGCCGCGGCGACGCGACGACAGCGCAGCTGGTGGGCCTATGCCATCGTCGCGCTGGCCAGCTTCAGCGCGCTGCTCGGACTCGTGCAATTGGCGGACGGGCCGGATTCGGTGATGCGCTGGTATCCGATCACCAATCAGGCGTCCGCCGTCGGCATCTTCGCCAACCGCAACCATAATGGGGTATTTCTCGCAGCCGCGATCCCGATCGTCGCGATGTTCGCCCGCGAGCGCTGCCGCCGCCTGACGCGGGGTCAGGCCCCAGAGCCGATCCTGTTCGGCGCTGGCGTCGCCATCTTTGGTCTGGCCGCGATGGCGGTGTCGACGGGCTCGCGCTTCGCAAGCATCGCGGCGATGATCGCGTTGATCGCTGTGCCGATCCAGTTCTTCGCAAATCCGCGTCCGGTCTTCGCCTGGCGGTCTTCGCCGCGTTTGCGGCTTGCTCTGTTGGCTGGGACGGTAGCGACGTTTGCCCTGCTTGCAGCGCTGGTCATGCTGGCTGGATCGGGCCTCGGTCGGATCTTCAACGAAGGTCTGGGCGATGATGTGCGATCGTCGATCCTGCCCACATTGTCGCAAATGACGCGCGATTTCCTGCCATTCGGATCGGGTTATGGTTCGTTTTCCAGTGTGTTTCGCAATTACGAGTCGTTCGACCAATTGCGGCTGACCTATCTCAATGCCGCTCATAACGACCTGTTCCAGTTGGCGATCGAAGGCGGGTTGCCCGGCCTGGCGCTGCTCATTGGCTATATCGTCGCGATAGTGCGGGGGACGATCAATGCCTGGCGCACGGGCGGTAGTGACCTTTCGCGCGCGGCAAGCATTGGCATCTGGTTGCTGCTGGCCGCCAGTTTGTTCGATTATCCGCTGCGCACGCCGTTGCTGTCGTCGTTGCTTGCGGTGTTGACGGTGTGGCTGTTGACGACCGCACCGGAGGATGACGCTTTACCGCGCGATGCCCATAATTTAGGAGCGCGCGGACGGGGCGCCTGATCGGCTGACCCTATCTGGAAGGCATTCATGAAGCTGTTGCACCTGACCTCTGGCCTTTTGCTTGGCGCGCTTGCCGCGTGCGCCTCGACGCCGCCGCTTGCCAGCAGCGCCAACGTCACCGTTGTCGCGGCCGATGCGTTGCCCGCGCCGACGCGTGCCGACCAGACGGTGGCGCAGCGTCCCTATCTGATCGGCCCGTTCGACAAATTGGCGATCAACGTGTTCGGAATTCCCGACCTGAGCGGCGAAGTGCAGGCGGATGCCAGCGGCCGTGTCTCGGTGCCGTTGATCGGTTCGGTCGATGCGGCGGGCCAAACGCCGGCTGAATTGGCGGCAACCATCGCGCGTGGTCTGCGTGGCCGCTACGTTCGTGATCCGCAGGTTACGGTCAACCTGAAGGACACCGTCAGCCAGGTCATCACGGTCGATGGCGAAGTGCATGAGCCGGGCCTGTATCCCGTGGTCGGGCACATGTCCTTGATGCGGGCCATCGCGACGGCAAAAGGCGTCAGCGAATATGCCAAGCTCGACGACGTGGTGATTTTCCGCACGGTCGAGAACCGTCACTTGGTCGCACTGTATAGCCTCAAGGCCATCCGCCGCGGCAATTATGAAGACCCCGAAGTCTTTGCCGGCGATGTCGTGGTCGTTGGCGATTCGCCGGGCCGCCGATTGTTCAAGGACATCATCAGCGGCTCTGCCTTGCTGACCGCGCCTATCATCCTGCTGCAGCGTTTATAAAGGGCCGGTCGATGAATCAGTTTCAACCGGCCGCCGACGCCCGCGAGGGGTGGGACATGGCTGCGAACAATCCGCATGACATCAATGACGTGGGCGGGGATCAGCAACAGCTGCCATTGCTGACGCAATATCTGCGCATGCTGATCCGCCGCCGCTGGTTGATCATCGGTGCGATGGCGGTGGCGTTGGTGCTGGGTCTGTTGGCCACACTGCTGACCACGAAACAATATACTGCGACGTCGCAGATCGAGATTCAGCGCGAAGCCGATCGCGTGACCAAGCTCGATAGTGTGCAGCGCGAAACGTCGACCAACGACCTCGAATTCTACCAGACGCAATATGGGCTGTTGAAAGCGCGGTCGCTTGCCGAGCGCGTGGCGCGCGATCTCAAACTGGCGACCGACGCTCAGTTCATCGAAACGTACAAGTTGCAGGCGAAGCCGGGCGTTGTCGTCCCGCCGGAGGTGCGCGAGCGGCAGTTAGGCGATATTTTGCTCGGCAGCATCTCTGTCGCGCCGGTGCGGTCGTCCAGCCTGGTAGCGATCAGCTACACCAGTCCGAACCCGGTCCTGTCGGCGCGGATTTCGAACGCGTGGGGCAAGAATTTCATTCAGGCCAATCTCGAACGCCGTTTCGATTCGGCAGCCTACGCGCGAAATTTCCTCGAAGATCGTCTGGCCACGTTGCGCCAGAAAATGGAGGAATCCGAACGCGCGCTGGTGACCTATGCCGGCAACCAGCAGATCGTGAATCTGCCCGCCACCACAACGACCGGCGCCGGACAGTCGCAAACGACGTCGGAGCATTCGATCGTCGCCGACGATCTCACCGCACTCAATAACGAGCTTGGTCAAGCGACGGCAGACCGGATCAAGGCGCAAAGTCGCCTTGGCGGCGGCGGAGCGGATTCGCCCGAAGCGATCGGCAGCCCGTCGATCGCCGGTCTGCGCCAAAAACGCGCCGAAGCGGCCGCCGAATATGCCAAGACCCTTGTGCAGTTCGAACCCGGCTATCCTGCCGCGCAGGCGTTGAACCAGCAAATCAAACAGCTCGATGCCGCAATTGCGCGTGAAGAGGGTCGCGTCGGCGGTTCCATTGCCGCAACGTACCGCGAAGCATCGGCGCGCGAAGCGGCCCTGAAATCGCGTGTCGAAGGGTTGAAGTCGAACCTGCTCGACCTGCGCCGCCGCAGCATCCAATATAACATTTACCAACGCGACGTGGATACCAACCGCGAGCTTTATGACGGGCTATTGCAGCGTTATAAGGAGATCGGCATCGCTGGTGGCGTCGGCAACAACAATATCTCGATCGTCGATCCGGCCGACGTCCCGCAAGGCCCGTCCAAGCCAAACCTGTTCAACAATCTCGCGCTCGCACTGTTGCTCGGCTTTGCCGGCGGCGTGGCTCTGGCCTTCGCCCGTGAACAAATGGACGAAACGATCACCGATCCGGCGGACGTCAAGGAAAAGATCGGCCTGCCGTTGCTGGGCTCGATTCCCAATGTCGGAGAGATCGAGCCGATCGTCAGCATGGCGGATCGCAAATCGCCGTTGGTCGAGGCCTATCTGTCATTCCAGACCAGCCTCGAGTTCACGACGCCGCACGGTGCGCCACGTTCGCTCGCGCTGACGTCGACGCGCCCGGCGGAGGGCAAATCGTCTTCGGCCTATGCGCTGGCCGTGACGCTGGCGCGCGCCAAGCGGCGGGTGGTGCTGATCGACTGCGACATGCGCTCGCCGTCTGTCCATTACATGGTCGGCAGCAACAACGAGATGGGTGTGAGCAACTATCTGACCGGTCATGACCGGGTCGAGGACCTGCTTCACGGTTCGAGCGAGGACGGCCTGTCGGTGATTACCGCGGGACCGCAACCGCCCAATGCGGCCGAATTGCTGACCGGCGACCGGCTCGACCAATTGATCGCGGCGTTGCTCAAATCTTATGATCATGTCGTGGTGGATTCGCCGCCGGTGATGGGGCTGGCGGATGCGCCGCTGATCGCCAGCAAGGTCGAAGCGACGATATTCGTCGTGGAATCGCACGGCATCCGCCGCAGCCTGGTGCATGTGGCGCTCGACCGGTTGCGTGCGGCGAATGGGCGCCTGGCCGGTGTTCTGCTGACCAAGTTCGATGCCAAGCGGGCGCATTACGGTTATGGCTATGATTACGGCTATGGCTATGGCGAGCGCGATCAAGCTGCCTGAGCATGAGCGCCCGACCATGCGTGTGATCCAGCGCGGGCCGGTTGCGACCGGTGTCATCCTTGTCGTCGTTCTGTTGCTTGCGGTCGTCACCGCACGCGTCAGCATCGCCGCATCGGCCCGTCGCGCCGCGCCCGAACTGGCGCTCAGGGCTTCGCCGGGTGATGCGCGCGCACTCGTGACGCTCGCCGAAAGCGCGCTGATCGAGCCGAACGGCCTGCAGCGCGCCGCCGGCTATGCGCGTCAGGCGATCGAACGTGATGCGACATTGAGCACACCTTACCGGATACTTGGTTTTGCAGCGGACGAGCGCGGCGATTTGCCGATGGCAGAGCGCCTGATCGCCGGATCGGCACGGCTGTCGCGGCGCGACCTGCCGGGCCAATTATGGCTGATCAATCGAGCGGTTGCGCGCGACGATGTGCCGGGTGCGCTGGAACATTTCGATGTTGCCTTGCGGACATCGGACAAGGCGCCGGCGATTCTGTTCCCGGTGTTGGCGGGTGCGACGGCGGAACCGCGTGTGATCGAGCCGCTGGCGCGTCGTATGACAGGGGCGCCGTGGGCCGATCCATTCCTCCGCTGGGCCATCGATAACAGTCCGGAAACCCATGGGCTCGCCGCGCTTTCGCTCGCTTTCAACAAGCATCGCCCGTTGCCCGATGAAGTCGTCGCGCAACTCGCCAGCCGGTTGTCGGACAAGGGCGCCTATACCGAATTGCGACCGGTCCGCGCCATATCCGCCGCTCGGTTGACTGGCGGAGATTGGATCAGCGATCCGGCTTTCGCGAAACCGACCGGCGTCGGCGCGTTCGAATGGGCCCTGGGCCAGGATGGTTCGGCGCAGGTCACGCGCGGGATCAATGCGGACGGCAAAGCGGGCATGATGTTCGAGGCACCGGTCAATCGGGTATCCGAAATCGCCCGGCAGCTGCTCACCCTCCCCGCAGGCGATTATCGGCTGACGATCGACGGCAGCATCGATCACGGCAAGGCCAACTGGTCGATCGTGTGTGCGGGACCGGGGGGCGCTACGCTGGGTTCATTGCCGATGGCCTCTCGTCCGATCGACATGATGGTCAAAGTGCCAGCGAATTGCCCCGCGCAATTGCTGACGTTCCTGTCGGTGGCCTCGGATGATGGCGCGACGGGCAGCGTGTCGCGCGTTTCGCTGCGGAAGCAGGGAGCATGACCGCAGAGCGCAAGATCGCCTTGATCACCGGAGTCACCGGGCAGGACGGATCGTATCTCGCCGAATTCCTGTTGGACAAGGGTTATGAGGTTCACGGCATCAAGCGCCGTTCGAGCCTGTTCAACACGCAGCGCGTCGACCACATTTATCAGGACCCGCACGACAAGGATGTGCGGTTCAAGATGCATTATGGCGACCTGACCGACACCAGCAATCTGGTGCGGATCATCCGCGAAACGCAACCCGACGAAATCTACAACCTCGGCGCGCAGAGCCATGTCGCGGTGAGTTTCGAAGCGCCCGAATATACGGCCGATGTCGATGCCATCGGCACGCTGCGCTTGCTGGAAGCGGTGCGGTTCCTGGAAATGGAAAAGCGGACGCGCTTTTACCAGGCATCGACATCGGAATTATACGGCCTGGTGCAGGAAACGCCGCAGAGCGAGACGACGCCGTTTCATCCGCGCAGCCCCTACGGTGTGGCCAAGCTCTATGCCTATTGGAGCGTGGTCAATTACCGCGAAGCGTACGGCATGCATGCGTCGAACGGCATCCTGTTCAACCATGAGTCCGAGCGTCGCGGCGAAACCTTCGTCACCCGCAAGATTACGCGCGGGCTGGCGGAGATCGCGCAGGGACAGAGCAAATGCCTGTTCCTCGGCAACCTCGACGCCTTGCGCGACTGGGGCCATGCCAAGGACTATGTACGCATGCAGTGGATGATGCTGCAGCAGGATGAACCCGACGACTATGTCATCGCCACGGGCGTCCAATATAGCGTGCGTCAGTTCGTCGAGCAGGCGGCGATGCGGATCGGCTTGGCTCTCGATTGGCGCGGGGCCGGTATCGAGGAACATGCCGTGGTGACGGCGATCGCCGAGGGCGCCGCCGAAAAGCGCTGTCCCGCGGTCAGCGTCGGCGACGTCATCGTCCGTGTCGACCCGCATTATTTTCGCCCGGCTGAAGTCGAGACGTTGCTCGGCGATGCGACCAAGGCGCGACAAAAGCTGGGCTGGACCCCGGAAATCAGCTTTGCCCAATTGGTGGACGAAATGGTCGAGTCCGATTTGCTGGCGGCGCGCCAGGCGCGGCATGTTCAGGCCGTCGACTGGACCTCATGAGCGCATTCGAGGCGGTCGATGCCGAGGGGCCGCGCTTCGAGGATGCGCGCGGCTGGTTGCAGGTATTGCATGAGAGCGAGCGCTGCGTGCTCAAGCGGTCATTCTCCAAGGCCGGGGTGTTTCGCGGGCTGCACGCGCAGATGACGCCGTCGCCGCAGACCAAGGTTATTCGCGTCGTATCGGGGCTCATTCTCGACGCCGTCGCCGATCTGCGCGAAGCGAGCCGTCCGCTCGAAACGCGCGAATTGTCGCCCGCCGACGGCTGGGTCCGCATCGCGCCGCACTATGCCCACGGCTTTCTCGCGATCGAGGACACTCTATTCGAATATATGTGCGACGGCCGCTATGACGAGGCGAGCGAGCAAGCCTTTGCGATCGGCGACGAGCTGGCAGCGATGGGTTATGACAGCCCGATCCTGTCCGCCAAGGACCGCGCGGCACCGCCGCTACGCGCGACAGCCGCATGACCACCATCAGCCTGCTGACCGTTTGTTACAATAGCGGCGCGACCATCGCCGACACGCTGCGTTCGGTGGCGGCACAAACCTATCCCGAGATCGAGCATATCATCGTCGACGGCGCGTCGAAGGACGATACGATGGCGGTCGTCGCGCGCGACGGCGGGCATGTTACGCGCACCGTTTCCGAACCCGACAAGGGGCTGTACGATGCGTATAACAAGGCGCTCGGCCTCGCGACAGGCGAGGTCATCGGCTATCTCAATTCGGACGATTTGTACGCGCACGACCGCGTGATCGAGCGCGTCATGCGTGCCTTCGAAGACCCGTCGGTCGAGGCGGTGCACGGCGATCTGTTTTATGTGAAGCAGGACGATGTTTCGCAGGTCACGCGCTATTGGAAGTCGCGGCCGATGCCCCGCACGGTGGTGCGCCAGGGGTTTCACCCGCCGCACCCGACGCTCTTCCTGCGCCGCTCGGTGTACGACCGGGTTGGCCAGTTCGATCTGAACTATCGCATGGCCGCCGACGTCGAATTCATGAACCGCGTCTTTTACCGCTTCGGCGTCAAGGACGTGCATCTGCCCGACGTGATGGTGCGGATGCGCGAAGGCGGCGTCACTGGCGGCAATGCCGCGAGCATCAAGCTGCAGAATGACGAGGTCCGGCGCGGGCAGGCGGCCAACGGCATCCGTTATCCGCTGCCCTTGTTCTATGCGCGCAAGATCGTCGATCGCTCCCTCCAGCGCATTCGTGCGCGACTGGGCGCTTTACCGACACCCGGCGCATGATCGACGGCGCGCGCGTCCTGTGCATCGTACCCGCACGCAGCGGATCGAAAGGGCTGCCGGGAAAGAATGTACGGATGCTGCACGGTAAACCCTTGCTCGCCTGGCCGATCCACGCTGCGCGCGCCTCCGCGTGCATCGACCGGGTGATCTGTTCGACCGACGACCCGGACTATGCCGAATTGGCGCGGCAGGCGGGGGCCGATGTGCCGTTTCTGCGGCCTGCTGAACTGGCGGTCGATACCGCGCCGAGTCTGGGCTTCATCCTCCACGCCGTCGATACGCTGGCGGCGGATGACGAGGTTTATGATTACGTGGTGTTGCTCGAGCCGACCTCGCCGCTGACCGAAGGGGCGGATGTCGATGCGGCACTTGCCCAGCTCCATGCCGCGCGCGACCGCGCGGATGCGATCGTCGGGGTGACGTTGCTTGAAACGGTGCATCCGGCGTTTTGTGTGACGCGCGATGATGAAGGCGCGATCAGCCCGTTGGGTGGCGGAGACTTTGCCGAACTGCCGCGCCGGCAGGACTTGCCGCCGGTCCATGCGCTGGACGGATCGCTGTATATTTCGACTCCCGATGCGCTGCGTGAGCATCAGGGTTTCGCGCATCGGCGGACGCTGGGTTACGTGACCGCACGGCACAAGGCGCTGGAGATTGACGACATCGTGGACTTTTGGTGCGTCGAAGGGGTAATGGCGCACCGAGAAGACTTGCCGCGCGGCTGATCGCCGAGGCGCTCCCGAAGGACCATAACCTTGCGTAAATGCACCCGCTGCCTCGTGCCCGAGACGGTCGACACGATCACATTCGATGAGGAGGGCGTGTGCAGCGTCTGCCGCCAGGTCGAATTCAAGCAGGACAAGATCGACTGGGTCGATCGCGGCCGTCAGCTCGACGCGATCGTCGAGGAGTATAAGGGCAAGGCGACGTACGACTGCATCGTGCCGTTTTCGGGCGGCAAGGACAGCGTGTTCCAGCTGTGGTACATCGTCAAAGTCCTCAAGATGAAGCCGCTGGTCGTGCGGTACAATCACTGGGGGTATCGCCCGCACATCGACGAGATGAACACGATGGTGTTCAAGAAGCTGGGCGTCGACGTGATCGAGTTCACGACCAGTTTCCATACCGTCCGCGAAACGATGCTGGAAGCGTTCAAGCGCCGCGGCGATTTCTGCTGGCACTGCCACACCGGCATTTACGCGGGCGTGATGCATTTCGCGGTGAAGTTCGAAGTGCCGCTCCTTTTCTGGGGTGAAAGCACCGCCGAATATCACAGCTGGTACACCTTCGAAGAAATGGAGGAGGTCGACGAAAAGCGCTTCAATCGCCTGATGAATCAGGGGATCACCGCCGATGATATGTATGAATTCCTGGAAGGGCGCGTCGAACGCCGCGACCTGTGGATGTTCGATTATCCCAAGCGCAAGGACCTCATCCGCCTGAAAGTCCGCTCGATCTGCCTCGGCAATTACATCGAATGGGACACGCGCGAGAATGTCGAAACGATCGGTCGCGAACTCGGCTGGGTCGGCCAGCGCGTCGAGGGCGTGCCGCCCGAATTCCATTACGAAAAGGTCGAATGCACATTCCAGGGGATGCGCGACTTTTCGAAATTCGTGAAGCGCGGCTACGGTCGCACCAATCACCTGATGTCGATCGATATCCGCAACGGTCGCAAGACGCGCGAAGAGGGCGTCGAGACCGAGTTTCAATATGATGGCAAACGCCCCGCCTCGATGGACTGGTTCCTCGACATCCTGAAGATGAGCGAGGACGAATATTACGACATCCTCAAGCCGCAGCAGGTTCATCCCTGGAAGTTCGACAAGTTGCAGGTTCAGCCGGGCGAAGTGATGCCCGATTTCGAGCAATGGGATCGCACCGACCTGTCGGAACTGCCGCTAGGCCCGGAGCGGCGATAGCGCCATAAGGGCGTCATGCCCGCGCTGCCGCCCGATCCGCCAATCATAGTCGTCACCGGGCAGGGGCTGCCCGCGCCGGTGGCCCAGGATGCGTTCGGCAGCGTGACCATCGCGCGCGACCGGCTGACGGGGAGCGCCTCGAACCGCATCGAGGACGTCCTGTCCGACGCCGCGGGGTTCCAGCAGTTTCGCCGGACCGACAGCCGTGCCGCCAATCCGACGAGCCAGGGCGCGACGCTGCGCGCGCTGGGCGGGAATGCCGCCAGCCGCGTGCTGGTGACGCTGGACGGGGTGCCGCAGGACGATCCGTTTGCGGGCTATATTCCCTATTCGGCGCTGAAGCCCGAGACGCTGGGCGCGGCGCGTGTGACGCGCGGCGGCGGGGCGGGGGCATTCGGAGCGGGGGCGCTGGCCGGGACGATCGAATTGTTCAGCCGCGCGCCTTCGCCGCGGACCGAGGCGAGCCTGGCGGGCGGGTCGCGCGCTTCGGTGCAGGGTGATGCGCTGATCGGACGGCGGCTGGGCGACGGGTTCGTCACGATCGCGGGCGGGTTCGACCGGGGCGATGGCTATGTGATCATCCCGCCGGACCAGCGTGGGCCCGCGGATGTCGCGGCGCGCTATCGCAGCTGGACCGGGCAAATGCGCGCGGTCGTGCCCGTGGGCAATGGCGAGCTGCAACCGGCGCTGCGCTTGTTCGAAGACCGGCGCCTACGCGGATTGCGCGGCACGGATTCATCGAGCAAGGGGGCCGACGCCTCGCTTCGTTTTGTCGGCCACGGCGCGTGGCGCGTCGAGGCGCTGGGCTATGTTCAGGCGCGTCGCTTTACCTCCGGGTTCGTGGCGATCGATGCGGCGCGCGCGATCGTCACCCCGACGCTCGACCAATTCAACACGCCGGCTTTGGGAATTGGCGGCAAGGTCGAAGTGCGCCCGCCGCTCCCCGATAATATCGTGTTGCGGGTGGGCGCGGATGCGCGGCGGCAATCGGGTCGCACCAACGAACGCTTTCGTTACGTCGCGGGCGCCCCCACCGCGCTCCGCCGTGCGGGCGGCGTCAATGCGGTGGCGGGGCTGTTCGCCGAAGGGAGTGCGGAATTTGGCGCGCTGACGCTGACCGGCGGGGCGCGTGCGGACCATTGGCGGATCGCCGACGGAACGCTCGACGAAACGCTGATCGGCAGCGGGACGCCGATCCAGTCGGCGCGCTATCCATCGCGCGATGGGACGTGCGTTTCGGCGCGTGCGGGGGGATTATGGCGCGCGAGCGAGATCGTCCGGCTGCGCGTCGCGGCGTATACCGGCTTTCGCCTGCCCACGCTCAACGAACTGTATCGCCCCTTTCGCGTGGGCGCGGATGCGACGGCGGCCAATGCCGCGCTGGGTCTGGAACGGCTGCAGGGTGCGGAGGGCGGCTTGGAGATCGGACACGGGGCGACGTTGTCGCTGACCGGATTCGTCAACCGGCTGGACGGCGCGATCGGCAATGTCACTTTGGGGATGGGGCCGGGCACGTTTCCGCAAGTCGGCTTCGTCGCGGCGGGCGGGAGTTTTCGCCAGCGGCTCAACCTCGATGCGATCGACGTGACAGGCGCGGAAGCGGAGGCGCGCGTGCCGCTGGGCGCGTTCACCCTGCGCGGGTCGTTGGCGCTTGCCGACGCGCGCGTGCGGACAAGCGGCATCGCAGCGGGGCTGAACGGGCTGCGACCGGCGCAGTCGCCAAAGTTGCAAGCAACCGGCTCGGTCGATTGGACGCGCGATGGCTGGCGGCTGGGCGCGACGTTGCGGCACAGCGCGGGCCAATATGAGGATGACCAGAACGTCCGGCGGCTGCCGTCCGCGACGACGATGGATGCGGTCGTGGCGTTGCCGGTTGGACATGGATTGCAGCTGACGCTGCGGGGCGAAAACCTGTTCGACGCGCGTGTGGTGTCGGGTATTTCGTCAAGCGGCGTGCAGGACCTCGGCACGCCACGGACGTTGTGGGTGGGTTTGCGATTTGGCGGGGACGGCGGGTGAGCGAAGAAGCGATGGTGACGGCACAGGCATTTCCGGGCGCGCTGGACCGCGACGGGCGTGAGGCGCTGAATGCCGGTGTAAGCGACGCCTTCTGGCTCGACGCTGTCAAGCGGCTCGACTGGATGACGCCACCGACGCAGGCTGGCGACTGGTCGTTCGAGAAGGACGATTTCCACATTCGCTGGTTTGGCGAAGGGGTGCTGAACGTCAGCGCCAATTGCATCGACCGGCATTTGACGGAACGGGGCGACCAGGTGGCGATCGTGTTCGAGCCGGACGAACCGGACGATAGGTTCCATAAGTTCACGTACCGAGAGGTTCACCGCGCGGTATGTCGTTTCGCTAACGTAATGAAATCGCAAGGCGTCCGTAAAGGCGACCGCGTGACCATTTACATGCCGATGATCCCCGAAGCGGCGTTCGCGATGCTGGCGTGCGCGCGGATCGGGGCGGTGCATTCGGTGGTGTTCGGAGGGTTCTCGCCCGAAGCGCTGGCGGGGCGGCTGGAGGATTGCGGTAGCCGCATCGTGATTACGGCGGATGAGGGGCGGCGCGGCGGCAAGTCCGTGCCGCTCAAGGCCAATGTCGATGCGGCATGCGCGATCGCCGAAATCGATACGGTGATCGTCGTGCAGGCGACGGGCGGCGAAGTCACGATGCAGGACGGCCGCGACATCTGGTATCATGAGGCCGCCGAGACGGTCTCCGCCGACTGCCCGCCCGAGCCGATGAACGCCGAAGACCCGCTGTTCATCCTCTATACCAGTGGATCGACCGGCAAGCCCAAGGGGGTGATGCACACCACCGGCGGCTATCTGTTCTGGGCGGCGTACACGCACGAACTCTGCTTCGCGCATCAGCCGGGACAGCTATTCTGGTGCACCGCCGATGTCGGCTGGGTCACCGGGCACAGCTATGTCGTCTATGGCCCGCTGGCCAATGGCGGCGCGACGTTGATGTTCGAGGGCGTGCCGAACTACCCCACGCCGTCCCGGTTCTGGGAGGTGTGCGACAAGCACCAGGTCGAGACGATTTTTACGGCGCCGACCGCGCTGCGTGCCTTGATGCGCGAGGGTGACGATTTCGTCACGCGGACCAGCCGCAGCTCGCTGAAACTGCTCGGCACGGTGGGCGAGCCGATCAATCCCGAGGCATGGCGCTGGTATCACGATGTCGTCGGCGAGGGCCGCTGCCCGGTGATCGACACGTGGTGGCAGACCGAGACCGGCGCCGCGCTGATCGCGCCAAGCCCGGCGATGCCGCTCAAGCCCGGGTCGGCCACGCTGCCACTGCCGGGCGTGACACCCGAACTGGTCGATGCGGACGGCCAAGTGTTGGAAGGCGCAACGAGCGGCAATCTGTGCCTGACGACGAGCTGGCCGGGGATGATGCGCGGCGTGTGGGGCGACGCGGATCGGTTCTTCCAGACCTATTTCACCGCCTATCCGGGCAAATATTTCACCGGCGACGGGGCGCGGCGGGACGCGGATGGCTATTGGTGGATCACCGGCCGGGTCGACGATGTGATCAATGTCAGCGGGCATCGCATGGGCACCGCCGAGGTCGAGAGCGCGCTGGTGCTGCACGCCGACGTTGCCGAGGCGGCGGTGGTCGGCATGCCGCACGACATCAAGGGGCAGGGCATTTATGCCTATGTCACGCTCAACGCCGATGCCACGCCGTCCGACCAACTGCGCCGCGAACTGGTGCAATGGGTCCGCCGCGAGATCGGCCCGATCGCCAGCCCCGACGCGCTGCAATTCGCCCCCGGCCTGCCCAAGACGCGCAGCGGCAAGATCATGCGGCGGATTTTGCGCAAGATTGCGGAGGGCGAAGTATCGGCGGCGGCGCTGGGCGATACGAGTACGCTGGCAGACCCGGCGGTGGTCGACGATCTGGTGGCGAACCGGATCGGACAGTAGCGCCGTTCAAATTGGCAAGGCGGCTCCCGCCAACGCTCCCATGGCAAGGATCGCAGGCGTCACCCAAGCGCCTTTCAGCCGCCAAGCGGCCGCCAGTGCGATGACGAAAAGCAGGGCGGCGATGGCCGGGGAGGACACGCGGCCGGCAGCGGCTGCGCCCAGTTGAAGGACGGTTGCGGCGATGATGCCGACGACCGCGGCGGCGATACCCGTCAACACGTCATGCAGTGCCGGGTTTTCGATGATCGCTTCGAGGCGTTCGAACAGGATCATCGAAAAGGCGAAGGCGGGGAGGAACATGCCGGCCGTAATCGCCAGCGCGCCATTCGCGCCGCCGATGACATAGCCGGCGAAGGTCGCGAAAATGACCAAGGGCGCGGGCAGGACGCCGGCAATGGCCACGCCGTCAAGAAAGCTGGCATCGGCGATCCAGCCGCGCCCCACCGTATCCGCCCGAACGTACGGAATGGCGGTGTACGCGCCGCCAAAAGTCAGCATTCCGCCTTTCAGACCAGCCAGGAATAAGGCGATCAAGGTGACTGCGCCGCCTTTGACGGCGATTGGAGCCGCCGCAGCGTCGCCGTGGAGCAGCCATGCAAGGGCCGATGCTGCCGCGACTATTGCAGACACAAGGATGGGCCTGTGGCGCACGGCGTAAGCGAGCCCGCCGACGAGCAAAGGAATCCAGAATGCGATACCCAGCAGCGTCGCAACGCAGCTGGCCACGGCAACGGCCCAGAGCCACGGAGTTTCCAGGACATGTTCGCCAATGCGCACGACAGCGCGAACGATCACTGCCAGCACAGCGATCTGCAAACCGATTAGCGGGCGGGTCCAAACCTGGTGGCCGGCAACCCAGCCGACATAGAACCAACCGGCAACCAGCATCAGAAGGAATCCGGGCAGCATGAAGCCGAGGCCGGCAAGCAAGCCGCCCAACCGGCCACGCGCGACGATCCCGAGATGAACGCAAAGCTCGTGCGCTTCGGGGCCGGGCAACACCTGCAGCACCGCGAGCAGCCGGTTGAACCGCGGCTTGCTGATCCATTGTTCGTCTTCGACCAGAGCCTGCCGCACCATTGCGATCTGCGCGACCGGACCGCCAAAGGCCAGCAAACCGAACCGGAGGAATTTCAGGAACAATGCGGACAGGGAAATGACCGGGGTTCGGCTCGTGTCGGGAAGATCATCCATAATTCGCTCCAAGCCGCCGGCGCGGCACGTGGAGCGGAACTTGGACGGCGCGCCGTCTAACCGGGCGTCCGCGTTAGCCCGCAAAACGAAACTGCCTCTGTCGGGCGGTGGCGTCAACATTTCCCTGGCGCGGAAACGTTGCGCATGCGTGGTCTCTATGAAGCGCCGAATGCTTCGCTTATCGCCTGTGCGATGAGCCCGTTCGCCGCATGACTGTCGCCGTTTGTATCGTGTCGTTTCGCAGTCAGGCGGACGTGGCGCGGTGCCTCGAAGCATTGGCGCGGCAGACGCATGCGGATTTCGACGTCGTCGTCTGTGAAAATGGCGGCGCCGAGGCGACTGCCGCGACGCAGGCGGCGCTTCCGACGACACTCGCCGCCGGGCAGGCGGTCGAGGTGATCGACGGGGGCGGGAATATCGGCTTTGCCGGCGGCTGTAATGTCGGGATGCGGGCGCGGCCCGATGCGACCGCGTGGTGGATCCTCAATCCGGATACCGAGCCTTCGCCAGGGGCGCTGGCGGCGTTGGTCGCGCGGCTGGCGCGCGGCGATGTAGATGCGACCGGCGGCGTGCTGCATTTCGAGGACGAGCGCGTGCAGGGGTGCGGCGGGCAGTGGCATGGCTGGGCCGGGCGGCCGGTGTCGATCGGCTACGGTCTGCCGGTGACCGCCTTGCCCGATGCGGCGGAGGTCGAGGGACGGCAGAATTATCTGCTTGGCGCGTCGATGCTGGTCTCGCCGCGATTTCTCGCGCTGGCGGGGCCGATGCGCGAGGATTATTTCCTGTATTGCGAAGAGGTCGAATGGTGCCTGCGGGCGCGGGCGCGCGGGTTGAAGCTCGGCTTTGCGCCGGAGGCTCTGGTGCTGCACCGGCAGGGCGCGGTGACGGGGTCGAATGCGGCGATGCGGTCGCGACCAAAGCTGCCGATCTATCTCGACGAGCGCAACAAGGTGAATGTGACGCGCGACGTGTGGCCGGCGCGGGTGCCGGTGGCGTTCGTGCTGCTGATCGCGCAGTTGCTGCTCAAATTCGTGCGGCGCGGGGCGTGGGCGCAGGCGGGATATGCGTGGCAGGGGCTGTGCGCCGGTCTGCGTGACGAGCGCGGGCCGCCGGATTGGCTGAGCAAATGAGCGAGACGGTCCAGCTGTTCGCGCTGCCGCTGGCGGCGATCGCGCTGGCGGTGCTGAGCGTCGTGGCGCGGGTGACCAAGATCGCCGCGCCGATCGTCCTGCTGCTCGGTGGCATGGCCATCGCGTTCGTGCCCGGCATGCCGCCGGTACATGTCGAGCCGCAGCTGGTGCTGATCACATTGTTGCCGCCGATCCTGTATTCGTCGGGCGTCGGGATGAGCTGGCGCGGGTTCCGGTCGAATTTGCGCGCGATTCTGCTGCTGGCGATCGGATGCGTGATCTTTACCGCGAGTGCCGTGGCGGGGCTGCTGTATTTCGTCATGGGCATGCCGTTGGCGGTGGGGTTCGTGCTCGGCGCGATCGTGTCGCCGCCCGATGCGGTCGCGCCCGCCGCCGTGCTCCGCGATGTCGCGGTGCCGCGGCGCGTGCGCACGGTGCTGGAGGGCGAAAGCCTGATCAACGATGCGACGGCGCTGGTCGCGTTCAGCTTCGCGGTGGGTGCGGTGGCGACGGGGGCGTTCGAGCCGGCGCGCGCCGCGCTGAGCTTCATCGGCATATTGGTCAGCGAGACGATTTACGGCTGTGCGATCGGCTGGATCGCGCTCAAGGCGCGGCATTACAGCAACGATCCGCGGTCCGAAGTGCTGTTGGCGCTGGCGACGCCGTATCTGGCGTTCCTGCCGGCGCATGAACTGGGCGGGTCGGGCGTCATTGCGACGGTCGTCGCCGGGCTGTGGGTGTCGTGGAACGGGCGCGATCTGATCCGCCCGCAGACGCGGCTGCAGGGCTATTTCATCTGGGACCTGGTGGCGTGGGGTGTGGAGGGTGCGGCGTTCCTGCTCACCGGGTTGCAGGTCAAGGCGCTGGGCGCGGCGATGCAGGGCTTTGGTTGGGTCCATGCGCTGGCGGTTGCGGCGCTGACGTGCGTGACCGTGGTGGTGGTGCGGTTCGCCTGGGTCTTTCCGGCGACGTATTTGCCGCGAATGATCCCGGCGATCCGGCGGATCGACCCGCCGCCGCATTGGCGTACGCCGTTCTTCGTGGCGTCTGCCGGGGTGCGCGGCGTGGTCAGCATGATCGCCGCGCTGTCGATCCCGCTGATGGTCGGCGGCAAGCCGTTTCCAGAGCGCGACACATTGTTGTTCGCGACGTTCGCGGTGATCGTCATGACGATGCTGGGCATCGGGCCGTTCATGGGCACGCTGGCGCGGTTGCTGGGGCTGACCAACGAGGGGGCCGAGGAACGCAAGGGCAATAGCGCGGACGAGCGCCGCGTCCGGCGGCTGGGGATCGAAGCGGTGCTGGCGCACCTCGATACCGTCGAAGGCAATAGTTGCGAGGCGGAAGAGATTGAGGCGCTCAAGCGGCGGCATGGCGACCGGTTGCATCAACTCGATGGCGGGCGATGTTCGATCGACGACGAATCGCGCGAGGCGGGGCATTTGCAGCTCGATTTGATCGAGATCGAACGCCGCACCGTCAGTGCCGAATATCTCGAAAACCGCCTGACCGATGGCGCGCGGCGGCGGATCGAGCGCGAACTGGACCTGGAGGAAGCGCGCGTCCACCATGCGATCGCGAGCATCGGGGGCGGGCATTGAGCGCATTTGAGTTGAAGGGCCGGCTGGAAACGGTCGATGCGATCCGCGGCTTTGCGGTGTGCGGCATCCTGATCATGAACATCGTGTCGATGGGCGAGCCCGGCTATGCCTATATCGACCCAAGCTATTACGGCGGGGCGACGGGCGGCAATCTGGCGGCGTGGGCGCTGGCCTACGTCTTTGCCGACGGCAAGATGCGGATGCTGTTCACGATGCTGTTCGGCGCCAGCCTGGCGATCACCACCGACCGGGCCGAGCATCCGGCGCGGGTGCATTACAGCCGCATGGTGTGGTTGCTGGCGTTCGGTATGATCCATGGCTGGCTGTTCTGGTATGGCGATATTCTGGTCGAATATGCGTGCATCGGCGCGATCCTGTTCGTCGCGCGCAAATGGCCGGTGTCGGCGTTGATCTATGCCGGGTTGCTGTTGATCGTCGTGGGCGCAGGCATGGAACTGGCCAATGGCGCGGCGGCGGAAAAACTGCGTGAGGCGGCGAGCATGCCGGGCGCGAGCGCAGCGGCACGGCAGGCATGGACCGAGATGTTGGTGCAACTCGCGCCGCCCAAATCGGTGATCGCGTTCGAACTGGAACATTATCGCGGCGGGTTCTGGAGCGCGTTCGAGGCACGCAAGCCGATGATCACGATGTTTCAAACGCTGTTCCTGCCGGTCAATCTGCCCGGCGGCGTCGGCATCGCGGCGCTGGGACTGGCGGCGTATCGCAGCGGGTTTCTGGGCGGGGCATGGCGGCGGCGGCGTTATGTGTGGGTGGCGTCGGCCGGAGCAGTGGCGTTGCTCGCTTACGTGCCGATCGTGCGCTGGCTGATCGCGTCGCATTTCGATCCGGTGTTGATGACGCTGACCAACAATCTGAGCCTGTTGCTGCGGCTGTTCGTGGCGTTCGGATATGCGGCGGCGTTGATCCTGCTGGTTCAATCGGGGGCGATGCGGTGGCTGGTGACCCGGCTGGCGGCGGCGGGGCGGATGGCATTTTCGAATTATCTCGGGACGACGCTGATCACGACGACATTGTTTTACGGCTATGGCTTCGGGCTGTTCGGCACGCTGGAGCGGGCGCAGCTGTACTGGATCGTGCTGGGTGTGTGGACGTTGATTCTGTTGTGGTCGAAGCCGTGGCTGGCGCGGTTCCACTACGGCCCGCTTGAATGGTTATGGCGCAGTCTGGCGCGGGGTGAGCGCCAGCCTTTCCTCCGGCGCGCGGGTCAGCTAGGGCCGCGCGAGCAATTTCCCGGAGCCTGAACTTTGGCCATCGCGCCCGAAACCAATGAAGCCTTTATGCGCGAAGTCGATGACGAGCTGCGCCGCGACCAGGCGATGGGCCTGTGGCGGCGGTGGGGTCGCATCGCCATCGTCGCGATCGTCGTCGGGCTGATCGCATTCGGTGGCTGGCTGTTCTGGCGCAACCAGCAATATGAAGCGCGCGGCGTCGAGGGCGAGCAGATGGCGCAATCGCTCCAGAAGCTGGAGGCGAACGACGTCACCGGTGCGACCGCGCTGCTGACCCCGCTCGCCGCATCCAAGACCAATGGCTATCGCGCGACGGCGCAATTGGCGCTGGCCGCGACCGCGCTCGACAAGGGCGATGTGGACGGCGCGGCAAAGCGTTATGCCGCGATCGCCGCCGACACGAGCCTCGACCAGCCGTTCCGCGACCTGGCGATCATTCGCCAGACCGCGGCCGAATATGACAAATTGACGCCGGCGCAGGTCGTCGACCGGCTGCGTCCGCTGGCCGTCCCCGGCAACAGCTTTTTCGGCAGCGCCGGTGAAATGACCGGCATCGCCTATATGCGGATGGGCAAGCCCAAGGTGGCGGGGACGATGTTCGCGGCGATGGCGATCGATCAAGGCGTGCCGGAGGCGATGCGTTCGCGCGCGGTTCAGCTTGCCGCGGCCAACGGCGTCGATGCCACACAGGCACCAAGGGCGGTAGTTCAATGATGAAGCATAATCGCGGGGCCATCGTCCTCGCCATGACCCTCGCGCTCGCCGGGTGCGGCGTGTTCAAAAAGGCCAAGCCCAAGGGCGTGTTGCTGGGCGAGCGGGTCTCGATCCTGACGGCGGAGAGCGGCGTCGAAACCGATCCGTCGCTGGCGTCGGTGCCGGTCAGCCTGCCCGCGCCGATCGTCAATGACAGTTGGGCGATGACCGGGGGCAGCGCGGACAAATCGCTTGGTCATCTCGCGCTGTCGGCGACCCCGACACGCATATGGGAAGCACGCATCGCGGGTGGCAACAAGCAATCTCGACTGGCGGCGACGCCGGTGGTGGCGGGCGGCCGGCTGTATGCGATGGGTGTCGATGCGACGGTCACGGCGTTCGACGCGAATACCGGCGCGAAAATCTGGGCGGTGCAGTTTGGCGATCCGGCCAAGGGCGACGCGAAGTCGCTGTTCGGCGGCGGCGTCAGCGTCGATGGCGATACGCTGTACGTCACCAACGGCCTGGGCGATGCCGGGGCGTTGAAGGCGGCGGACGGATCCTTGATCTGGCGCAAGAAATTGGGCGCACCATTGCGCGGCAGTCCGACGGTGGATGCGGGCAGCATCTATGTCATCACGCAGGACAATCAGCTGTTCGCGCTGAACACCGCCGACGGCGCGACGCAGTGGACCAGCGCCGCCGCGGTGCAGCTGGCCAACGTCTTCGGGGCCGCGGCCCCATCGGTGGCGCAGGGTACGGTCGTCGAAGGTTTCTCGTCGGGTGATCTCAACGCCTATCGTTACGAAAACGGGCGGACGTTGTGGAACGACGCCTTGTCGCGGACCAGCATCAACACCAGCGTCGGCAGCCTGACCGACGTCGATGCCGGCGCGGTGATCGATCAGGGCCGGGTGTTCGCGCTGGGCCAGGGCGGGCGCATGGTGGCGCTGGAGCTGGTCACCGGACAACGCGCGTGGGAGCTGAACATTGCGGGGATTTCGACCCCCTCGGTCGCGGGCGATTGGGTGTTCGTGGTCACCGATGAGGCCAAGCTGCTGTGCGTGTCGCGCGGCACCGGCAAGGTGAAATGGGTGACGCAGCTGCGCCGCTACACCGGCAAGAAGAACAAGGGTCAGCCGGTCAGCTGGTCCGGTCCCGTGCTGGCGGGCGGCAATTTGTGGCTGGTCAATACCGAGGGCCAGATGCAGAGCGTGTCGCCCGAAACCGGCGCGGCGGGCGGCATCATGCAGTTGAAGGCGCCGATGAGCCTGCCGCCGATCGTCGCCAATTCGACGTTGTACGTGTTGACGAACGACGGGCGGATCATCGCGTTTCGATGACCCCGACCCGCATATTCAACCCGTTTGTCCTGAGGAGGGACTGAGCTTGGCGAAGGCCCATCTCGAAGGACGTGGCACTGACGTCCTTCGAGACGCCGTTTCGACAGGCTCAACGGCTCCTCAGGACAAACGGAGAGTTTCGTGAAACCGCGCGTCGCCATCATCGGCCGACCGAACGTCGGCAAATCAACGCTGTTCAATCGCCTTGTCGGCAAGCGCGTGGCGCTGGTCGACGACCGGCCGGGGGTGACCCGCGACCGGCGTGAAGGCGAGGCCGAGCTGATCGGGCTCAAATTCACCGCGATCGATACTGCCGGGTTCGAAGACGACGATGCGGCGACTTTGCCCGGGCGGATGCGCGCGCAGACGCAGGCGGCGGTCGATGTCGCCGATGTTGCGCTGTTCGTGGTCGATGCGCGTGCGGGCGTGGTGCCGCTGGATGCCGAAATCGGGCGGTGGCTGCGTGAGAGCACGACGCCGGTGATCCTGATCGCCAACAAGGCCGAGGGGCGCAGCGGTGAGAGCGGCATCCTGGACGCATGGTCGCTGGGGCTGGGCGAGCCGGTGGCGATCAGTGCCGAACATGGCGACGGGATGGTCGATCTGTTCAACGAGCTGTTGCCGTTGATCGAGAAGGCCCCCGCCCGCTCGGCTGATGCCGAGTCGCCTCCCCCCGAGGGGGAGGACTTGGAGGACGAAGAACGTCCAGCTGGGCCTCTGAAACTCGCGATCGTCGGGCGGCCGAATGCGGGCAAGTCCACGCTCGTCAACAAGATGCTCGGGGAGCAGCGGCTGATTACCGGCCCCGAGGCGGGGATCACGCGCGACAGCATCGCGGTCGAATGGGAGTGGAACGGTCAGGCGGTGCGGCTGATCGATACGGCGGGGTTGCGGCGCAAGTCGAAGGTTGAGGACAAGCTCGAAAAACTATCGGCGGCGGATACGCAGCGGGCGATCGATTTCGCCGAGGTGGTCGTGCTGTTGCTCGACGCCACGCGCGGGCTGGAGGCGCAGGATCTGCGCATCGCCGACAAGATTTTCGAAGAAGGCCGCGCGATGCTGATCGTGCTGAACAAATGGGACGTGGCCGAGGATCAGTCGAAGCTGTTCAACGGCGTCCGCGCCGCGCTCGACGAAGGCTTCAGCCAGGTGCGCGGTGTGCCGCTGCTGACGGTCAGCGCAGCGACGGGCAAGGGGCTCGACACGATGCTCAAGGTCGCGTTCGAAACGCGCGATGCGTGGAGCCGGCGCGTGACGACGGGACAGCTCAATCGCTGGTTCGAACGCGCGGTGGAGGCCAATCCGCCCCCGGCGCCGGGGGGCAAGCGGATCAAACTGCGTTATGCGACACAGACCGCGACGCGCCCGCCGGGCTTCGTCATTTTCGGGACGCGGGTCGATCAATTGCCCGAAAGCTATCGCCGCTATCTGATCAACGGACTGCGCCGCGATCTGGATTTCGGCGCGGTACCGGTGCGCCTGACGCTGCGGTCGTCAAAAAATCCGTTTGCGTAACCGGGCTTTAACACCGGCGCGCTAAGCCCATGCTGTGTTCGATACCGAAGCCAAGATCGATTGGGACAAATTCGCCGGGGCGCGCGGCGCACTGGGCTCGGACTTCGTCCGCATCCTCGGCTATTTTCGCGAGGACGGCGAGAAATCGATCGCCGCGCTGGAAGTGGCGATGCGCAGCGGGAGCGCGGTGGCGATGATCCTCCCCGCGCACACCCTGAAGGGCGAAGCGCGGCAATTCGGCGCCGACGGCGTCGGCGATCTGGCGGAATTCATCGAAGGCCATGCGCGCGATTGCGTGGAGCGGCACGACCAGCCCGACCAGGCGCTGGCCGCCGTCGTCAAGCTGCGTCCGATTTTCCACGCGACGATGGATGCGTTCGGGCGCGAGACCAACCCGCTGGTCGAGCGCCGTGTCGGTGGGTTCGGACGCAAGGTCGAGACAGCGAACCAGGGGTTTGGGCGGCTTTAAGGCTTAGGCTTGTACACCTGCGCCTCGCCCGGAAACGCGCGAGACTTTACTTCATCCGCGTACGCCTTGACCGCATCCTCCACGAAACCGGCCATGTCCGCGTAGCGCTTCACGAAGCGCGGGGTGCGTTCGAACAGGCCGAGCATGTCTTCGGCGACCAGCACTTGCCCGTCGCATTTGGCCGAGGCACCGATGCCGATCACCGGGATGTCGAGTTCGGCGGTGGCGGCGTCGGCGATGGTTTCGACCACGCCTTCGACCACCACGCCGAACGCCCCTGCCGCTGCGACCGCCTTGGCATCGTCGAGGATGCGTGCATGTTCCTCCTGGGTCCGCCCGCGCGCGGCATAGCCGCCGAGCTGGTTCACCGCCTGGGGCGTCAGGCCGACATGCGCCATGACGGGGATGCCGCGTTTGGAGAGAAATTCGATGGTCGGGGCCATCGCTGTGCCGCCTTCGAGTTTGACGCCCGCGCAGCCGGTTTCGGCCATGACGCGGCTCGCGCTGGCGAACGCCTGTTCGGGCGAGCCTTCGTAAGAGCCGAAGGGCATGTCGACGATGACGACGCTGTGCCAGCTGCCGCGCACCACCGCCGCGCCGTGCGCGCACATCATGTCGAGCGTGACGGGTAGAGTGGAGGGAAGGCCGTAAATCACCTGCCCCAGCGAATCCCCGACGAGGAGGATGTCGCAATGCGGGTCGAGCAATTGCGCCATGCGCACGGTGTAGGCGGTGAGCATGACCAACGGCTCGGCGGTCGCGCCCGCATTTTTACGCGCGCGGATCGCGGGGACGGTCAGGCGTTTGAGCGGCGCGGAGACCGGGTTGGCGCGGCTGGTCGCGCTGTCGAGGGTGAAGGTCGAGGACATCAGCGGACCTCGACGCCCTTCCAGAAGGCGATGCGGTCGCGGATCTCGGCGGCTTTCGGTTTGGGGTCGGGGTAATACCAGGCGGCGTTGGGGTTTTCGGCACCATCGACGCTGAGCGAATGGTAATGCGCGGTGCCCTTCCACGGGCAATGGGTGGTCGTGGCGCTGTCTTTCAGGACATCGGCGCGCACATGATCGCGCGGGAAATAGTGATTGCCCTCGACGACCACGGTGTCGTCGCTTTCGGCGATGGTGACGCCGTTCCATACAGCCTTGGTCATGCAGTCCTCCTGAGCGCGGTGACTTCGATTTCGATCTTCATCGCGGGATGCACCAGCCCCGCGACGACAAGCATCGTCGCGGCCGGGGCGATGCCGGCGAATTTTTCCGCGAGGATCGGCATGATCGCATCCTGCAACGCGGCGTCGGTGATGTAGTAGGTCGCGCGGACGACATCGGGCAGTGCGAAACCTGCTTCGGACAGCGCGGTTTCGATGATCGCGAAGGCGTTATAAGTCTGCTGGCGAACATCGTCGGGCATCGCGCCGGTCGCCGGATCGCGGCCCGTGGTGCCCGCGACGAAGCACCAGTCGCCCTGCACCACCGCGCGACTATATCCCGCAGCGCCCTCCAGCGGGTTGCCCGACGAAATCAATCGACGTGTCATCTGCGCGCGCTTGCTCGCATGGACGCACGCTGGCAAGCGGCGGGCATGCAATATTGGCTGATGAAGTCCGAACCCAACAAGTATAGCTGGGACGATCTGGTGCGCGACAAGCGGACGGTGTGGGATGGCATTCGCAACCATCAGGTGGCGATCTGGCTGCGGCAGATGCAGTTGGGCGATCAGGCGATCTTCTATCATTCGAACGAGGGGCTGCAGGCGGTCGGGATCATGGAGATCGTCGGCCTCGCGCATCCCGACGCGACCGATGCCGCGGGGCGGTTCGTGGCGGTGGATGTCGCGCCGGTGCGACCGTTGAAGAAATTCGTCCCGCTGGCGGCGATGAAGGCCGAGCCGGTGCTGGCCGACATGCCGCTGTTCCGGCAATTCCGCTTGAGCGTCGTGCAATTGACCGACGCGCATTGGGCCAAGCTGATGGAGATGGCGGGCGAGCGTTAGAGTTTCCCGCTCCATTCGTCGGGCTTGAAGCCGATCAGGATGCCGTTGTCATGCTCGACCACCGGGCGCTTGATTAGCGATGGCTGGGCGATCATCAGGTCGATCGCTTTGGCGCGGTCGATGTCGGCCTTGTCCATGTCGGGCAGTTTGCGAAATGTCGTTCCCGCGCGGTTGAGCAGCTTTTCCCAGCCGACCGAGTCCGCCCAGTTTTCGAGGTGCGCGCGGTCGATGCCGGATTTCTTATAGTCGTGGAAGTCGTATGCGACGCCGCGATCGGCGAGCCACCCGCGCGCCTTCCTGACCGTGTCGCAGTTGGTCAGGCCATACATTATAACCATCGTGGACCCACCCAAAACTGCCAAAATCTGTCTGTGGCATCACTAATTGGACATTCAAAGCGGAATGGCAGCTAACGACCCAATTGCGGACGTTTGTTCCGCAACAGCTTTACGCCCTCTATTCGGCCATCCGACTGATAAGCTGCCGGTGCCCAATGCGGTCGTGAAGTCATAGCCCCCGTCTCGGCCGCCAGCAGCTCTCAGGGGTCGAAACGAGCGGCCCGAGGGCGTTGTCGCGATTACCCTCGAACCGTCCGTGCCACGCCTCGCGCGTCTAGGAAGACGCGCACAACCCGGTCACGCCTAAAGCAGGAGCCGGGTGAATTTCGACTTAAGTGCTCGTTCGGATCGGTTCTGCTTTTGAATACGCCTTTTACGCGGGGTGCAGCGTGGTGTTTGAGCGACGGCGCGCCGCCATGCCGATCAGGCCGAACCCGCCGATCAGCAGTGTCCATTCCGCAGGCTCGGGAACGTTACCCGCTACGAAATTGTCAAAAGTGACATTGTCGTACTTGATGTAGAACGCACTGTCGGCCGGATCGCGCAGCGTGACCGACAGGATCGTGTCGCTGCCGGTATAGCCGAAGAAGTTGGTCTGGCCGGCGACGGCGAGCGACGCTACGACATCAGGTGAATTGGCAAGGTCGATCGTCGCGGTGAACAGGCCCGCACCTGATGACGAGCCGAAATCAAAGCCGAAGCTGGTCGCCGCAACTTCCATTGTGAAGCGGCCGCCAAGCTGATCGAACATGCCGCTTGCCGAGTTGTTAAGCTGATAGCCGCTTGGCGCGTCGAAGATGTAAGTCGGGCAGAATGGGCCAATGCCGCGCGAGTCGAAATTGACGCCTTGCAACGAATAGCCAGTGCAGCTGTAATACCCGCCCGTGGCGTAGGTCTGATAATTGGCAGTGCCGACCAGGCCGGTAAAGGTAATCTTAGTCGAGGTCGCGCCGAGGACTGATTCGAAATCGGTGCGCGAACTGTAGCTCGCCGCGCCAGCGCTCGTACCAGCCAGCAGCGTTGCGGCAAGCGCCGCGCGTGTGATGCTCTTCACGTTTCAATCCCCCACTTATGGTGCGTCATTAATAATTGGGATCAAGCCGGAGGAATATAGGCCGAATGGGCTAGGCAGTCCCAAATGGATGTTTCGGGGCGTGAAAACGCGCACCATGTGCGTGTCGTTAGCCGAGCACGAGATCAGCATCCGGCCCCTTGCAGCAGTTAAAATTCAGCCGTCGAGTGTCCGCTTTCCACCCAATTGCGGACGTTACGGCGAGCCTAACGAGCGTCTGATTACGAGCGTAACGCCTGGCCGGTTAAGCGACCGCAGATGGGTAGTAAATGTTTTTGGTAGGCGGCCTCGCCATTTCTGGAGAGGCCGCCTGCATTTAAATCTCGATGCGTTCAGAGAGGACCAATGCGTCCTCGACATCGACGCCGAGATACCTCACGGTGTTTTCAATTTTAGTGTGTCCAAGCAAAATCTGGATCGCGCGCAGATTGCCGGTTGCCTTGTAGATCATGGATGCCTTGGTACGGCGGAGCGAATGCGTCCCATATTCAGCACGCCGCAGGCCAATCGCCGATACCCACTCGTCGACCAGTCGGGCGTATTGCCTGGTGCTGAGGTGCCCACCATCGTCCACGCGACTGGGGAAGGCAAAATCACTGACCGCGCCACGCCGCGCCCCAAGCCATTGCAGTAGACTTGCTCTGACGTCCGCCGTCAGCTCGAACTGAACAGGGCGTCCGGTTTTTTGCTGCGTTACGATCGCGCGGGTTCTGATGTCCTCGCCAGATATCAGATCAGAAATTTTGATCTTTACCAGATCACATCCGCGTAATTTGCTATCAATGGCGAGATCGAAGAGCGCTCGATCCCGCAGGCGACCTTCGCGGTCTAGAAAGAATCGAACCGCCCAAATTTGTTTTTGTGTGAGGGGGCGTTTGGTTCCAACAGCCTTGCCCACATTCCATGCGGGGCGGTTCTGTATGACTGGATCGTAGTGCGAGTGTCCCACGACGTTTCTCCACGGCCATGATTGGCCGCAGATACAACTCTTCCAGGTTTCGCCGGTTGGGCCCTTGCGAGCAACGCAGCCACCGGTCGAATGGACTGGCTTTGTCTTTCGAACAGAGCATTGGTCTGGGCATGCCCGCGTCGAGTCGGGCGCGCACCCGGTCCTTGGTCGACCGGGCTTCAGGTCGTGCGGAGGTGCATCGTGCGCCCTCGCAATGGAGACCTGTAATGACCGATAACTTCGACGAGGATCTTGCCTCGGCAGCTGTGACCACCCCGATGCGCGCCGCGCCGACCAAAGCCGCTACCGTGGCCAAGCTTCTTTCACGCAATCGCGGCGCCACCCTCACGGACATCATGACGGCGACACAGTGGCAGCCGCACAGCGCCCGCGCATTTCTTTCCGGCCTGCGAAAGAAAGGGAAAGTGCTCATCAAAGAGGCCCGGAAGGACGGCGAAACGTCTTACCGCACGGAAGCCTAGGCGTGGTCGCGCGGGAGTCATTGGCTGGCTTGGCGATGATGTCGCCACCCCAGCTGCGAGCAGAGTGGCGCCGCCTGCACCGAGGACGGCTGCTGCCCGATGGTTTGAGTGCTGATCTTGTCTGTCGTGCTGTCGCTTGGCGCATGCAGGAGCGCTGTCATGGAGGGCTCCCGCCTGCGCGTGTGCGCGAGCTCGCCCGCTTGGCAAAGCAGATTTGCGACGGGGGTGCTATCGAACTCGAAAGGGAGTGGACGGTGAAACCAGGTACGCGCCTGGTTCGACAATGGAGAGGTCGCACCTATCGGGTCCTCGCGCTTGATCACGGATTCCAGTTTGAAGATCGCAATTATTCCTCGCTGACACCGATCGCGCGCGAAATCACCGGAGCCGCTTGGTCAGGACCGCGCTTCTTTGGCTTGAAGCGACGAACCGGCCAGAACCTCGTCGCACGTGATGACGATGAAGCGTAAACACGAACCGGCAGCGAGTGGTGAGCTGCGCTGTGCGATCTACACCCGCAAATCGACCGAGGACGGACTGGAGCAGGCGTTCAACAGCCTCGATGCGCAGCGCGAAGCCTGTGCAGCCTATATCCTCAGTCAGCGTCAGGAGGGATGGCTGCCTTCGGCGGAGATATACGACGACGGCGGGTTCTCGGGCGGGAGCATGGATCGCCCGGCACTGAAGCGACTCCTGGCAGACATCCGAGCCGGCAGGATAAACGTGATTGTCGTCTACAAAGTCGATCGCCTCACACGAAGCCTCGCTGACTTCGCCAAGATTGTGGAGGTATTGGACGAGGCCAGAGCTTCGTTCGTCAGTGTGACACAGGCTTTCAATACGACCACCAGCATGGGGCGACTGACGCTAAACGTGCTCCTTTCCTTCGCGCAGTTCGAGCGCGAAGTGACGGGTGAGCGCATCCGCGACAAGATCGCAGCGTCCAAGGCTCGGGGTATGTGGATGGGCGGCAATGTGCCACTCGGCTATGAAGTTCGAGAGCGTAAGCTCATCATCGATCAAGATGACGCAGCGACCCTGCGCATGATCTTCGAGCGCTATCTCGCCCTTGGCTCGGTTCTGGCCTTGCAAGCTGAGCTTGCCGCTAATGATCTGCGTAGCAAGGTGCGTATCAGTCGGCATGGTCGCGCTTACGGCGGAGCTCAGTTCAGCCGCGGCTCGCTATATTTGATGCTGAGAACCGCATTTACCTCGGAGAGGTGACGCACAAGGGCAGGTCTTATCCTGGCGAGCATACCGGCATCATCGAACCGGCATTGTTCGCCAAAGTGGCGGCAATGATGGAGCAACATCGCGTCGATCACGACTGGGGTACCAACTCGACTGACCCCAGTTTACTGGCTGGCATCATCTGGGATGGGGAGGGCAGGCGGATGTCTCCAAATCATGCCACGAAGAACAGTCGCCGATATCGATACTATGTCAGCCGGATCGATCCGGCTGCGCCACCCAGCGTCGCATCGCGCGTGCCCGCAGGCGATCTTGAGGCGGTAGTAACTACACGGTTGCGCGCCCTTCTAGCGGCTGCGTTAAATGCCGAACCGGATGATGAATCAATTCAACGCGCAACCATATTGGATGCTCTGGCGACAGGAGCGCCGAACAAGCAGCGGGCAGCCCTGCTGGCCTGCATCAGTCGCATCACGATTTTTGAGGAAAGCGTCCGATTGGAGTTGAGCGCGACTGCCGTCGCGCTCCCCGAAGTGTCTACGATCGAAGCTCGACTTGTCCGGCGTGGCAAAGAGGTGCGCCTGGCACTTGCGCCGGATGCCGGCGGTGATCGCCTTCAAGATGCATCGCTGATCAAGCTGATCACCAAAGCGAATGCCGCTCGGGTGGCGCTCGATCGCTGCGAGCATAAGACGCTGGCCGAACTCGCAGCCGAACAGGGCTACACCCGCGATTATTTTACGGTGTTGCTCCGCCTCAGCTATCTCGCCCCGGATATTACGGCTGCCATTCTTGATGGACGGCAGCCGGTGCAGCTCAACCGCCAGCGGCTGGCCCGAGCCGCAAACCTGCCAGTTGATTGGCAAGCTCAGCGCGAGATGCTGGGATTTGCCTAACGCGATCGCCCCAGAAGCGCACTGTGATGCGCATCGCATCCGCCGACCTTCAAAACGCCCTCTAGATAAAAACAGCTGCGATCAGCCATCATGCCAGAGCGGCATTGGTCTCTCGGCACGGCGACCGATGTAAGGCACTCGCAAAATGGCGCAGATCTGCGCCATTCTTGGGCCTACGCCGGATTGGATTACTGCTCACCTGAGCAAATACAGAAAGAGTGGTGCCCAGGGACGGGGTCGAACCGCCGACACTGCGATTTTCAGTCGCATGCTCTACCAACTGAGCTACCTGGGCGTACCCTGCGGGCCGCGTTCGCCAAAGCGAGACGCGCGCCATTAGCGGGGGCGGGAAAGCCTGTCCAGCACGGGTCGTCCACGCCGTCCGATGCCAGGTGATTCACACGGATTCACAAGGCCCAATCCCATTTTTTTCGCGCCGTCATTCATCGTCATCCTCGTCGTCCGGCTCAATCGTCCAAATGCTCGTAAAATCTGGTTTTTCAAGCACCTCGCCAGTTGCGCGAAGCCGATATGATCCCGCTTGGGCGGGCAAGAAGTTTCGCGTGTCTGGTGGAAGAAAGAAGCTCTCCCCTGAGCGTGAGTCCCCTAGGGCCAAGTTTATTCCTTCCGCATCTGCCCGTTCAACGATTCCAAAGAATTGCTCTTGCGTATCGCCGGTAGCCGCTCGGCGAGTAATGCCGACGAGCACAACTGATCCAAGCAGCTCCGCAGCAAACCCGTCGCTCCATTCAGGTTTCTCGTCGCCCATGCAGACAACCTATGCTCACGGCGGCATTCCAGCAACGACCGCTAACCACCCAATTCCAGACCTTAGCGCCCCATCGTGAGCAACCCGCGCGTCCCGGCACTTGATCGGAGGTCAGCGCCCGTCCTTGACCGCGCGGGCGATCGCCCGGCCGTAATTGGTCTTGCTGAACAAATCGGCCCGCGCCATCGCCTGGGCCTCGGTGATGAAGCCCTGCTGGAACGCGATTTCTTCGAGGCAGGCGATCTGCATGCCTTGGCGGTGCTGGATCGTGCGGACGAATTCCCCGGCTTCGAGCAGGCTGTCATGCGTGCCGGTGTCGAGCCAGGCGTAACCGCGCCCCATCTGTTCGACGTACAAGTTGCCCGCTTCCATATAGAGGCGATTGAGGTCGGTAATCTCATATTCGCCGCGCGCCGAGGGTTTGAGGCTCGCGGCATAATCGACGACGCGGTTGTCATAGAAATACAGGCCGGTAACGGCGGCGTTGCTCTTGGGATTGGCGGGCTTTTCCTCGAGCGACAAAGCCTTGCCGTTCTCGTCCAATTCGACGACGCCGTAACGCTCCGGATCCTCGACCTGATAGCTGAACACCGTCGCGCCTTCGCGCCGCGCGGTGGCGCTGGCGAGCAACGCGCCGAGCCCCGCGCCGAAAAAGATGTTGTCGCCCAGGACCAGCGCCACGCGGTCGTCGCCGATGAAGTCGCGACCGATGGTGAAGGCTTGCGCGAGCCCGTCGGGGCTCGGCTGCTCGGCGTAATTCATGTTCAGCCCGAACGCGCTGCCGTCGCCGAACAGATTGCGGTAATTCCCCAAAAATTCGGGGCTGGAGATGATCAATATGTCGCGAATGCCCGCGAGCATCAGCACCGACAGCGGGTAATAGATCATCGGCTTGTCGTAGATCGGCAGCAGCTGCTTGTTCACCGCCAGCGTCGCGGGGTGGAGGCGCGTGCCGCTGCCGCCCGCGAGGATAATGCCCTTCATGCTTTGCGTCCGATCAATTCGTCGAGGATGTCGTCGAGTGCGTCCTGCCACGGGCGCGGCGCGATGTGAAAATCGCGGGTGAAGTCTGCGGTGTCGAGTTGCGACCAGGCGGGGCGCGCGGCGGGGGTCGGGTATTCGGCCGTGGCGATGCCGTTGACCTGCGCCGACGGACCACCACGCGCGGCGCTGCCGGCGAAGATCGCGCGGGCGAATTCGGCCCAGTCGGTCTCGCCCGCATTGGCGAAATGCCATGTGCCGGAGGACTGGCCGGCGGCGAGGGCGACGGTGACGGCGACCACACCGGCGGCGAGGTCGGCGGCGGCGGTCGGCGCGCCATGCTGGTCCGCGACCACGCCGAGTTCGTCGCGCGTTTCGGCAAGCCGCAACATGGTCTTCACGAAATTATTGCCGTGCGCGCTGACCACCCACGCCGTGCGGACGATGGCGTGACGCGCCCCGCTCGTCCGCACCGCCAGTTCGCCGCCGAGTTTCGACGCGCCATACGCGTTGCGGGGATCGGTCGCTTCGCCGGGGCGCCGCTTGCCCGGGGTCGCGCCGTCGAACACATAATCGGTCGAAATCTGGACGATGGGGATGTCGGCCGCTTTGGCCGCGGCGGCGAGTGCTGCGGGGGCGAGCGCATTGACCGCCCAAGCGGTGACCTGATCGCTCTCGGCCTTGTCCACCGCAGTGTAAGCACCGCCCGACACGATCGCCGCATATGGCTGCGCCGCGACGGCGGCGGCAATCGCGGCGGTATCGGTCAGGTCGAGCTCGTCGATATCGATCGCGTGGACTTGCCAGCCTGCGGGCCATGCGGCGCGTTGCAGTTCGATGCCCAACTGACCCTTGCCGCCAGTGACGAGGACGGTGTTCACAGCGCGTTGATCCAGCCACCGGCCAACCATAAAACCGAAGCATGTCGCCCCTGCGCAGGCAGGGGCCTAGATAGACCCTCCACGCGCGGCTTCCCGCCGATAGGGGAAATCATCTGGACCCCTGCCTGCGCAGGGGCGACAGGGTTGTGTTGGGTCGCCATCAACCCGCCAAACCCCGCCGCGCCGCCGCCGCATGTTCCTCGATCAACCCGCGCCACCAGCCCTCATTCTCCAGATACCAGCGCACCGTCTTCTCGATCCCGCTCTCGAACGTCTCCTGCGGCTGCCAGCCGAGTTCGTCGCCGATCCGGCTGGCGTCGATGGCATAGCGTTTGTCATGGCCCGGACGGTCGGCGACATGGCCGATCTGCGCGGCATAGGACTGGCCGTCGGCGCGCGGGCGCAGCCGGTCGAGGATCGCGCACAGCGTCTGCACGACCTCGATATTCTGCTTCTCGTTATGCCCGCCGATATTATACGTGCGGCCGACCTCGCCGCGCTCGAACACCGTGCGCAGCGCGCGGACATGATCCTCGACGTACAGCCAGTCGCGCACCTGATCGCCCTTGCCGTAAATCGGCAGCGTATCGCCCGACAGCGCCTTGGCGATGACCAAAGGAATCAGCTTTTCGGGAAAATGATACGGCCCGTAATTGTTCGAACAATTGGTGATGAGCACGGGCAGGCCATAAGTATGGCCCCAGGCGGAAACCAGGTGATCGCTGCCGGCCTTCGACGCCGAATAGGGTGAACGCGGGTCGTAGGGCGTGTCCTCGGTGAACAGCCCCGTGTCGCCGAGCGAGCCGTAAACCTCGTCGGTCGAGATATGGTGAAACCGGAACGCCGCCTTCGCGTCCCCTTCTAACGTCTGCCAATAACGCCGCGCCTCGTTGAGCATGTTGAACGTGCCGACCAGATTGGTCTGAATGAACGCGCCCGGCCCGTCGATGGAGCGGTCGACATGGCTTTCGGCGGCGAGGTGCGTGATCACGTCGGGGCGGAAATCGGCGATGGCGGCGGCGACCGCGTCCGCATCGCAGACATCGCCGTGGACGAAGTGATAGCGGTTGCTGCCCGCCACCGGCGCGACGGTCGACAGGTTTCCGGCATAGGTCAGCGCATCGAAATTGAGGACGTGATGGTCCGAATCGTCGATCAGATGGCGGACCAGCGCGGAGCCGATAAAGCCGGCCCCGCCGGTCACGAAAATGCGCATCTAAATCTCCAGCGGCGTCAGTGGACGGCCGTCATAATCGAATGGCGACGTCCAGCCGGCAAGGCGCGGCAGCCCGGCGTCCTTGGCCGACAGCTCGGGCGTCGTGCCCGCCGGCAAGGGCCAGTCGAACGCGATGTCGGGATCGTCCCAGGCAATGCCGCCGTCATTCGCCGGGGCATAAGGCGCGGACACCTTGTAGGTCACTTCGCAATCGGGCTCGAGCGTCACGAACCCGTGCGCGAAACCCACGGGAACGAACAATTGGCGGCCGTTTTCGGCGGTGAGCTCGGCGGCGACCGATTCGCCATAGGTCGGCGACCCGCGCCGCACGTCGACCGCGATGTCGAGGATACGGCCGCGAATGCAACGCACCAGCTTGGCCTGTCCGAACGGGGGCGTCTGAAAATGCAGGCCGCGCAACGTGAAGGCGGGCGCCGAATAGGAGTGATTGTCTTGGACGAAGCGGCACGTGATGCCCAGCGCGTCATACGCCGCCTCGCTATACACTTCGGTGAACCATCCGCGCGCATCGCCGAATCGCTTCGGTTCGATCAGCCGCACAGGTCCGTCAGTCGCAATCATCGATGCCCATTCCCCGGAAATCGCCCCTAGTCCGCGGCCCTTATGATTCCTACCCCGCGCGTCGCTCGATGCGGTTTGTCCCAGCGTGGGACGGTTCGGGGTTAATAGATCGAAAAGTCAGGTTGGAACGTAACCCAGCCAGAACTATTTAAAGAATAACGAAAAAAACGAATCTACGGGGTCGCACCACATGAAAAAATATTTACTCGCCGCCGCCGCTCTGACCGCGCTTCCTGCCGCCAACGCCAGCGCTACGACGATCATCATCTACAATTGGTCGATTGGTGCCAATTTGATTGGCGGCGTTACGGTCACGACGCCCGCGATCAGCCACGGCGCAATCTACATCAACCAGTTCCATTATACTGGTCACGACACGAACGGTAATGTGTTCGACCAACTGACCAACTGCGTCGATCTCGAACATTATGTCGCGACGGGGACATACACGCTCGGTTCGATCAGCTCGCGCATTCCCGACCTGACCAAGCTGCGCCAGATGCTGACGTTCATCGGCACCACCACCGGTATCGTCGCCGGTGACAGCGGTCAGCAGAAGAACATCGATGCGGCGGCCATGCAGCTGGGCATCTGGGAAATCCTCTATGAGGGCGGCAATTCCAACTATAACGTGACCAGCGGCAACTTCCGCTCGTCGTTCGCCGGCTATGTCAGCCAGGCCGATTTCTCCGCCGCGCAGACGCTGGCGAACAGCTGGCTGGGCAACACCACCAGCGGGTTGTGGACCGCCCCCGCCGGCAAGACGCTCGGTTATCTCACGAACCCCAACCTCCAGAGCCAGGTCTATCTGCGCGACCTGGAACAGGGCGAAAAGGGCTTGGGCGGCGGCCCCGGCGCGGTCCCCGAGCCTGCCAGCTGGGCGCTGATGATCTCCGGCTTCGGCCTGGTCGGCTGGACCTCGCGCCGCCGCCGTGCCGGCCACATGGTACGCGCTTTAGCGTAGTCCCCTCATTCCCCGCGCCTTGGGCTACTCGGCGCGGGGGGTGAACTTCGACTTGGCGGGCAACATCGGCTTTCAAGATCGCGCGCCCCGTGCCATGCGCCCGCGCGTGGCAAAAAGCGTCGGACGGAACGCCGTCTATAATTTGATCGGATCGGCATTGCCGCTGGCGTTGAGCCTGGCGACGGTGCCTGTATATTTGAAACTCGTCGGTCCGGACCGTTATTCGGTCTTGGCCATCGCGTGGCTGTTCCTCGGCTATTTCGGACTCTTCGATCTCGGGCTCGGCCGCGCCACCGCGTATCGCATCGCCGCGCAAAAGGATGCGCCGCCCGAAGACCGCGCCATCACCTTCTGGACCGCGACACTGATCAACCCGATGATCGGGGTGATCACCGGCGGCATCTTGTGGATCGTCAGCCACTGGTATTTCACCGGCGTGTTCAAGGTCGATGCGGCGTTGCGCCCCGAGATTCTCGCTTCGGTGCCGTTGCTCGCATTGTCGGTGCCTATCGCAACGCTGACCGGGACGCTGACCGGAACGCTGCAGGGGCGCGAACAGTTTTTGAAGATCAACATGATCTCCGTCACCTCGACCGCGTTGTTCCAGCTCCTGCCGCTGTCGATCGCGTATTTCCATGGGCCGTATCTGCCGCTGTTGCTTGGGTCGGCGACGTTCGCGCGGTTGCTGGCGGTGGCGTGGTTGTGGTGGGAATGCCACCGCGAAGTCGGCCGTGGGTTCGCCCCGCGGATCAGCCGCGAGCGGTTCAACGACCTGATCGGCTATGGCGGCTGGGTCGCGATTTCGTCGCTGATCGGGCCATTGCTGGTGGTCAGCGACCGGTTCGTCATCGGCGGGGTGCTCGGGGCGCTGGCGGTGACGCATTACACCGTGCCGTTCCAGTTGGTTCAGCGCATCCAAATCGTCCCTTCCGCCATCACGTCGGCACTGATGCCGCGCATGTCGGGCAGCGATGCGGCGGCGCGCGAGCGGCTGGGCGATATGGCCGGGCGCATATTGGAGGCGTTGCTGACGCCAGGACTGCTGGTGGCGATCCTGCTGTTCGAACCGGCGATGAAATTGTGGGTCGGCAGTGGCCTTGGCGGCGAAATGGCGCCCGCGGGCCGCGTGATGATCGTCGCGTTCTGGGTGTTTGCGCTGTCGAGCGTGAAGATCACTCTGCTTTATTCGTCGGGCCGTCCGCGCGCGGTCACGACGGCCTATGCCATCGAAATTCCGCTCTATTTCGCGGTGCTGTTCGCGGCGATGCACGGTTATGGCCTGATGGGCTGCGCGTTCGCCTTGCTGTTTCGCTGCGGCATGGATCTGGTGGTGCAGGGCTGGTTGTTCGAAAAACGGCTGCCGGGCCTGCGGACTTTCACCAATTTTGCGCTGTTGATGGTCGGGACATCGGTAGCGGCATTGATGCTGACGACGCCGCGGCTGGGGGCGGTGCTGGCAGGGGTATTGGTTATCGCTTCGGCGATCCTCGCGGCGCGCAGCCTGCCCGCCGAGGCGCGGACGATGGCGCTGGATATCGTCCGGCGCAGGCGTGCGGCATGACCCGGCTGGCGGATCGCGCGCTGATCCGGTTGTCGGGTGACGATGTGCGCGGGTTTCTGCAGGGGCTGGTGACCAACGATGTCGCGCGGCCGCTGCCGGTGTGGGCGGGGTTGCTGACACCACAGGGCAAGGCCTTGTTCGATTTTATCGTGTCGGCGGATGGCGAGGATTTACTCGTCGATTGCGAGGCGGATCAGGCGGCGGCGCTGGCCAAGCGGCTGACCCTGTACCGCTTGCGGCGGGCCATCACCGTGGCGGTGGTCGACGATCGCGCGGTGCATTGGTCGGCGGAAGGTGACGGCGATCCGCGCGTGCCAGCTTTGGGTCGGCGCTGGATCGGCGAGGCGGAAGGCGCCGATGTTTCGAGCAGCTACCGCGCCCACCGGCTTAGGCTGGGTGTGCCCGAAGGCGTGGCCGAATTGGGGCAGGACGCGACTTTGTGGCTCGAATGCAATGCCCGCGAACTGAACGGCGTGAGCTTCACCAAGGGCTGTTACGTCGGGCAGGAGAATACCGCCAGGATGCACCACCGCGACAAAGTGCGGCGGCGCGTATTGGTGCTGCCGGCGGGGACCGCGCCAAGCGAGCGCGTGCGGGCGAGTTATCCCGATCTGGGCCTCGAAGTCGCGCATATGCGGATGGAGGATGTGTCCGCCAATTTGCTGCCCGGTTGGGCGATTGAGGCAAGTTAAGTCACTGCAATTCCGGTCGTTTCACCCCCAGAACTTGGAACGCGGGGCCGACCCTGTCGTTATCTCACCAGGCATAAAGCCGATGGAGAGATGCAATGGGTGACCAGAACAATCAGGGCAACGACCCGCGGACCGGCGACAGCAATTCGGCGCAGAACGCCGGCAACACGACCAGCCAGCAGAATCAGGGTTCCACGGACCAATCGGGTTCGGGCTATGGCAATCATGGCGCGACGGGCCAGTCGGGGACCGGCAGCTCCGGCCAGCAAAACCAGGGCAATAACGGCATGCCCAATGACGATGAATCGCGCGGCGGTCCGCCCACCGGCGAACAGGTGGATGACGGCGGCAATTTCGGCGGATCGTCGAACGACACCGGCGGGCTGACCAGCGACCAGGGTGCGCGTTCGGGGCAGGGCGGCATGCAGCAAGACGCACAAGGCGCGGCCTCGGGCAGCGACATGGACGACGAGGACAGCGACAATTTGCAGGACCAGAATTCGTCCGGCGCCGTCTGAATTCGCACATAAGTAGACAAGCCAACGCCCCTGTGGTTGGGATTTCCGTCCCAACCACAGGGGTTTTACTTTGCTCGACAGGCTGAAAGAACTCGAAGACCGGCGTGAGGCCGCGCGCATCGGCGGCGGGCAAAAGCGCATCGATGCGCAGCATGCCAAGGGGCGGCTGACGGCGCGGGAGCGGCTCGACGTGCTGCTCGATCAGGGTTCGTTCGAAGAACTCGACATGTATGTCGAACATAATTGCGTCGATTTCGGCATGGAGACGCAGAAGATCTCGGGCGATGGCGTCGTCACTGGCTCGGGGACTATCAACGGGCGACTGGTGTTCGTATTTTCGCAGGATTTCACCGTGTTCGGCGGCTCGCTGTCGGAACGCCATGCGCAGAAAATCTGCAAGATCATGGACATGGCGATGAAAGTCGGCGCGCCCGTGATCGGCCTCAACGATTCGGGCGGCGCGCGCATTCAGGAGGGCGTGGCGAGCCTCGGTGGCTATGCCGAAGTGTTCCAGCGCAATGTGCTCGCCTCGGGCGTAGTGCCGCAACTGTCGCTGATCATGGGGCCCTGCGCGGGCGGCGCGGTGTATTCGCCGGCGATGACCGACTTCATCTTCATGGTGAAGGATTCGAGCTACATGTTCGTCACCGGCCCCGATGTGGTGAAAACGGTGACCAACGAGGTTGTCACGCAGGAGGCGCTGGGCGGCGCGGTGACGCACACCACCAAATCGGGCGTGGCCGACAATGCCTTCGACAACGACATCGAGGCGCTGCTGGCGGCGCGCGATTTCTTCGACTTCCTGCCCGAATCGAACCGTGCCGCAGCGCCCGAGCGGCCCACCGCCGATGCGTGGGACCGCCTCGAGCCCAGCCTCGACACGATCATCCCGGATTCGGCGAACCAGCCGTACGACATGCACGAAGTCATCCGCAAAACGGTGGATGAGGGCGATTTCTTCGAGGTTCAGCCGACCCACGCGACGAACATCATCATCGGTTTCGGGCGGATCGAGGGGCGCACCGTCGGCGTCGTCGCCAATCAGCCGATGGCGCTCGCGGGCGTCCTCGACATCAACTCGGCGAAAAAGGGCGCGCGGTTCGTGCGCTTTTGCGACGCGTTCGACATTCCGATCGTGACGTTCGTCGATGTGCCGGGTTTTCTGCCCGGCGTGGCGCAGGAGCATTCGGGGATCATCAAGCACGGCGCAAAACTGTTGTTCGCTTATGCCGAAGCGACGGTGCCGAAGATCACCGTGATCACGCGCAAGGCCTATGGCGGCGCCTACGACGTCATGGCGTCGAAGCATCTGCGCGGCGATCTGAACTATGCCTGGCCGACAGCCGAAATCGCGGTAATGGGCGCAAAGGGCGCGGTCGAGATCATCTTCCGCGGCAAGACGCCCGAAGAAATCGCCGAACGCACCGCCGAATACGAAGCGCGCTTCGCCAACCCCTTCGTCGCGGCGAGCAAGGGCTTCATCGACGAGGTCATCATGCCGCACTCGACGCGGCGGCGGGTGGCGTTGGGGTTACGGAAGCTGCGGAACAAGCAGTTGGAGAACCCGTGGAAGAAGCATGACAACATTCCGCTCTAGCGCATTTCTTGGGGCGTTGAGCATCGCGCTGCTGGCTTATATTGCCTACGAGCTTCGCCGATCTTTACGTCTCCGACATGTTCGCCTTGGATCTTATCTGATCTACCGAAACGATCATCCATCAATTTACTGGCTGATGGTCGGGTGGCTTGTCGCGATGCTCATGCTTGTCGTGATGATCGCTCTAGAGCTTGTCGCGGGCATTCAATCGAGGGTGTGGTTGTGAAACTCGGACGTCTCAACCATGTCGGCGTTGTCACCGCGTCGATGGACGATTGCATCGCCTTCTGGCGCGATACGATGGGCGCCGAAGTGATCCACGCGCCGTTCGACATGTCCGAACAGGGTGTGCGGATCGCGTTCGTCGATACGCCCGATGCAGATGGCGGCAACAGCGGCACGCAGATGGAGTTGATCGAGCCGTTGCCGGGCGGGGCCATCGCCGCGTGGCTGGAGAAAAATCCGGGCGGCGGGCAGCATCATCTGTGCTTCGAAGTGCCCGACATCCACGCCGCCAAGGCCGAGCTGGAGGCGATGGGCAAACGCGTCCTCGGTGAGCCGCGCATGGGCGCGCATGGGACGCTGATCTTCTTCGTCCATCCGCGCGACATGCAGGGGATTTTGACCGAATTCATGGAAACGCCGAAAGGCCATTAAATCCTCGCCTTGAGGCGAGATCGCAGGCGCGCTAGCGCCTGACGGAGTGGTGCCGGAAATGCGCGCGAAAGCGCGCGTCGGCTGCCGCCGACATTGTTGCACCACTCCGGCCCTACGGGCCACCTCGCCTCAAGGCGAGGATTTCAGGGGACCGTATGACCTATACCTCGATCACCCTCGACATCGCCGACGCCGTTGCGACGATCACGCTTAACCGCCCCGAACGCCTCAATGCCTGCGGCCTCGACATGGCCGACGAGATTTCGAACGCGCTGGATGAGGCGCGCGATGCGCGGGCGGTGGTGATTACCGGCGCAGGGCGGGCGTTTTGTTCGGGAGCGGATTTGCAGGCGCGCGGCGACCGCCCGGTCAATGGCGGCGAGGGCAGTTTTGCCGCGCTGACGCAGCACTATAACCCGCTGATGATGAAGCTGGCGCGGCTGAACGTGCCGATCGTCTGCGCCGTCAACGGGCCGGCGGCGGGGGTCGGCTGTTCGATCGCGCTGGCGGGCGATTTCGTGATTGCGGGGACAAGCGCGTATTTCCTGCAGGCGTTCGTCAATATCGGCTTGGTGCCCGATGGCGGCGCATCGTGGGTGCTGCCGCGCCTGGTCGGCAAGGCGCGCGCGACCGAGATGATGTTGCTCGGCGAAAAGATTCCGGCAGCGAAGGCGGCGGAGTGGGGACTGATCTACAAGACGGTCGATGACGCGGCATTGATGGAAGAAGCGCGAACGCTGGCGCTGCGGCTGGCGCAGGGGCCGACGGTGGCGCTGGGCGTGATGCGGCGAAACATCGCCATGGCGCTGGACGGCGATTTCGCGAGCGCCTTGCAGCGCGAAGCGGAGGGCCAGCGCATCGCTGGATCGAGCACCGATGCGATGGAAGGCGGCATGGCTTTTCTTGCCAAGCGGAAGGCTGCGTTCCAAGGGAAATAGGGTGAGCACAGAGCCCCCTATCGAGCGCAACCTGGGTGAGGATGCGGGAACCACCGTAACGCCGCGTGACGCCGCTCCGCCGGCTGGTGCGCCGACCATCGCCGCGTGGGAAAAGCTCGCCGCCAAAGAGGTCAAGGGCAAGGACCTGACCTGGCACACGCCCGAGGGCATTGCGGTCAAGCCGCTCTACACCGCCGAGGATGCGACGGTCGATCCGGGGCTGCCCGGCTTTGCGCCGTTCACGCGCGGCGTGCGGGCATCGATGTATGCCGGGCGGCCGTGGACGATCCGGCAATATGCAGGTTTCTCCACCGCAGAGGCATCGAACGCATTCTACAAACGCAACCTGGCGGCGGGGCAGAAAGGGCTGTCGGTCGCCTTCGATCTCGCCACGCACCGCGGGTATGACAGCGACCATCCGCGCGTCACCGGCGATGTCGGCAAAGCGGGCGTGGCGATCGACACGATCGACGACATGAAAATTCTGTTCGACGGCATCCCGCTCGATCAGATGTCAGTCAGCATGACGATGAACGGCGCGGTGATCCCGATCCTGGCGTTCTTCATCGTCGCGGGCGAGGAACAGGGTGTCCCCCGCGCCCAGCTCGACGGGACGATTCAGAACGACATTCTGAAGGAGTTCATGGTCCGCAACACCTACATCTACCCACCCGAACCGAGCATGCGGATCATCTCGGACATCTTCGGTTACACGTCGCGCGAGATGCCGAAGTTCAACAGCATCTCGATCAGCGGCTATCATATGCAGGAAGCGGGGGCGACGCAGCTCCACGAACTCGCTTTCACCATCGCCGACGGGCGCGAATATGTGAAATACGGCGTCGCTTCGGGCCTCGATATCGACAAGTTCGCCGGGCGGCTGAGCTTCTTTTTCGCGATCGGCATGAATTTCTTCATGGAGATTGCGAAGCTCCGCGCCGCAAGGGTGCTGTGGCACCGCGTGATGACCGGTCTCGGCGCGCAGGACGAGCGCAGCAAGATGCTGCGCACGCATTGCCAGACGTCCGGTGTGTCGCTGACCGAGCAGGACCCGTATAACAACGTCATGCGCACGACGATCGAGGCGATGGCGGCGATGTTGGGCGGGACGCAGTCACTGCATACCAACGCCCTCGACGAAGCGATCGCGCTGCCGACCGATTTCTCCGCGCGCATCGCCCGCAACACGCAAATCGTGATCCAGGAAGAAACGGGGATGACCAAGGTCGTCGATCCGCTGGGCGGCAGTTACTATGTCGAGAGCCTGACCCAGCAGCTTGTCGACGGCGCGTGGGACATCATCGAGCGCGTCGAGCGCGAAGGCGGCATGGCCAAGGCGGTTGCGGCCGGCTGGCCCAAGGCGATGATCGAGGAAGCTTCGGCGGCGCGCGCGGCGCGGGTCGATCGCGGCGAGGATGTGATCGTCGGTGTCAATAAATACCGCAAGGCCGATGAGGATCCGATCGACATTCTCGACGTCGACAACGTCGCGGTGCGTGAGGCGCAGATTGCGCGGATCGAACGGGTCAAGGCCGGCCGCGACGCGGCGAAATGTCAGGCGGCGCTCGATGCACTGCGCGAAGGCGCGCGCGGCACGGCCAATGTCCTCGAACTTGCCGTCGAATGCGCGCGGGCGCGGGCGACGTTGGGCGAGATTTCCTCGGCGATGGAGGATGTGTTCGGGCGCTATGACACCGTGCCGACGCCGGTGAAGGGGGTTTACGGCGGTGCCTATGCCGACGATCGCGCGTGGGACAATCTGATCGCGGGTGTCGCCGCGACCGAGCGGCGGCTGGGCCGCAAACCGCGCATGCTGGTCGCCAAGATGGGGCAGGACGGGCATGATCGCGGCGCTAATCTGGTCAGTTCGATGTTCGGCGATCTGGGGTTCGAGGTCGTCCCCGGGCCGTTGTTTCAGACCCCCGGCGAAGTCGCCGCGCTCGCGCTCGACAGCGATGTCGACGTCGTCGGCGCGTCGAGCCTGGCGGCCGGCCACAAGACGCTGATCCCCGAACTGATCGGCCACCTGCGCGATGCGGGCCGCGCGGACATCAAGGTCATCGCCGGCGGCGTCATCCCCGCGCAGGATTACGATTTCTTGCGCGAAGCCGGCGTGCAGGCGATCTTCGGCCCCGGCACCAATTTGATCAAGGCGGCGGAGGACGTGCTGCGCCTCCTCGGCCACAACATGCCGCCCGAGGGCGAACGGCTGGAGGCGGTGGAATGATGCGAACAGACTGGACCCGCGAAGAAATCGCCGCCCTCTTCGACCTGCCGTTCACCGAACTGGTGTTCCGCGCCGCCGAAACGCACCGCGCGCATCACGATGCGGGGGCGGTGCAGCGGTCCACGCTCCTCAGCATCAAGACCGGCGGGTGTCCGGAGGATTGCGGCTATTGCTCGCAATCCAAATTCGCCGACAGCGGCCTCAAGGCGACCAAGCTGATGGATGTGCAGGCAGTGCTGCAGGCCGCGGCGCAGGCCAAGGATCATGGCTCGACGCGGTTCTGCATGGGCGCGGCGTGGCGCAACCCCAAGGATCGCGACCTGCCCGCGCTCGTCAAAATGGTGCGCGGCGTGCGCAATATGGGGCTGGAGACGTGCATGACGCTGGGCATGCTCGAGCCGCATCAGGCGCGCGCCCTCGCCGATGCGGGGCTTGATTATTACAACCACAATATCGACACCTCGCCCGAGCGGTATGACGCGGTGATTACGACCCGGACGTTTGCCGACCGGATCGACACGCTGGAAACGGTGCGCGCGGCGGGGATCAATGTGTGCTGTGGCGGGATTGTCGGGATGGGCGAGACGCGCAGCGACCGCGTCGGGTTCGTCCATGCGCTGGCGACCTTGCCCGAACATCCCGAGAGCGTGCCCGTGAATGCGCTGGTGCCGGTCAAGGGCACGGTGCTCGGCGACATGCTCGCCGACACGCCGCTGGCCAAGATCGATGATCTGGAGTTCGTGCGGACGGTGGCTGTCGCGCGGATCACCATGCCGCTGAGCATGGTGCGGCTGTCGGCGGGCCGCGAAAGCATGAGCGAGGCGACGCAAGCGCTGTGCTTCCTCGCGGGTGCAAATTCGATTTTTACGGGGGATAAATTGCTTACGGCGGCGAATGCGGGCGACGACAGCGATGCGGCGCTGTTCGCGAAACTCGGGCTGCGGACGATGGCGGCGGAGCAGCGGCAGTTGGAGGCGGCTGAGTGAAGCGAAGGTCCGTATTTCAGTGGTTGGGTCTTACGGCCGCCATTAGCGCGGTTGTTCCGGGCTTGCTGTTCCTCTCGTTCATTCTTCGAATGGAACTGGTGGGCGACAAGCCAGCTGTAAGCGGAGCCGAACTGGCGCACGTCGAACAATTGCAGTGGGCGGTTCAACTCGGCTCGTTTCTGATCGGCGTGGCCGCCTTTGCTTGGCTCGTGCTCGTCGTTCTCAAAAGGACATAAGCGTGCTCAAAAAAATCCTGGTCGCCAATCGGGGCGAGATTGCGTGCCGGGTGTTCCGCACGGCGAAGCGCATGGGGCTGAAGACCGTTGCGGTTTATTCCGACGCGGATGCGCGCGCGCCGCACGTGCTGATGGCGGACGAGAGCGTGCGGCTGGGGCCTGCGCCGGCGGCGGAGAGCTATCTCAATCCCGAACTGATCCTGCTCGCCGCGCGCGAGACGGGGGCGGACTGCATCCATCCGGGTTACGGCTTCCTGTCGGAGCGCGAGAGTTTCGCCCGGGCGTGTGCCGATGCGGGGATCGCGTTTGTCGGGCCTCCCCCGAATGCCATCGCGGCGATGGGCGACAAGATCGAGAGCAAGAAACTGGCCAAGGCGGCGGGGGTCAATGTCGTTCCCGGTTTCCTCGGCGAGATTGACGGCACCGACCATGCCGTGCGGATCGCGGGCGAAATCGGCTATCCGGTAATGATGAAGGCCAGCGCGGGCGGCGGCGGCAAGGGCATGCGGCTGGCTTGGAGTGAGGCCGATGTCCGCGAAGGCTTTGAAGCGACCAAACGCGAAGGCCTGGCGAGTTTCGGCGACGACCGCGTGTTCATCGAGAAATTCATCGAAAGCCCGCGCCACATCGAGATCCAGTTGATCGGCGATCAGCACGGCAATGTGATTTACCTCAACGAGCGCGAATGCTCGATCCAGCGGCGCCACCAGAAGGTCGTCGAGGAAGCGCCTTCGCCGTTCGTCTCGCCCGAGATGCGCCGCAAGATGGGCGAGCAGGCGGTCGCGCTGGCCAAGGCGGTCGGCTATTATTCGGCAGGGACGGTCGAACTGATCGTGTCGGGCGCCGACACGACCGGCGACAGTTTCTACTTCCTCGAAATGAACACGAGGCTGCAGGTCGAGCATCCGGTCACCGAGGAAATAACCGGTCTCGATCTGGTCGAACAGATGATCCGCGTGGCGGCGGGGGAGGAGCTCGCCTTCACCCAGGCCGATGTGAAGATCCATGGCTGGGCGATCGAGAACCGGGTTTATGCCGAGGATCCGTATCGCGGGTTCCTGCCGAGCACGGGGCGGTTGGTACGATACGCGCCACCGGAGCAAGTCCTTCGAGACGCCGCTTCGACAGGCTCAGCGGCTCCTCAGGACGAACGGAACTTCAATCCATCCGTTCATGGTGAGGAGGGGCTGAGCGTAGTCGAAGACCCGTCTCGAACCATTCGCGTCCGCGTCGATGACGGCGTGCGCGAAGGTGGCGAAGTGTCGCGTTTCTACGACCCGATGATCGCCAAGCTGATCACCTGGGCACCGACGCGCGAGGGCGCGATCGATGCGCAGATCGCGGCGATCGACGATTTCGAGATCGAAGGCGTCGGGCATAATCTCGATTTCCTGTCCGCGCTGATGCAGCATCCGCGCTTCCGTTCGGGTGAGATCACGACGGGGTTCATCGCGGAGGAATATCCCGACGGATTTGCAGGCGCGCCGGCGTCGCCCGAACTGCTCGCGCAATTGGCCGCGATAGCCGCGTTTGCGGCGACGGCCGAGGCGGATCGCGCGCGGCGGGTCGATGGGCAATTGGGCGACCGGCTGCACCCGCCGGCTGACTGGCAGGTGCGGATCGGCGGGACGGACCATGATGTCGGCGTGTCGACCGATGGCATTGTCGTCGACGGCAAAGAACTGGACCTCGACCTCGAATATACGCCGGGCGACCGGACGGTGACTGCCGAACTGGACGAGGAAATGCTGACCGTTCGGCTGACCCGCACGCGCACCGGCTTCAAGCTGGGTGCGCGCGGCGCGTCGCATGTCGCGCGCGTGCTACCCGCGCATGTCGCGCCGTTGGCGACGCACATGATCGAGAAGGTGCCGCCCGACCTTTCCAAATTCCTGATCTCGCCGATGCCGGGGCTGCTGACCACGCTGCATGTCGCCAAGGGTGACAAGGTCGAGGCAGGTCAGCCGCTCGCGGTGATCGAGGCGATGAAGATGGAAAACATTTTGCGCGCGGGCAAATCGGGGATTGTCGCGACGGTCGATGCCGCGGTCGGTGACAGCCTCGCGGTCGATCAGGTCATTCTCGAGCTCGAATGAGAACCAAAATCAATGTAACAAACGCTATTGCGAGCGATTAGCAGTTGTGCCAGACAATCCCGCGATGGTTGTCTGCGTCTGCAACGCATTCGCGAAACACAGGTCCGCGCGGCGGCGCGTGACGGATCGACCCGTCCCCAGTGCGCCTACAAGAAGCTGGGGTGCCAGGTCCGCTGTGGCCAGTGCCTGCCGTTCGCGCGCGAGATTATTGCTGCGGAAGGCGCGGCTGCTTAGGCCGGAGCTTATTACGGGGAGCTGCGGGCATGAAGGGCGATCTCAAGGTCATCGAATATCTCAACGTGGCGCTCAAGAACGAGCTGACCGCGGTGAACCAATATTGGCTGCATTATCGCTTGCTCGATCATTGGGGTGTCGAGCGGCTCGCCGAATTCGAACGCCAAGAATCGATCGACGAGATGAAGCACGCCGACCGTCTGTCGGAGCGCATCCTGTTCCTCGACGGCTTGCCCAATTTCCAGCTGCTCGGCCGCCTGCGCATCGGCGAGTCGGTGGAGGAAGTCCTCAAGGCCGACCTCGCGCTGGAGGAAGAAGCGCTGCCGCCGTTGCGCGAGGGCATCGCCTATTGCGAGACGGTGCGCGATTTCGTGACGCGCGATCTGCTGACCGAAATTCTCGATAACGAGGAAGAACATGTCGATACGCTGGAGCGCCAGTTCGACATGATCCGCGGCATGGGCATCGAAAACTACATTCAGCTGCAGTCGAAACCCGCCGACACGATGGTGAGTTGACGAGCGCTGTTATAGTGCGGTAACACACCTTCGTCAGTGGAGAGACGTTGGTGAGCTTTCGGAACATATCATCCTGGGCGATCCGCAATCCGGTTGCGCCGATCGTGCTGTTCATCGCGCTGACGCTGGCGGGCCTGGTCGCCTTCCAGCGAATGCAGGTGAACAACAATCCGGACATCAGCTTTCCGCTCGTCCAGGTGACGGTCAGCCAGCCCGGCGCGGCCCCGCCCGAAATGGAATCGCAAGTGACGCAGAAGCTGGAAGCGTCGCTGCGCTCGGTCAACGGCGTCGACAGCATCTCCAGTCGCATTTCCGAAGGCACATCCTTCACATTCGTTGAATTCACGCTCGGCACGCCGGTCGATCGTGCGGTCAACGACGTGCGCGACGCCGTCGCCAAAATCCGCGGCGATTTGCCCGACGGCATCCTCGAGCCGCAGGTCCAGCGGCAGGATACCGATGGCGGCCCGCTCGCCTTCATTTCGGTCAGCGCCACCGACATGACTCTCGAACAGCTCAGCTGGTTCGTGGACAATAATATCTCCAAGCGTTTGCTGTCGGTCCCCGGCATGAGCCAGGTCAGCCGTTCGGGCGGGGTGACGCGCGAAATGCGCGTGATCCTCGATCCGGCAAAGTTGCAGGCGTCCGGCCTGACGGCGAGCCAGGTCAATGCGCAGCTGCGCGCGATCAACATGAACGGTGCGGGCGGCCGTACCGAAGTGGCGGGGTCCGAACAATCGGTGCGCGTTATCGGCAACGCGGCGGGCGCCCCCGAGCTGGAAAATGCCCGGATCAATGCCAATGGCCGTTCGGTCCGGTTGGGCGACATCGCGATCGTCCGCGACCTTTATGCCGAGCAGCGCAATCTGGCGAAAATGAATGGCCGTCAGGTGACGAGTTTTTCGATCGCCAAGGCCAAGGGATCGTCCGACGTGACGGTTTACGACGCGGCGATGGTCGAGCTGAAGAAAATCGAGGCCGACAATCCCAAGGTCCATTTCACCCAGTTGTTCACCACCGTCGATGACACGCGGCAGACCTATAAGTCGGCGATGGAAGCCCTGTGGGAAGGCGCGTTGCTTGCGGTGTTGGTGGTGTTCCTGTTCCTGCGTGACTGGCGTGCGACGATCATTTCCGCGCTGGCCATCCCGCTGTCGACGATCCCGGCGTTCTGGTTCATGTCGCTGATGGGGTTCACGCTGAATGGGATCAGCCTGTTGGCGTTGAGCCTGGTTGCGGGCGTGCTGGTCGACGATGCGATCGTCGAGATCGAGAACATCGTCCGGCACATGCGCATGGGCAAGACCGCTTACCAGGCGTCGATCGACGCGGCGGACGAAATCGGCCTCGCGGTGCTGGCGACGACGATGGCGATTGTTGCGGTATTCCTGCCGGTAGGCTTGATGCCGGGCATCAGCGGCCAGTATTTTCGCCAGTTCGGGCTGACGGTCGTCGTGGCGGTGTTGGTCAGCCTGGCGGTTGCGCGGCTGATCACGCCGATGCTCGCGGCCTATTTCCTCAAGTCACATGGCGAGTCCGATCATGGCGGGCGCGCCGTCGATGCTTATCTGCGCCTGCTACGCTGGACCATCGACACGTCGAAGGTTGTGGCGGTCAAGGCGGCGGGACGTCGCTGGCGGGCGCGATTTTATGATCATCGCTTGTGGGTCATGGGCTTGGCGGCCCTGACGCTGGTCGCGACGGTGATCAGTTTCATGACGCTCGATTTCGAGATCTTCCCGCCGCAGAATAATTCGTTCAGCCAAGTCCAGATCGCGATGCCGCCGGGCACGACGTTGAAACAGACGATGTCGGTGGCCGATCAGGCCGCGGTGATCCTCCACCGCGAGCCCGAAGTGCGCGACGTGTTCGAAGACGTGAATGTCGGTGATGGCAATATATTCGTGACGCTCAAGCCAGATCGCAAACGCAGCAGCGTCGAGTTTGAGCGCGAGACGGGTCCTAGGCTGGCGGCAATTGCCGATGCGCGCGTGACATTCCAGAGCCAGTCCGGTGGCCTGGGCCGCGATGTGACGTTGATGCTGGCGGGTAACAACCCGGTGCTCGTCGAAAAGACCGCGCGTCAGATTGTCGAGGAAATGCGCGCCACACCACAATTACGCGCGCCGCGCATCGACGGCGACCTGCCGCGCCCCGAACTGGTGATCAAGCCGCACCTCGATCTGGCGGCTGACATGGGCGTATCGACCTCTGCACTAAGCCAGACGATCCGCATCGCGACGCAGGGCGAGATCGACCAGAATGCCGCCAAATTCTCGTTGAGCGACCGCCAGATTCCGATCCGCGTGATGATCGACGAACGCGCGCGTGCCAATTTGTCGACGATCGAGAACCTGCCGGTGCCGACGCTCAGCGGCGGCAGCGTGCCGTTAAAGGTCGTCGCCGATGTCAGTTTTGGCGCCGGGCCTTCGGTTTTGCGGCGTTACAACCAGAACCGGCGCGTGGCGATTGGCGCTGACCTGGCGCCGGGCGTGGTTGGCAGCGGCAAGATCGTCGATAATCTGCCGACGATGAAACATTTGCCGGAAGGGGTCGAGCGCGTCAGTTTCGGCGACGACAAGATCCAGGCCGAGCTGGCAACCAACTTCATCACCGCCGTGCTGTCGGGCGTAGCATTGGTGTTTGCGGTGCTGGTGCTGCTGTATCGCCGTGTCCTGCCGCCATTCGTCAACATGGGGTCGTTGCTGCTCGCACCGTTGGGCGGCGCATTGGCCTTGCATCTGTTCGGCTTCTCCGCGTCGATGCCGGTGATGATCGGGGTGCTGATGCTGTTCGGTATCGTCGCCAAAAACTCGATCCTGCTGGTCGATTTCGCGCTGGAGGAAATGGACAAGGGAATCGACCGCGATACCGCGATCATCGACGCCGGCCACAAGCGCGCGCAGCCGATCGTCATGACGACGGTGGCGATGGTCGCGGGCATGATCCCGACCGCGCTGGCGTTGAGCGAAGGCGGCAGTTTCCGTCAGCCGATGGCGATTACGGTGATCGGCGGGCTGATCGTTTCGACCATCCTGACGTTGCTTATCGTCCCGGCACTGTTCAGCCTGGCGGTGGGCATCGAGGCGCGGATCGGGCCGAAGCTCAAGCGGCGGTTGACGACGGGCGGCGAAAGCGCGCCACGGCCGGTGGCGCTGCCGGCGGAGTGACATTCAGCGCTTGGGCGGTGCCTCGCGCTCGACATATGCCAGCGCATTGCGTCGGACGAGCATGCGGTTCTTGCGCGGATCGATAGCGAGGTCGAACAGGCCGATCAGGTCGATGCCGATGAGCCCGTCTCCGCCGAAATCCTTGCGCGGTTCACGCGGGTCCATCGCGGTGTAGGCAAGTTCCTCGAACCGGTACGGGCCAATTTGCAACGCGTTGGCGCGCATCACGCGGCTGGGATAGCGGGAGCGACCGCCAAAGCCGGCGGTCAGCACTTCGGTGAAAGGCCGGTTGCCTTCGAACAGTTTGAATTTGGCAACCGTCTGCGGGAATAGGAGTAAATTGCGCGGCGCGCCGGTGTCGAGCATGAGGCGTAGCGGTGTGCCTTCGAAGGTGGCATCGACGAAAATGCGATCGGACTGATCGCCCGGCAGCCGCTGAAGGCGCGTGGGCAAGGGCTTGTAACCCGCAAGTTCGGGCAATCCGTCGAGATAGAGCGACCATTCGCCCTTCACGAAATCGAGCGTCGTCGGATAGCCGGTCAACACGCCCGCCGCGAGCAGCCCGGCAACGTCCGCGCGCATACCGCGGCCGAAATCATAGCTTTCAAAGGTCATCAATGGCTGGCGAACGATCCCGCCGACGATGACGTCGCGCGCGATATGCATGCTCATGAATGTGGATTTGGCGCCCAAGCCACCGCCTTGAGTGTTGCCGAAGGCGGCGAGTTTCAATCGAGCGGCGATTTCGGGGCGAATCTTGTTCTGCGTCGTGCCGGTGTCGATGACGAACAACAGCTTTTCGCCGTTGATTTGCGCCGAGGTGAACAGGCGTTGCCCATCAAGCGCGATGCGCCCGACCAGCGGCGGACGCGGAACGCCGGCGGCGCGGAGCAGTTGCGGTGTGGCAAGGAGCGGAGCGGCGGCGAGCAATGTGCGGCGAGTCGGCATGGCCTCAATGTTAGGATGCAGCCCACGCCCTGGTCCAGCAGGCGATTGCCGCTTCGATATCCGCCGTCAACCGCGCGTGATCGTTACCGATGACCAAGCCCCACAAGCGATCCTGATGCAGCCCAGCCTGGCACAAGGCAGCAAACTGGCGCGCGGCGATCATCGGATCGCCCGGGCGCACCCGGCCATCGGCCATGGCCGTCGTCAGATAGGCCGCCAGCTTGGCTTTGCCGCGTTTTGGGCCGCGTTCGAAAAACAGCGTGCCGAGTTCGGGAAAGCGTCCGGCCTCCCCCGCGACGATACGGTGCAGGTCGATGATTTCGGGGGTGCCGACGATCGCCATGATGGATTCGGCAAACTGGCGAAGGGCCGCGGACACCGGCAGTGTCGCATCGAGCGGGACGTCCAACGCCTCGCCGAATCGTTCGACCAGATCGTCGACCACGGCCGCGAACAGTTCCTGCTTGGATGGGAAATAGGCCCACAATGTCGTCTTCGATCCGCCGACACGCGCGGCAACCGCCGACATTGTCGTCGCGCCATAGCCGTGCAGAAAAAATTCGGTGCGTGCGGCTCCAACGATGGCGGCACGTTTGGCTGAAGGCTGATCACTGGAAGCCATATAGGTGATACTATCAAGTATCATTGCAATTGACAACTTATCTGCCACGCGTCATTGATAGCGAAAGTGTACTGGATAGTACGGCGAGGTCGGATTGCGTATCTCACTCACATTATTTGCGACAGCGAGCGTATTGCTGGGCGGGTGCGTGCCGCGTCTCGGTCCTGCGCCGGCGATCAACGCCGTTGCGCCTGGCGAAACCGCGGCAACCCTGGCGACCCGGCCTGGTATTGCCGTCGACGCTGCCTGGTGGACCAATTTCGCCGACCCTCAGCTCGATGGCTTGATCGCCGAGGCGCTCGCCGGTTCGCCGGATGTCGCTTCCGCCGCGGCGCGGGTGTCGCAGGCCGAGGCGTTGGTACAGCAGGCTGGCGCGGCACAAGCGCCTTCGCTGAGCGTCGATGGCGTCGTCGGCGGCAACAAGCAGAGCTATAATCTGGGTATTCCGCAGCAGTTCGTCCCGCGCGGCATCATCTCCACCGGTCGCCTGACCGCGACGTTCGGCTTCAACCTCGATCTGTGGGGCAAGCAGCGCGCGGCGGTTCGCGCGGCGCGCGGCGACGCGGCGGCGGCGCGGCTCGATGCCGATCAGGCGCGGCTGATGTTGTCGACCGAAGTCGCCAATGCCTATGCCGAATTGCAGCGTGATTTCGCGCTGGCGGCGACTGCGCGCGAGGCGCTGGCGCTGCGGCAGGAGAGTTCGCGGCTGGCCGGATTGCGCGTGTCGGGCGGGTTGGACAATCGTGGTAGTGGTGCCCAGGCCGAGGCGCGCGCCCCGGCGGCGGAGGCCGATCTGCAGGCTGCCGAGGCCGCGATCGTGCTGACGCGGCACCGTCTTGCCGTTCTGGTCGGGCGCGGACCTGATCGCGGCGAGACGATCGTGGCGCCCGCGATGAAGCCCTATGCGATCGGCATTCCGGTCAATGCGGGCATCGATCTGGTCGGGCGGCGTCCCGATGTGGTCGCGGCGCGGGTCCGGACCGAAGCCGCGGGAGAACGGATCAAGGTCGCGAAGGCGGACTTTTATCCCAACATCAATCTGGGCGCAGTCGTCGGGCTGCAATCGCTGGGCCTGTCGAAGCTGTTCGACAGCGGATCGGCCTATGGCAACGGCGGTCCCGCGTTCAGCCTGCCGATCTTCGACGGCGGGCGAATTGCCGGGCGGTATCGCGGCAGCCGTGCCGATTTCGATCTGTCGGTGGCAAATTACGACCGGACGCTGCTGACGGCATTGGGTCAAGCGGCGGACGCCGTCGCGACGCTCGACAGCGTCGAGGCGCAGCTCACCGAACAACGCCGCAGCGCCGCCAGCAATGGCGAAGCGGCGCGTATCGCCCGGCTGCGTTACACCGGCGGGCTGAGCAACCAATTGGTCGCGCTGACCGCCGAAGACTCACTGGTCGTCAGCCGCCGCGCGGTGGCCGACCTCGAAGGTCGCCGCCTGCTGGCGCAGGTCGCGCTGATCCGTGCCCTTGGCGGCGGATATGTTTCGAATGGAGCTCGATAATGGCTGACGCCAACCCCCAGGAAATTCCCGCCGCGGCCGAGGACGATACCGCCGCCGACAATGCGGCGCGGACCAGCAAGCGCAGGCGCCTGTTCGTGATTTTCGGCATTGTCGTGCTGGTTGCGGCGTTGGTTTACGGTGCGTGGTATCTCCTGACCCAACGCGGGCGGGTGCACACCGACAACGCCTATGTCGGGGCGGACAGCGCGCAGATCACGCCGTTGGTCCCAGGGCCGGTAGCGCAGGTTCGCGTCAGCAACACTCAGACGGTCAAGGCAGGCGATATCCTCGTCGTGCTCGACGACAGCGACGCCAAGGTTGATGTCGCTACGGCGGAAGCCGCACTGGCACAGGCGCGTCAGAAATTCGGTCAGGCCAGCGCGACGGTAACGTCGGCGGGCGGCAAGCTCGAAGCGCGCGATGCCGACATCATGCAGGCACGCGCGCGGTATGCCGAAGCGGTGACCGAAGCGGCCAAGGCGCGCGGCGATTTTCAGCGGCGCCGGGCCTTGCAGGGCACGGGTGCAGTGTCGGGCGAGGAAGTTGCGTCGGCGCGCGCGGCCTATGACGCGTCACAGGCGATGCAGGCGACGGCAGCTGCCGGCGTCAAAACCGCGCAGGCCAATCGCGCCTCGGCGGCGGGTGATCTTGAGGCACAGACCGCGTTGGTGCGCGGGACAACCATCGCCACCGCGCCCGATGTGGCGGCGGCCCGCGCGCGGCTGGACGCGGCCAAACTCAATCTTGCGCGGACGGTGATCCGCGCGCCGATCGGCGGTGTGGTGACCAACAAGATGGTTCAGGTCGGTCAGCGGCTGGCGGCCGGCGCGCCGATCATGACGATCGTTCCGACCAGCGCGGTCTATGTCGACGCGAATTTCAAGGAGAGCCAGTTCACGCGCATCCGCATCGGCCAGCCGGTCGAGGTGACCAGCGATTTTTACGGCAGCGACGTGGTCTATCACGGCAAGGTGGTCGGGCTGGCTGGCGGGACGGGGGCGGCATTCGCGCTGATTCCGGCGCAGAACGCCACGGGCAACTGGATCAAGGTGGTTCAGCGCCTGCCGGTGCGGGTTGCGCTGAATGCCAAGGAAGTCCGCGACCATCCCCTGCGCGTCGGGCTGTCGATGGATGCCGTGATCGATACGCGCGGCAACTGACATGGCGCGCGCGGCACCCGCCGAGAAAAAGGCGATTGTCGAACCGCTGGCCGGCGGGCGGCTGATCCTCGGCGCGTTCGCGCTGGCGCTGGCCAATTTCGTGGTGGTGCTCGACACCACCATCGCCAATGTCAGCGTGCCGCACATCGCCGGCGGGCTGGCTGTATCGCCGACGCAAGGCACCTGGGCCATCACCAGCTATGCGGTGGCGGATGCGATCAGCGTTCCGTTGACGGGATGGCTTTCGTCGCGATTCGGCAGCGTGCGCTGGTTCATCGTCTCGCTCACCGGGTTCGCCATTTTTTCGTTCCTATGCGGTGTATCGACCTCGCTCGGCATGCTAGTCGCATTCCGGGTGCTGCAAGGTTTGTCCGGCGGACCGCTGATGCCGCTCAGCCAAACGTTGCTGTTGCGGATCTTTCCCAAGGAACGTGCGGGCATCGGCCTGGCGATCTGGGCGATGACGACGACCAGCGCACCGATCGTCGGCCCGATCCTGGGCGGGCTGATCAGCGACAACTGGACCTGGCCCTGGATATTTTTCATCAACCTGCCGGTCGTCGTGATCTGCATCGTCCTCGTCCGGTCGATGATCAGTCGTTACGAAACACCGGTGGCGAAGGTCGGGATCGACATTATCGGCCTGATCCTACTGGTGGTGTTCGTCGGCGCGTTTCAGATCATGTTAGACACCGGTCGTGAGAACGATTGGTTCAGCTCGAGCTGGATCGTCGGCTTGGCAGTCATTGCGGCCATTGGCTTTGGCGCGTTTTTGATCTGGGAATTCACCGCCGAGCATCCGATCGTCGATATCCGCGTATTCCGCTATCGCGGTTTCAGCATGGCAACGATGGCCATGAGCCTGGGCTATGCGGCGTTCTTCTCATCGGTCGTGCTGACGCCTTTGTGGCTCCAGCAAGTGGTCGGTTATACCGCCACCAATGCCGGTTATGTTGTCGCGTGGGTCGGGGTGTTCGCGGTGTTGGGATCGCCGGTCGCGGCGCGGCTGATGGGCAAGAGCGATGCCCGCGTCATGATCAGCGCCGGGCTGTTGTGGATGGGTTCGACGGCCGTGCTGCGGACTCACTGGACGATCGGCGCCGATTACTGGACGCTGGCGATGCCACATTTGCTTCAGGGCATCGGCATGCCGTTCTTCTTCATCGGTCTGACGGCCCTGGCGCTGGGTAGCGTCAAGCCAAATGAGACGGTGTCTGCAGCCGGCCTGATGAGCTTTTGCCGGACATTGTCGGGGGCGGTCGGGACAGCCCTGGCGACCACGGCGTGGGACGACGCGGGGCGTGTGTCGAGAAGCGAATTGGTCGGGAAGCTCAACGATCCAGCGGGAGCGATCGCAACCCTACAAGCCGCCGGTGGGACATACGAGCAGGCCCGAGGCAGCCTCGACCGGCTGGTTGAAGGGCAGGCGGCAACACTTGGCGCGATTCACGTCTATTGGTTATCAGCGTTGGTGTTCCTGATCGCGGCAACGTTGGTCTGGATAGCGCCGAAGCCGCGCGCCAATGTCGACATGGGCGGCGGGCATTGAGGGTTGCCGTTCGCGAAGCGCTTCGCTAGTGGCGCCGCCTGCCTCGCGCACTCGTGCGATCGGTCGGGGAATAGCTCAGCCTGGTAGAGCACTGTCTTCGGGAGGCAGGGGCCGGAGGTTCGAATCCTCTTTCCCCGACCAACGCGCGTTTCGCATGCGAGCAGCGTAGCAGCGAGCAAGTCGAAACGCGCGCGGCCAGCGCGGTTCGCGGCGACTGACGACGTGGCTTTGCCGCGGCGCCGTTATTGCCGCGCCGCCACGCTCTTCTCCCGCATCGCCTTGAACTCGGTGCCCGGGCGCCAGTCCGGCCAGTCGCGGCTGTTCGCGAGGCTGCTGCCGATACCGTAGAGCAACGCCACATCCTGCGCCGCGCCGCGCAAATCCCAGCTTTGTTTCCACACGTCACACGCCTGGTGATAGCATTTCATATAGTCGGTCAGCCACGCATCGCCCGCCGCGCGGCCGCCGGTGACGAGGTCGTGTCCGCCGCTCATCCCCATTAGCAACAATGATGGGACGCCGCGCCGCGCGAAGGAAAAATGGTCGGCGCGGAAGAACAGCCCGCGTTCGGGGAGCGCTTCGGGCGTGATCGTCCGGCCCTGTTTCGTCGCGGCAGCGGCGACGCGATCCTCGAGATCGCTCTGGCCGTTGCCGACAAGGACGACATCGCGCGCCGGTCCGGCCGTCTGGAGCACATCCATGGTCAGGTTCGCGACGGTCTTGTCGAGCGGGTAGAGCGGGTGTGCGGCATAGTGTTCCGAACCGAGCAGCCCGCGTTCCTCACCCGTCCAGGCGGAGAACAGCAAGGTCCGCTGGGTTTTTGGCCCCTTGGCGAAGGCCCGCGCGAGTTCGAGCACGCCCGCGACGCCGATCGCATCATCGGCGGCACCCGCGCGCACCGTTCGCCCCGTCGCGTCGGGGCTGCCGACGCCATAGGCATCCCAATGCGCGCCGAACATAATCGTCTCGTCCGCGTGAGCCGTCCCAGCGATCTTGCCGATCAGGTTGCGGCTTTGCACATGGTCGGCCGCAACCGGCGCATCGACCGACAAGGCCGCGCCGGAGAGCGGGACGGGGCGGAAATCGGCGCGACGCGCGGCGATGCGGAGCTTGTCGAGATCGAGTCCCGATTTCGTGAAAAGAGTGCGCGCGGCTTCGCCTTCGAGCCAGCCTTGCAGCAGGACGCGATAATCGCCGGGCGCGCGGACGATGTCGTAATTTTCGCCCTGCGGCGCGATGACCGTCGACCAGCCATAGCCAGCGCCGGCAGTGTCGTCGACGATCAGCGCGGCAATGGCGCCACGGCGGGCCGCTTCTTCATATTTGTACGTCCAGCGGCCGTAATAGGTCATCCGCTTGCCGCCGAATGTGTTGGCGACGGGTTCGCCCGCCACCGCCTCGAAATCGGGATCGTTGACCAGGAATATCGCGACCTTGCCCTTCAGGTCGACGCCCTTGAAATCGTCCCACTGGCGTTCCGGGGCGTGGACGCCATAGCCGACGAATACCAACGGCGCCTTGGCGATGGTCAGCCGCGAGACGTCGCGCACCGTGCTGAAATACGCCTGTTGGGACTGGTTGAGCGCGATGGTGCCGCCCGGCGTCGCAATCGATATCGTCGCGGGCGAACCGATGCGCGTGCGGATCAGCGGCACGGTCTGGACGAACGTGCCGTTCTCGCCCGCGGGTGCCAAGCCGGCCTTGGCGAACTGGTCGGACAAATAAGCGACGGTCTTGTCTTCGCCCGGCGTGCCGGGTGCGCGACCCTGAAAATCGTCGGCGGCGAGGGTGCGGACGACATCCGACATGCGCGCCGGATCGATCGGGGCGCTATTCTGGGCGGCGACAGGCATCGCCGTCAGTAGGAGGGCGGACAGGATCGTGACGTTTTGGCGGGACATGGCCGGCTCCATCGGTTGCCGCATCACCTCCGCGCGATGGCGGCGTGATTGTCAATGAATTCAGCGTGATCCACGTTCGACGAAACTGTGAGTGCTTGAGATCGTTTCACTTGGCGAACCATGGACACGCACATTGCCCCGAAGCCCGCACTCATCGCCGGTGTGCTCGAAGCCGCGCTGCTGTACGCGCTGATCGCCGGGTTGGGCTTTTCGGTGCCGGGGGCGCAAACGATCGGCGAGACGCTCAAGACGTTCGACATGACGCCGCCGCCCACGCCGCCGCTGCCGCCGCCTCCGCAGCAGAAGTCGGGTCGCACCGAAGGGGCCGCTGCGCCTGCGGGACTACGCGCAAAGGCGAGCGCGATCGTCGCGCCACCGCCGCCGATCCCGTTGCCACCGCCGCCGATCGTCGCCGCCCCGGTCGCAGGGGTAGGCACGCAGTCACGCCAGGGGGCCAGCGATGTGGACGGGGGCGGCACCGGCGCGGGTGGGGTCGGCGACGGCTTTGGCAGCGGCGGGCGGGGGTTTGGCGATGGTGGTGGCGGCCGCGAGTGCGGCGGGAATTGGCGTAGCGCAGCGCCGTGCCAGACCGGCGGCGACATTTCATATAACGATGTCGGCAAGGGGATCGAGGATCCTGGCGACGGACTTGATATGGAGATTGAATTCGAGATCGGGACCGACGGTCGTGTCCGTGAGTGTGAAGTGACCAAGTCGAGTGGCTACCTAGGCGCCGATGATAATACATGCCGAGTGGTCGAGCAGCGATTTCGCTATCGCCCTGCATTACGCAACGGGCAGCCTGTGACATCGTTGATGAGTAAGCACATGTTCCTCGAGGCCATCGTTGAACCAGTGAGGAGGTAGCGCCGCGGCAAAGCCGCGTCGTCGAACCTCGGCTTTGGCGAGGTCGGCCGCGCTTGGCTGACGGGCGAATAGCTCCGCTATTTCGTGCTCATCCTGCGCGCTGGGGCGGCAGGATTCGAACCTGCGAATGGCGGCATCAAAAGCCGCTGCCTTACCACTTGGCGACGCCCCATCGTGCGCGAAGCGGCGCTCTTAGCTAGGCAGTCCGTTCAAAACAACCGCTTGAGCCAGCCATGCGGATCGTTCGATTGGCCACGCTGGATCGCGACCAGCCGCTCCCTGAGCGCCTGGGTTACCGGCCCCGGCCCGCCATCGCCGATGATAAAGCTGGTGTCGCCATCCACCACCTTGCCGATCGACGTCACCACCGCCGCAGTGCCGCAGGCGAAGGATTCGCGCAGCCGCCCGCTGGCCGCATCGGCCTGCCACTGGTCGATGGCATAGCGCTCCTCACGCACCACCACGCCCTCGTCCCGCGCCAGGGTCATCAGCGAATCGCGGGTGATGCCGGGGAGGATCGTGCCGTCGAGCGGCGGGGTCAGGATCGAGCCGTCGTCGAACACGAAGAAGGTGTTCATGCCGCCCAGTTCCTCGACGAAACGGTGTTCGACCGCATCGAGGAACACGACCTGGTCGCAACCGTGTTCGATCGCTTCGGCCTGCGCGACGAGGCTCGCGGCATAATTGCCGCCGCACTTCGCCGCGCCCGTGCCGCCCGGGCCGGCGCGGTTGAGGTTGCGCGATACGCCGATGGTGATCGCCTTGGGTGCGCCCTTGAAATAGCCGGCGACCGAGGAAGCGAGAACGAGGAAGCGGTATTCCTTCGCCGGGCGCACGCCGAGGAACGCCTCGCTCGCGAACATGAACGGGCGCAGGTAGAGCGCGCCCTCGGGTCCGGCGGGGAACCAGTCGCGGTCGGCCTTCACCAACGCCTCGATCGCGCCGATGAACAAGTCGTCGGAGACCATCGGCATCGCCAGCCGCTCGGCCGATTTGCGGAAGCGCGCGGCATTGGCGTCGGGGCGGAACAGCACGGTGTCGCCTGTTTCGGTGCGATAAGCCTTGAGGCCTTCGAAAATCTCCTGCGCATAATGCAGCACGGCGGCGGCGGGATCGAGGCTCAGCGGCCCGCGCGGCATGACCCGCGCCGAATGCCAGCCGCGCCCCTCGGTCCATTCGGCGCTGGCCATATGATCGGTGAACACGCGGCCAAAGCCGGGTTCGGTGAGCATGGCTGCGCGATCTTCGGCACTGACGGGAGCGGAATTGGCCGCAAATTCGAAATCACTACCGTCCGCCATTGCCGTTCACCCGTCTCCGATGGTTGCCGCGGGCTAAGGCCGCTGCCAGAACTGGTCAACATGAGCGCAGTCCCGCCCGGCGCCGCCGCATCGCCCCTGTTCCTGCGCGAAGCCGAGGTGCGGCGCGGGATCGAATTGCTGTATTTCGGCGGATCGGCGCTGGTCGAGGCGGCGGATGCCGTGCTGGCGGAGGCCGGATTGGGCCGGGCGCATCACCGCGCGCTGTATTTGATCGGGCGGACGCCGGGGCTGACGGTGGGAACGCTGATCCGCCAGTTGGGCATTACCAAGCAGAGTTTGGGGCGGGTGATGAGCGAGCTGACCGCGCGCGGGCTGGTGGTGTCCGAGGGACATGAGGATGACGGGCGCAAGCGGCTGTTGCAGTTGAGCGAGGACGGCTTGGCGCTTGAGGCGAAACTGTTCGAACCGCTGCGCGCGACCCTCGCCAAGGGCTATGAGCGCGCGGGGCAGGATGCGGTGACAGGAATGTGGCGCGTGCTGGAAGGATTGGCGGCGCGTTAAATTGTTTCGGATGTGAATTGATTCATGCTGATTCATGCCTCCTTCAAGACTCAATCCGGCACCCGCGCCGGTTGAAATCATGAAGCGAGATCAAATACTTAGCTACAGCGCTTTTCAGAACAAAGCAAGAAAAAACGGCTTAGCCGCCCAGTTCTGCGTTGCGACGGGTCGCCGCCGCCAGGCACTCGGCGACCAAATCGTCGAGGCCGGTATCGAGGACGTTCAACCCTTCGCGCGTCGAGCCGCCCTTGCTGGCAACGCGTTCGGCCAATTCGCCGGGCGGCGTGCCATCTCCGCGGGCAAGCGCAAGCGCGCCTCCGACCGTGGCGAGCGCGAGGCGGCTGGCCTGTGCGGGATCGAGGCCGAGCGCTGCGCCGCCCTTCGCCAGCGCATCCACGAAGCGATAGGCAAAGGCCGGGCCTGAACCGGCAAGCGCGGTGACCGCGTCGAACAGGGTTTCATCGGGGACATGTTCGACGAGACCGAGTTGATCGAGGAGCCTGGCGAGGTCTGGCGCAATCGGCGCGTCGGATACGGTGGCGACGACGCCCTTGCCGAGCGCCACCGGCAGGTTCGGCATCGCGCGGACGATCGAACCCGCCTCGGGAAAATGAGCGCGCAGGCTGGTCAGTTTGGTGCCCGCAAGGATTGAAAGGACGATGCCGGTCGATGCCGCCTGCAAGCCGGGGGCAACGTCCCCCAGCATTTGCGGTTTGACGCCGATCAGCAGCAACTCCGGTGCCGGTTCGTCAGGAACGTCGCGGACCACCCGGACACCGGGAGCGACGGGCGCACCACTCGGACGGACCACCGTCACGTGTGCCGGATCGAGCCCGCAATCGAGCCAGCGGCGCAGCATCGCACTGGCCATGTTGCCGCACCCGATCAGCCAGATGCGGCGAAAGCTCACGCCTCGCCGCGCGTCTCGACCATCGCCGCGGTGAGCGCTTCCTTGGGCGACTTTCCGCCCCACAGGACGAACTGGAACACGGGATAGAAGCGGTCGAGTTCGTCCACCGCGACCTCGATCACCGTCTCCGCCTGATCAAGCGTCAGGCCCGCATCGCCGCCGAGCAGCAGCGCATGGCGGAACAGCAGCGTTCCGCCCTGGCCCCATAATTCGAAATGGCCGAGCCACAGCTGTTCGTTGACGATGCCGATGGTCTCGTAAATCGCCGCCTTTTGCGGGTCGGTGGCGCGAATATCCGGGAAGGCGAGGAATTGGAGGACATTATCCTCCTCGCGCCACACGCCGCGCAGTTCATACTGGCCCCAGGCACCCTGGGCCGAGGCCACGACCTCGTCATCGCTGACGCGCTCGGCGGACCAATTATGCGCCTCGAACCAGCTTTCGAGCATGTCGATCGGCGCCGCAACGGCGTCGTCGTCATCGATTACGGTCACGGCCATGGGTGGAGTGCTGGCCTTGTCTGGCGGCGGGTGCAAGCGCGGGTGGCGGAAAACTGTGGAAAAGTGCTCCCGAGTCCCCTCCCATCGGGAGGGGTGGTGAGCGCAGCGAACCGGGGTGGGCAGTGCATGCCAGCCCACCCCCGCTCGGCTTCGCCGTGTCGATGATCAGGTCGAACCTGCACCCGCAGGTTCTGAAACATCCGGGGGATGTTTCTCCTGATCATTCCCGGTGGGAGGGGACTTTGGTTCAGCCCTTGGCTTCGAGCGCGGCGATGCGCGCCTTCAGCAGTTCGGCCTCTTCGCGCGCGGTGGCGGCCATCGCCTTGACCGCTTCGAACTCGTCGCGGCTGACGAAATCGGCGCCGCCGATCCACGATTTGAACTTTTCGCGAAACTGGCCCTCGGCTTCGCGGCCTGCGCCGGCGAGCGTGCCCGCGGCGCCGTTCACGAATTTGCTGAAATCGTCGAAGAAGCGGTTTTCGGTCTGCATCGGTAAACTCCTCGTTCGCGAAAGGATGTGGGAAGTGCCTGGCCCCGCGTCAATCGCGGTGCGCGGCGATCAGGAATTCGACATTGCCTTCGGGGCCGGTGATGGGCGATGGCGTGATGCCCTCGACATGCCAGCCGGTTTCGACGAACCACGCGGCGACTTGATCGCAGACAGCTTGATGGACGGCCGGATCGCGGACCACGCCGCCTTTGCCGACAAGTTCGCGGCCGGCCTCGAACTGCGGCTTGATCAGGGCCATGCAGCGGCCCTGCGTGACGAAGGACAAAGGCCGTTCGAGGACTTTGGCGAGGCCGATAAAGCTGGCATCGCAGACGATCAGGTCGACCGGGCGGTCGATCTCGGTGGCGGTGAGGTGGCGCGCGTTGGTCTGTTCGAGGACCGTCACACGGTCGTCCTGGCGGATTTTCCACGCCAGCTGGTTGGTGCCGCTGTCGACCGCAAAGACATGCGCGGCACCGCGTGACAACAGCACGTCGGTAAAGCCGCCGGTCGAACTACCGACATCGATCGCGCTCGCCCCTGCCATATCCCAGCCGAAATGATCGAGCCCGCCCGCGAGCTTGACCCCGCCGCGCGACACCCAGGGATGATCGCGGCCCTTGACCGTCAATTGCGTGCCGGCGGGGAGCTGTTCGCCCGCCTTGGCGATGCGCTTGTCGCCCGCGAATACATTGCCGCTGAGGATCAGCGCCTGCGCCCGCGCGCGGCTTTCGGCGAGGCCCAGTTCGACGAGCAGTTGATCGGCGCGAGCCTTCATCCGACCGCCATTGCCCGTCCATGCCGCCAAGGACTAGTATCGTTTTGAAACGGGAGAGAGATCATGGCGGGATTGGCGATTGTCACCGGCGCGTCGGCGGGTCTGGGGGTCGGCTTTGCGGAAAGCCTGGCGGCGAAGGGGCATGATTTGTTGCTCGTCGCGCGGCGGGCCGACCGGCTGGACGATCTGGCGGCGAAGCTGCGCGCGACGGGCGTGAAAGTGGATGTGGCCGCCGCCGATCTGGGCGCCGAGGGTGGCGTCGCGGCGGTGGTTGCGGCGATCGGCGGGCGGCCCGTCGACCTCCTGATCAACAATGCCGGATCGGGATTGCGCGGCGACTTCGCCAAGCTGGATATCGCCGCGCAATCGGCAATGGTGCGGCTGAACTGTACGTCGCTGATGGAATTGAGCCATGCGGTTCTGCCGGGGATGATCGCGGCGAAGGCGGGCGGTATCCTGAATGTCGCATCGACCGCGGCGTTTCAGCCGGGGCCGTGGATGGCGGTCTATTACGCGACCAAGGCGTTCGTGCTGAGCTTTTCGGAAGCGTTACACGAGGAGGTCAAGCCGCATGGCGTGCGGGTATCGGCGCTTTGTCCGGGACCGACCAAGACCGAATTCGCCGATGTCGCGGGCATGGGCGAATCGGCGTTGTTCAAGATGATGGGCAGCGGCCCCGATCCGGTGGTGCGCGACGGGCTGGCGGCGCTGGAGGCCAATCAGGCGGTCAAGATTTCGGGCGCGATGAACTTCATGATGGCCGAGAGCATTCGGCTGACCCCGCGCGGGCTGGCGCGGTCGATCGCCGGGCGGCTGCAAAAGTCGCGTGCCGACGGGTAATTTGCCCCGACTCGCGTTGACAGGCGGGGCGGTTTTACGTAACGGGCCGCTTTCCGCGTGGGGAGTTCGCTCCTCGCGTCCATTCGCTTTGAAGAGAAGATGAGAGCCATGTTCGCAGTCGTGCGCACAGGCGGCAAGCAGTATCGCGTTGCCGCCGGAGACAAGATCGTCATCGACAAGATCGATGGCGAAGCGGGCGCGCGCGTCTCGCTGGGCGACATTCTGTTCACGGGCGGCGGCGATGCCGTGTCGTCCGTCGCGGCCGAAATCATCGCGCAGGCGAAGGGCGAGAAGGTTATCGTCTTCAAGAAGAAGCGTCGCCATAATTATCGTCGCAAGGCCGGCCATCGCCAGCAGCACACGATCCTCAAGATCCTGAGCGTCGGCGATACGCACGCCGAAGAAAAGCCCAAGGCCGCGAAGGCGGAAAAGCCTGTGGTCGAAGCGCCGGTCGAAGCCGCACCGGCCGTCGAGACGGCTCCGGTCGCTGCTGAAGCACCCAAGGCCGTGAAGGCGAAAGCCCCGGCGAAGCCCAAGGCGGCTCCGGCCGCTGCGGCCAGCGACGATGCGGTCGCCGCTGCGCCGGTCAAGAAGGCTGCTGTCAAAAAGGCGCCGGCTGCCAAGCCTGCGGCCGACAAGGAGTAATCGAGCATGGCACATAAAAAAGCAGGCGGCTCGACGCGCAACGGCCGCGATTCCGCAGGCCGTCGCCTCGGCGTCAAGAAATTCGGTGGCGAAGCCTGTCTGTCGGGCAACATCATCGTGCGCCAACGCGGCACCCGCGTGTGGCCGGGCGTGAATGTCGGCTGTGGTCGCGACCACACGCTGTTCGCGACCGCCGAGGGCCGCGTCCGCTTCCACCTCGGCAAGCTGGGCCGGAAGTACGTCTCGGTCGACGCGATTATGGCGGCTGCCGAGTAACATAGCGACCTCATGACGCGGGTCGCCCAAGGGGTGGCCTGCCGATCCGGTAACGGATCGAAAGGGAGACAAAGGCACCCCCTTTGGTCTCCCTTTTCTTTGTCTCCCGCACTGCCACCGGCCCGTCACACAGGCGGGTTAGGGGCGCGAGAGGAGAGACGATAATGTTCGCCAGGACCGACAGATTGCTGCTGAGGCCCGGCTGGGTCGAGGACGCGCCGCAGTTGCACGCCGCGATCGCCGATGAGGCGGTGGCCTATAAGCTGGCGCGTCTGCCGTGGCCGTATAGCTTGGCCGATGCCGCCGCATATCTCGGTCGCGAGCGCGGGCAAGGCGAAGCCGACTGCCTGATCTTGTTGCGCACGCCCGGCGCGCCGACGTTGATCGGCGGGGTCGGCATTGCGCGGCGCGATGGCGCGCCCGAGCTCGGCTACTGGATCGCGCCACATTATTGGAACCAGGGCTATGCAACCGAAGCGGCCACCGCCGTCGTCGCGATGGCGCGCGATTCGCTCAAGCTCGACCGGCTGACCAGCGGGCATTTCGAGGACAATCCGGCATCGGGCCGGGTGCTGGCCAAGCTCGGCTTCGCGGTGACCGGCGTCGAACCGCGCCACTGCCTCGCGCGTGGAACGAACGTGCCATGCGTGACCCTGGCCAAGGATTTGCGGGAGCGGGTGGCGGCGTGACGGAACCAAGTTCGGGCATGGCGGCTTAGAGCCTTATGCTCGAACACGTGCCCCATTGGCTTGGCCAGTTACTCCGCAATGCCCGCGCGGGGCATGACAAGCTCGTCATCCTCGACATCGCGCAAGGCACCCCGAAAATCGATCTGTCGTCGCCGGCATTTGCCGATGGCGGGCGCTTGCCCGAGCGATTTACGGCCGATGGCGCGGGGGTTTCGCCACCCCTGGTATGGGGCGTGCTCCCTGAAGGAACAGCCAGTCTCGCGCTGATCGTCGAGGATCCCGGCGCGCCGTTTCCCGATCCCATCAGTCATGCGGTGATGTGGCGTATCCCGCCCGAAACGCAGCATCTCGCCGAAGGCGCGATCGTCGCGGACGGCGCGGGCGATGCGGACGGCGATGTCGGCAAGAACAGCCGTCGCGCCGAGGGCTGGCTGCCGCCGGATCCGCCCAACGGGCATGGCGTACATGATTATGTGTTTCAGCTGTTCGCGCTGTCGTCAGAGCCCGAACTGGCCGCCAATCCGCAGCGCAAGGATCTGGTGGCGGCAATCACCGGCCGCGTGCTGGCAGCTGGTGTGCTCACCGGGACCTATTCGCGCGGCGAGGACGATGCGGGCAGGCCCGAGGCTGGTGGCGCGGTGGTCACGGCTTAGCGTCGTCCCGGCGAAGGCCGGGACCGCTGTCGATAGAGTGCGACCGTTGGTTGCGGCCCCGGCCTGCGCCGGGGCGACGATCAGGGGCGCGCGAAAACCATATACTCGCCGTCGTCCGGCAGGCGGGTGAAGCCGCATTTTTCGGCGACGCGTACCGAGGCGTCATTGCCCGGTGAAATGATGCAGCGGATTTCGCCGAGTTGCTGGCCATCAGCCCAGTCGAACACCGCGCGCATGAATTCGGTGGCATACCCCTTGCCCCAACTATCGGCTCCGAATGCCCAGCCGGCTTCGGGAAATCCATCGAGCGCGGGCACGCCCCGCTCGAAATAGGACAGCCCGCCGACCCCCGCGAGCGCGCCGTCGTCTTTCTGGAACGCCAGCCAATAACCGTAGCCAACCAGCGACCACAGTCCCACGATCTGGCAAAACTTGGTCCAGCTCGTCATGCGGTCGCGCGGTTGCCCGCCGATGAAGCTCGTGACGCGCTCGTCGCGCCACATCGCGGCATAGGCTTCGAAATCGGCGCGCGTCGCGGCGCGGAGAATGAGGCGTTCGGTTTGGAGAGTCGGGGCGATCATGCCCCGACCTTTAAGCCGCCAGTGCGGGCTGCGCCATGTTCGCCGCCGCATAATCGCTGTCATACGTACCGATCAACGCGCGGTCGTCGTGGTTCCACGGATGGAAACCGGGCAGGAAGAACGCGACCCAGGCGGGGAACAAGCGACGCATCACGCCGGGCGTGCCGACCAGATACCAGAACAAGCGTGCCTTGGCCTTGAAGCCGGTGATGCCGTCCTGTGCGAGCAGATCGAGCGTGCCGTCCCAGCGCTTCATCCAGAAGGTGCGGCTGACCAGCACCATCATGATCGCCTTGACCTTCCAGCGCTTGAACCGCGTCCAGTCCTTCGTCGCGTGCAGCCAAGTGTCGTACGCGACGCCCTTGTGCTCGATTTCCTCGATCGCGTGCCAGCGCCACATTTCCTTGAGTTCCGAATCGGACCCTTTGAACAGGTCCGATTTGAGCATCATGTGCGCCATCATCGCGGTGTAATGTTCGAGCGCCATCGTCACCGCGAGGTTGAGGATCGCCGGGCGATCCTTGGTCATTTCCAACGAATCGGCGACGATCTGTTCGAGGTGATCGATCTTGTAGCCGGCGTCCGACACGCGCTTGTTGAACGCGACGTGTTCGCGGCTGTGCATCACTTCCTGCGTGATGAACGAGCGGATTTCGCGTTCGAGCTTGGGGTCGGCGCCATCGCGGAATGCCTTGACGCTTTCGACGAAGAACGCCTCGCCGCGCGGGAAGGTGATCGACAGCGCATTGTGGAAGGCCGAGCCGATCGGGTCGCCATTCAGCCACCAGCGCTTTTGCGCCAGCGCGCGGCCGAAACGGCGGTCGCGCGGGGTGATGGTCAGGTCGCTAGGCGAATGGGACGCGGTCATCTAACAGACTCCTTATGCCGATCCGATACCATTACTGACATTGATGTCAATAGACCGTAAACGCCTGACCCCCGATGAAAGCCGCGACCGCGCGCTGGAGGCTGCGCGGCAGATTTTGCTCGACGAAGGGCCGCAGGCGGTGACGCTGAAGGCGGTCGCGTCACGCATCGACCGGACGCACGCCAATATCCTGCATCATTTCGGCAGCGCCGCGGGGCTGCAAAAAGCCTTGGCCGGAACCATGGCCGATCAGGTCTGCGCGACGATCGCGGGCGTGGTCCAGCAGGCGCGGCGGGGTGAGGCCGACCCGCATACGATCGTCGATCTGTGCTTCGATGCGTTCGACCGACAGGGCGCGGGGGCGCTCGCGATCTGGATGCTGTTGTCGGGGAATGAAGATGCGCTCGACCCGATCCTGGCGGCGATCCTGCGGCTGGTCGACGAATTGTCGGTCGACAATCAAGACGGATTGATCCGGCAGGAAACGCTCAACCTGGTGCTCATGGCGCTGGGTGATGCATTGCTGGGCAAACCGATGGCCGATGCGCTGGGCCTGCCGCGCGAAACCGCGCGGAATCTGGCCTATCAGCAACTGCTGGCAAGTCCCGGCCTGCAAGCGCGAATGGCCAAACCATAAAGGTGTGAACCCGGTCCGTAACGGACACAGCTTCGCGCGACGCGGCATATTTCGGCGATAAGCCACCGTTCCCAAAGGGGATTGGGGACGATGACGCGTCGGACGCGGGTGGCGATGATTTTGGTTGTGGGGCTGGCCGTCGCCGGCAGCGCCTTGGCATTGGCCTCGCGTCCGCCGGGGCGAACCTATTACGACACGCGCCGGCTGGTGATCCTCGCGCACGCGCGGCAAGTGCCCGACCCGGTGATCATCTTGGGCGACAGCATCGTCGATATGGCCGATTTGCCGCAATTGTGCGGCAAGACGGTGCTCAACGCGGGGGTCGCCGGCGCGCGTACCGAAGCCGTGGAATTACTTTCGCGTGAAGTGCTGGCGATCCGTCATCCGCAGATGGTCATCGTCGCCGTCGGGCTGAACGACGCGCACCGTGAAGCGCACACCAGCGATGGGGATTTCCTCGAAAAATATCGCGCCATCGTCGCGCGCGCACGCATGGTGGGGGCGGACGTCCGCATCACCACCATCCCGCCGGTCGGCCCGAGCGAGATGGGCCGCGCAGGTGAATTCGACCGCGCGCGGATCGTCGCGCTGAATGCCTTGATCCGCAAGATCGGTGTGCCGGTGCTTGACGTGAATGCGGCGATGGTCGGCAACGACGGCATCGAGCCGGCGACGCTGACCGATGACGGCGTCCACCCGAATGCGCGCGGCTATGGCATCTGGAAGCATGTGGTGGCACAAGCCTGCGCGGCATGAAATTTCGTGAAACCCGGTTCGACGCCAGCGGTCGCGTGGTGATCATCATCATCGTCATCGCCGTGCTGGTGATTATTGGTGCCGTCGTCGCCAGGTTGCTGCGCGGTCACGCATTGACCTGACGCAGCGGGTGGCGCGGCGCGGCCCCAGCGCCTAGGCGCAGCGCATGGCGTGCGACGATTTCAATCCCCATCCCGGCGTATCGCAGCGCGAGTTCATCGCGCTCGTCGCCGGCTTGATGGCGATCGGCGCGCTGGGCGTCGACATGATGCTCCCTGCCCTGCCCGCCATCGGCCGCGGCTTGCACGTCGCCGACGCCAATTCGCTGCAATATGTCATTGCCGGTTACACCTTCGGCTTTGGTGCCGGGCAGTTGATTTATGGACCGCTGGCCGACCGTTATGGCCGCAAGCCGGTGCTGGTGTTCAGCCTGGTCGGCTTCGTCATCACCAGCTTTATCGCCGCCGGATCGACGACGCTGACGATGCTGGTGATCGCGCGCGGGATCCAGGGGGCGTTTGGCGCATCGACGCGCGTTCTCGTGACCTCGGTGGTGCGCGATTGTTATAGCGGACGGACGATGGCCAAGGTGATGAGTCTCGCATCGATGCTGTTCTTCATCGTCCCGATCCTCGCGCCGAGCCTGGGTTCGGTGCTGCTGGCGTTCGGCCCGTGGCGGTGGAATTTCTGGGGGCTGGGCCTGTTGTCGGCGGCGATACTGGTATGGACGTCGCTGCGGCTGCCGGAAACGCTGGCGTTCGAAAGGCGGCGGGCGATTTCGCCAGCGTTGCTGATCGAGGCGTATCGCGCCACGCTCGGCAACCGGTTTTCGCTCGGCTATTCGGTCGGGGGCGCGCTGAGTTTCGGCGGGTTGCTGGGCTATATCTATTCGTCCGAACAAATCGTCGGAAACGTGTTCCGGCGGCCCGACGCCTTTCCCTATGTCTTTGCGCTGGTCGCGGCGGCGATGGGGGGATCGGTGTTTCTCAATTCGCGGCTGGTCGAGCGGCTGGGCACGCGCAAGCTGTCGCATGGCGCAGTGCTGGTCTCGATCACCGTCGCCTTGATCCACAGCGCGGTCGCGTGGTTCGGTTATGAAACGCTGGAGACTTTCGTGGTGCTGCAGGCGATGCAGATGGCGACGATCGGCCTGATCGGGTCCAATTTCTCCGCCATGGCGATGGAGCCGGTCGGGCATATCGCCGGGACCGCGGCATCGATTCAGGGGTTCATTTCCAACGTCGGCGGGGCGTTGGTCGGCGTGGTCATCGGACAGGCGTTCAACGGGACGACCGTGCCCATGGCGCTGGGCTTCGTCGCGTGCGGGACGATGAGCCTGATCATCGTTCTGATCGTCGAGCGCGGGCGGCTGTTCGTGCCGCACCATCCCGACCCGCGACCGGTTGCGCGGCCCTAACGGCGGATCACCGGCGGGGGCGCTCAGCCGCCTTCGATCGCGCGTTTTTCGGGCCAGTATAACCGCATCGTCAGGCTGAAACCGCCATTGGCCGGGGCGGGCAGCCAGTTGGCGTGCCTGGCCGCGCCGGGATCGGCCCGCTGGACATAGAGGTCCAGCGAGCCGTCGGCGTTGAAGGTCAAATCGTCGCGGTCGCCGATGGCGAAACGCTTGATCGGATTGGCGGCGAACAGCTGGCGTTCGTTATACAGCGTCAGCGACCAGAAGGCGCGTACGGGCGGCAGGTCGGCTTTGGCGAAATGGATCGTATAGCGTGCGTCGCTGGTGAACGGCTTGCCGCGGCTGTCGGTATTGGCGGTGGGATAGATCGCGTCGTCGGGCAAATTGGCCGCCAGCGCGAACCAGGCGATGCCCGCGCGGTGAAGATAGTCGGCGCCGTACGTGCCGATGCCCGCAACAGTGGTGCGCCAGCCGTTGCGCACCAATCCGGTGCTGACCATCGCGCCACGGATGCGCGGGGTCGCGCCGTCATGCGCGGCGGTGAGCGCCGCGCGCTGCGCATCGGTCAGGGCATTCCAGTCGAACTTTGCGCCCGGCACGATGCCGAGCCCACGCAGGCGTTGAAGCATCGGCGTGTCCATGTCGTGCGGGCGATTGGCGGCGAGAAGTTCGGCGGCGCGGGTGAAATAGGCTTGGGCGCTCATCGTCTCGACGGCCTCGAACGGCGGTTTGAACGCGACGGGGGGTGGAGGCTTGGCGGCAGCGGGCGCGGCGATGATCTTCATCCCGGCCTGAAACGCCCGCACCGCGGGATAATCCGCCGGGTCGTTGGTCTGGGTGCGGCCGAGCAGCCAGCCCTGATTGGTCGGGCTGCGCAGGAGCTCGACCCCGGCGGGCACCTTGCCTTGCCAATCCGGCGCGACGATCATCAAGCGTTGCGCGCCGGTGCCGGTGGTGCGCGATCCGGTCGCACCCCAGGTCTCGGTCCACGCATCCATCAGGTGCAGCAAATAATAGCGGCCACCGCTGTCGGGGACGTCGATGACCAATGGGCCGGCGGTCACGTCGTACCACAGGCTCGAATAGAGCGTGTCGGCGTTAGGCCGCACGATCGCCGCGAACTTCTCATCGGGAAAGGCCGGGCGGTGCGCAAATCCGTTGATCGCTCCGCCGAGCGGCGGCGGCGCGACCATCGATATCCGGCGCGTGAGGTCTTCGAGGATCAGCGGGTAGAAATAGATATAGGCGTCCTCCGCCGTCTCGTTGAGCAACGAGGCGGCGGCGGGCGCGACCCTTGGCGCGGCCAGCGCTGGCGTCGCCGAAGCGGCGAGCGCCAGCGCGAGGACGAGCGCGCGCATCATGCAGGCGCTCCGACGACCGTCTTCACCTCCATGAATTCCTTGAGGCCATAGACACCGCCTTCGCGGCCATTGCCCGATTGTTTGTAGCCGCCGAACGGCGCGAAGCTGTCGGGACCCCAGCTGTTGATCGTGACGAGACCGGCGCGGAGGCGCGGCGCGACCTTGGCGGCTTCGGCAGGATCGCCCGATATCGTCGCCGACAAGCCATAGGGCGTGTCGTTGGCGATCTCGATTGCTTGATCGAGCGTGTCGTAGGTCATCAGCGTCGCGACCGGGCCGAAGATTTCCTCATTGGCAATGCGCATGTCGGGCGTCACGCCGGTGAACACCGTCGGGCGGATGAAATAGCCGCGATTGACGTTGGTGGGGAGGCCGGTGCCGCCGGTCTCCAGCGTCGCGCCTTCGTCGATCGCCGACTGGATCAGCGACTGGATCTTGTCGAACTGCGCCTTGTTGACGACGGGGCCGATATGCGCGCCTTCGGTCAGCGGGTCGCCGACGGGGACGCTTTCGACGATCGCTTTCACGACCTGCGTCGCTTCGGCCATCTGGTCCTTGTGGACGAGGACGCGGGTCGGGGCGATGCAGCTTTGCCCCGAATTGGCCAGGACACCCTGGATCGTCGGCGGCAGGACTGCGGAGAGGTCGGCGCCGGGCAGAACGACGTTGGCCGCCTTGCCGCCCAATTCGGTGTGGACACGCTTGACCGTGTCGGCCGCGGCCTTGGCGATGAGGATGCCGGCGCGGGTCGAGCCGGTAAAGCTGACCATGTCGATGTCCGGGTGCGCGCTGATCGCCTCTCCCGTGGTCGGGCCGTCGCCCTGCACCAAGTTGAACACGCCCGCGGGGACGCCCGCCGCATGCATCACTTCGGCGAGAATGTGCGCACAGCCGGGGCATTCTTCGCTGGGCTTGAGGATCATCGTGTCACCCGCCGCGAGCGCCGGCGCGACCTTCAGCGCAATCTGGTTGAGCGGCCAGTTCCACGGCGTGATCATCCCGACGACGCCGATCGGTTCGTAAACGACATGCGCGTTGCCGAGGCGCTCGCTGAACTGAAAGTCCTTGAGCGTCTTGGCGGTGATGCCGAAATGGGCGAGACCAGCGAGCGATTGCGCGGTGGAGGCAAAGGAGACCGGCGCGCCCATTTCCTCGGCCATCGCACGCCCGAAATCGGGCACGCGCTTCTTATATTCCTCCGCAATGCGACCGAGCAGGGCGACGCGGTCCTCGACGCTGGTTTGCGAGAAGCTGTGAAATGCCTTGCGCGCGGCCTGTACGGCGCGATCGACTTCACCCTTGGTTGCGACCTTGATCTGCGACACCGCTTCTTCGGTCGAGGGCGAAATGACGTCGCGCACCGCGCCTTCGCCTGGAACCCAGGCGCCGTCGATATAGTGCTGCGTGTAATCGTGCATCGCAATCATCCTCTCACGTTTCGTTTGAGGACTTATTCGGCCACGTCGCGTGACTCCGCAAGCAGAGACTGTCGCCCCTGCCTGCGCAGGGGCGACATGGCTCGATTAGGTCTGTTCAGGCCTGATGGATCGCCTTGGTATTCAGATACGCGTCCATCCCCTCGCTCCCGCCCTCGCTACCGAAGCCCGATTCCTTGACCCCGCCGAATGGTGCGTCGGCGCTGGAGATGGCGAAGGTGTTGATGCCGACCATGCCCGATTCCAGCGCGTCGCCGAGGAGGTTCGCGCGGCGGCCGTTTTCGGTGAAGGCGAACGCGGCGAGGCCGAAAGGTAGGCGGTTGGCCTGTTCGATCGCATCGTCGAACGTTTCGAACGACCGCGTCACGGCGACTGGTCCGAAGGGTTCGTTGGACATGATGTCGGCGTGATCGGGAACGTCGGCGAGCAAAGTCGGCTGGAAAAAGAAACCCGCATCGCCGCGTTCGCCGCCCGCGAGCACGCGCGCGCCTTTGGCCCGGGCATCGTCGACCAGGGCACCGATGGCATCGGGGCGGCGGGTGTTGGCGAGCGGGCCCATTTTGGTGTCGGCCTGCAGTCCGTTGCCGATTTTCACGCTGGCGGTGCGATCGGCAAAGCCTTTGAGAAACGCGTCGTAAATGCCCGCCTGGACGTAAAAGCGCGTCGGCGACACGCAGACCTGACCCGCATTCCGGAATTTCTGCGGCACGACCATGTCGAGCGTCTTTTCCAGATCGCAATCGTCGAAGATCAGCACCGGCGCGTGGCCGCCCAATTCCATCGTGACGCGCTTCACGCCGTCGGCGGCGAGCTTCATCAGATGCTTGCCGACCGGGACCGAGCCGGTGAAGCTGACTTTGCGCACCACCGGCGACGCGATGAGGTGGCGGCTGACCGTGTCGGGCACACCGTGGACGATCTGGAACACGCCGTGCGGGAGGCCTGCATCGGCCAGCGCCCGGGCGAGCGCGGCGGTGCAACCGGGCGTCTCCTCGGGCGGCTTGGCAATCGCCACGCAACCGCTGGCCAGCGCAGGCGCGACTTTCTTGGCGAGGAGATAGAGCGGGAAGTTCCACGGGGTGAACAGTGCCGCGACGCCGACGGGTTGGCGGATGACGAGCGAACGCTGACCCGTCGGGCGGACGAGAACGCGGCCATAGAGCCGCTTGGCTTCTTCGGCATACCAGTCGAGCATCTGCGCCGCGCCGGCGACTTCGCCCTTGGCTTCGGCGATCGGCTTGCCCTGTTCCTGCGTCAGCGTGCGGGCGATGGCGTCGGTCCGGTCGCGGAGCAGCGCCGCCGCCTTATGCAGGATGACCGCGCGCTCGTCTGGCGACGTCGCCGCCCAGGGCTTGAAGGCGGCATCGGCGGCGGCGAGTGCCACGTCGAGATCGGCGGGGGTGGCGTGGGTGACTTCGGCAATGGTGTCGCCGGTCGACGGGTCGATCACCGCGCTGGCGTCACGCCCTTCGCCCGAGGCCCAGGCGCCGTCGATGAACAAGCCGAGTTCGGCGGAGTAATCGGTCATCGTCACGGTCCTTGTCCTGATGTCGCACCGTCCCTAGCCTCACTCGAAACGCAGGAACAGGCGGGAGAGATGCGATGAGCGACTGGCAGATCATGACCACGGGGCTGCGCTTTCCCGAAGGACCGGTGGCCTGCGCCGATGGCAGCGTGATCGTCACCGAGATCGAAGCCGGGCGGATCACGCGGTGTTTGCCCGATGGCAGCAAGGCGTTGGTCGCCGATGTGGGCGGCGGGCCGAACGGGCTGGCGTTCGGGCCGGACGGCAAGCTGTACGTCTGTAACAATGGCGGATTTCACTATATCGAGAGCAACGGGATGCTCGCGCCGCACGGCACCGCGCCTGACTGGATCGGCGGCAGCATCCAGCGCGTCGATGTGATGACGGGGGCGGTCGAGACGCTGTATTCCGAAGCGTCGAACGCCCCCTTACGCGGGCCGAACGACATCGTGTTCGATACGCATGACGGCTTCTGGTTCACCGATCACGGCAAGACATTTTACGACAAGCGCAGCCGCGACGTGACCGGCGTGTTCTATGCCAAGGCCGATGGCAGCGAGTGCCGCGAAGTCATTTTTCCGATGGAGAATCCGAACGGCATCGGGCTGTCGCCCGACGGCAAGACGTTGTTTGTGGCGGAAACCTATACCTGCAAATTGTACGCGTTCGATGTCACCGGGCCGGGCCAGGTCGGTGGCGGGGAGAGCCTGACCGCAAGCGGCGCGAAATTCCTCTATTCGCCCGAGGGGTATCGCTGGTTCGATTCATTGGGGGTCGAAGCGAGCGGCAATGTGTGCGTCGCGACAATCGGGCAGAGTGGGATCAGCGTCGTTGCGCCGGGTGGCGGGCTGGTCGAGTTCGTGGCGACCGAGGATGTGTTCACGACCAATATCTGTTGGGGCGGCGCGGATATGCGCACGGCCTATGTCACGCTGTCGGGGACCGGGCGGTTGGCCAAGCGGGAATGGGCGCGGCCGGGGTTGGAGTTGGCACATGAAGGGTAGCACGCGAGAGGAGGCCGTCACCCTGACGAAGGTCAGGGTCCATTTGCATTCGTTTGCGGACGGCGGGCGAATGGACCACGGATCAAGTCCGGGGGGACGAATTCTGATGAGCAAATCGCCCGTCACCCCGCCCTCCGAGCCGGGGTCCCGCTTACTGACTAGGCGGCCTTCGCCTTCAGCGACTTCGCCACCGCAAACCCGTGCTTCTCCAGCCCTGCCACGATCTTCTTCGCGCCTTCGAGGTCGCCCCAGAACATCGGGCCGCCGCGATAGACCGGCCAGCCATAGCCGTAGATCCACACGACATCGATGTCCGACGCACGCTGCGCCTTGCCTTCCTCGAGGATCAGATAGCCTTCGTTGACCATCGGGTAGAGCGTGCGCTCGATGATTTCCTCTTCGGTGATCGCGCGCTTGGTCGCGCCGGTCTTGACCGACCATGTGTCGATCATGCCCTGCACCTCGGCGCTGGGAGTGGGGCGGCGCTTGTCGTCGTAATCGTAAAAGCCCTTGCCGGTCTTCTGACCCCAGCGGCCCGCCGCAGCGAGTTCGTCGCGGAGGTTTTCGATGCGGTTGGGATCGCGGTGCCAGCCGATATCGACGCCGGCCAAGTCGCTCATCTGGAACGGCCCCATCGGCATGCCGAAATCGGTATGGACCTTGTCGATCTGTTCGGGCGTGGCGCCTTCCATCAGCAGCTTCATCGCCTCGACCTGACGCGGCATCAGCATGCGGTTGCCGATAAAGCCGTGGCAGACGCCCGCGACGACAGCGACCTTGCCGATCTTCTTGGCAATGCCCATCGCCGTGAGGAGCGCATCGGGCGCGGTCTTTTCACCACGGACGACTTCGAGCAGCTTCATCACGTTGGCGGGCGAGAAGAAGTGCATACCGAGCACGTCCTGCGGGCGGCTGGTGCTCGCCGCGATCTCGTCGACGTCGAGGTACGACGTGTTCGAGGCGAGGATCGCGCCGGGTTTGCAAATCTTGTCGAGCTTGCCGAAAATGTCCTTTTTGACGTCCATCGATTCATAAACCGCCTCGATGATCAGGTCGCAATCGGCCAAGTCTTCGAGCTTGAGCGTAGGGGTCAGCGCGCCCATCGCGGCTTCGACCTGTTCGGGCTTGATGCGGCCCTTGGCGGCGGTCGCTTCGTAATTCTTGCGCATCGTGCCGGTGCCCCGATCGAGCGCGTCCTGCTGCATCTCGACGATGGTGACGGGGATGCCGGCGGACAGGAAGTTCATCGAAATGCCGCCGCCCATCGTGCCCGCGCCGATCACGCCGACCTTGGCGATGGGACGCGCTTTCACGTCTTCGCCGATGCCGTCGATCTTGGCGGCCTGACGCTCGGCGAAGAAGATGTGGCGCTGTGCGGCCGACTGGCTGCCCATCATCAGCTTCATGAATTCGGCGCGTTCGAACGCGATACCTTCGTCGAACGGCAGACGGGTCGCGGCCTCGACGCAGCGGAGGTTGGCGGCGGGGGCGTCGAAGCCCTTGAACTTGCGGGCATTGGCTTCGGCGACGGCCTTGACGTCGTCGGCGGTGCCCTTGACCGGCAAGTCGCGCGACGGGCGGGCGCCCTTGGCGATGCACTCGCGGGCGAAGGCAATGGCATCGGCGGCCAGGCTGTCCTCACCGGCGAGCTTGTCGACCAGACCGATCTCGAACGCCTTCTTGGCGGAGACCGGCGTCCCCGACGAGCACATTTCGGCAGCAGCGGCGACGCTCGCCACGCGCGGCAAGCGCTGCGTGCCGCCCGCGCCGGGGAGCAGGCCGAGCTTGACCTCGGGTACGCCGATCTTCGCTGAGGGGACGGCGATGCGGTAATGACAGCCGAGCGTGACTTCGCAGCCGCCGCCAAGCGCAGTGCCGTGGATCGCGGCGATGACCGGCTTGGTCGCGGCTTCGATGGCGTCGATCACGACGTTGAGCATCGGTTCGACCGGCGGCTTGGTGAATTCGGTGATGTCGGCGCCCGCGAAGAAGGTGCGACCGTCGCAACGGATGACGATCGCCTTGACGCTGTCATCGGCCAGCGCAGCTTTCAACTCGCGGTCGAGGCCGATGCGAACCGCCGCGCCGAGGGCGTTGACCGGCGGGTTGTTCGAAATGATGACGGCGATGTCGCCGTCACGTTCGGCGCGGATGGGGTCGGTCATAACTGCTCTCCTAGAGTTGCCGTCATCCCGGACTTGATCCGGGATCCATTCGCACACTGCCGAAACGGAGGGCCAATGGACCCCGGATCAAGTCCGGGTGACGAATGAGTTTTGGGTTAGCGGGGAGTCACCCCGTCAAAGCCGAATACAACATCGTCTTGATTTCGCGGCGCACCGGATAGGCGCTCGATGGCATCAACTGGGTCATGAAAATCATGATGATGTCGTCGACCGGATCGACGAAGAAGCCGGTCGAGAACATCCCGCCCCAGTAAAAGTCGCCGGCATTGCCGGGCATCATCGTCGCCGCCGGATCGATCGTCACGCCGAAGCCTAGACCGAAGCCCGCACCGGCATTTTCGGCCTCCGAGAATAGCGATTTGCTGTGCTGGGTCAGGTCGCCGCCGCCGGGGAGGTGGTTCGCCGTCATCAGGCGGATGGTGTGCGGCGCGACGATGATCTGGCCGTCGAGTTCGCCGCCGCCCAGCAGCATGCGCGTGAAGCGGTGGTAGTCCGCCAAGGTGGAGACGAGGCCGCCGCCGCCCGAATAATAGTTCGGCTTGCGCGACCATGCGCTGTTCGCGCCACTGTCATAGGCCTTCATCCGCGTCTTCGGATCCCAGACATAGCAATCGGTCAGGCGATCAGTCTTGTCGGCGGGCAATTGAAAACTGGTGTCGACCATGCCGAGCGGACCGAAGATGTGCTTCTGGAAATATTCGGCGAGCGTCTGGCCCGAAATCTTCTCGACCAGCGCGCCGAGGATGTCGGTGGAGATCGAGTAATTCCACGCCGAACCAGGCTCGAACTCGAGAGGCAGCGCGGCGACGGTCTTGACGTATGTCGCCATGTCGGGCCCGTCGAAACGTTCGAACCCGCCCTTGCGGTAGGCCGCGTCGATGTTGCTGCGTTCCTGAAAGCTGTAGGTCAGTCCAGAGGTATGGCGCAGCAGATCGAGGATGCGGATCGGTTGAAGCAACGGCCGCGTAACGAACGGGGTGTTGCCGCTGCCAGAGACGAACGCGCCAGTGGTGGCGAATTCGGGGAGATATTTGGCGATCGGTTCACTGAGCGCGACCTTGCCCTGTTCGACCAACTGCATCACCGCGATCGAGGTGATCGGCTTGGTCATCGAGGCGATGCGGAAGATCGCGTCTTCCTTGAGCGCCTCGCCGGGTCGCGCGTCGCCGGAGACCCACAGATGCGCGATTTCGTCGCCGCGCCCGATCAGCAGTGCGGCATGCGGATAACGCCCGCCATCAATGTACTTCGATTGAAGATGCGCATCGATCCGCGCGAGGCGGGCAGCGTCGAAGCCGAGCGATTGGGGATCGGAAACGGTCAGGGTCATCGCGGCACGGCTCCGATGATGGCTTCGGCCTTGGCGAACAGAGCCGGGTCGATGGTCAGCCCGCTCGCCTTGGTATTGTCGCTGACCTGTTCGGGCCGGCTGGCCCCGACGATCGCGCTGGCGACGTTGGGTTGACGCAGCACCCAGGCGAGCGCGAATTGCGCCATGGTGCAGCCGGCTTCGTCAGCGAGCGGCCTCAATTGCTGAATCGCGGTGAGCAAATCGTCGCGCATGAATGCGCCCGTAAAGGTATTCATCGCGTCGTTGGTCGCGCGACTGCCGGCGGGGGGCGGGCTGCCGGGATGGTATTTGCCGGTGAGAAACCCCTGCGCGAGCGGCGACCAGACGATCTGGCTGATCCCGTTGGCGGCGCAGAGCGGGATGACTTCTTTTTCGATCTGCCGCCACAGCAGCGAGTATTGCGGCTGGCTGGAAACAAACTTGGTGACGCCTGAAATGGCCAGCGCATCGCGGATATTCTGCGGCGACCATTCGGAAAACCCGATGTGCCGCACCTTGCCGCTGTCGGCCGCGCGGGTCAGCGCTTCCATGGTTTCCTGCAGCGGCGTTTCGGGGTCGTAGCGGTGGCATTGGTAGAGGTCGATGTAATCGGTCTTGAGACGGGTCAGCGACGCATTGAGCTGCTTCTCGATCTGCGCGCGCGACAGGCCCTTGTCGGTGTCGGTCATCGGCCAGAACAATTTGGTCGCGAGAACATAGCTGTCCCGCGCGCGGCCCTTCAGCGCATGGCCGAGGAAGGTTTCGGCGGCGCCCTTCCCGTAAATATTCGCCGTATCGATGAAGTTGATGCCTTCATCGAACGCACGGGCGATGCAGGCTTCGGCGGCAGACGTATCGACGCCGACGCCATAAGTCAGCCAGCTGCCAAGGCAGATTTCGGAGACCGAAATCCCGCTGTCGCCAAGATCGCGATATTTCATTGCTTCTCTCCCATCCGTTCGCCCTGAGGAGCGACTGAGCCCGTCGAAGGCGCGTCTCGAAGGGTCGGCATCGCGCTCCGTGCTTCGAGACGCCGTTTCGACAAGCTCAACGGCTCCTCAGCACAAACGGGCTCGTGGGGCGTCATACCGCCGTCTGTCCTGTGAGCTGGCGGGTGACGGGGTGCGAGGAGCTGAGCCCGCCATCGACGGCAAGCGCTTGTCCGTTGACGTAGCTGGCTTCGGGGCTGGCGAGGAACAGGGCGGCCTGTGCAAGTTCTTCGGCCTGCGCGGCGCGTTTCAGCGGGTTGAGGCGGCCGACCTTGTCCATCACGCCCTTGTCCTTGGCATAATCGAAGGTGGGTTTGGTCATGCCGGTCTCGGTCAGGCCGGGACACAGCGCGTTGACGCGCACGCCCGTGCCCGTGAGCTGTTGCGCACTGGTCATCGCGAGGTTGATCACCCCTGCCTTTGACGCCGAATAGGCCGGGCCGCCCGCGCCGGAGCGGATGCCCGCGACGCTGGCGGTGAGGAGGATCGCCCCGCCTTCGTTCTGGTCCATCATTGCCTTGCCCGCATGCTTCACCATCAGCCATGGGCCGATGAGGTTCACGCGCAGGACTTCGGCGAAGAAATCGGGTTCCAGATCGAAGATGCCGTTCATCCCGCCCGACACGCCCGCATTCGCAAAGGCGATGTCGAGCCGACCGAATTTGTCGAACGCGGTGGCGACGAGTTTCTGGACGTCCGCCTCGACGCCTGCGTCGATTTCGAGCGCAACGGCATTGTCGCCGATCATCGCGGCGGTTTCATGGACGGCGGCAGTCTTGTCCCCGAGGACCAGTTTGGCGCCTTCGCTGGCGAACAATTTGGCCGAGGCGCGGCCGATGCCCGAGCCCGCACCAGTGATGATGGCGACCTTGCCGCTCAGACGTCCACTCATACCACCACCCCGCCATCCACCACGATCGTTTGCCCGGTCATGAAGCTCGACGCATCGCTGGCGAGATACACAGCCGCACCGGCGATTTCGTGCGGCTCACCGATGCGGCCGAGGCACGCGTTCGACGTCGAGGCTTTCAGGTTTTCGGGGTTTTCCCACAGCGCTTTGGCGAAATCGGTCTTCACCAGCCCCGGCGCGATCGAATTGATGCGCACGTTGCTGCGGCCATATTCGCGGGCGAGGTTCTTGGTCATCTGAATGTCCGCCGCCTTGGTGATCGCATAGGCCCCGAGGATCGGCGAACCGCGCAGGCCGCCGATCGACGAGACGATGACGATCGAGCCGGATTTGCGCTCCAGCATGGCCGGAGCGACCATCTGGATCAGCCAGTGTTGCGCGACGATATTGTTGTCGAGCGTCTTGCGGAGTTGCTCGTCGGTGATCGTCGCCATCGGCCCGTAATGCGGGTTCGACGCGGCGTTGCAGATGAGGACGTCCACCGGGCCGAATGCTGCTACGGTCGCGTCGACCATCGTCTGGAGCGACTCTTTTGCCGACAGGCTGGAGGCGATGGCGATGGCGCTGCCCGCATGTTTGGCGTTGATCGCGTCGGCGACCTTTTGGCAGTCCTCCAGATTGCGACTGGTGATCGTCACCTTCGCCCCGTGATCGGCAAGGGCATGGGCGATGGCCTCGCCGATGCCGCGTGAGGAGCCGGTGACGATGGCGACCTTGCCGGTCATGTCGAACAAATTCATGCGCCTGCTTTCTGTGCGAATTCCCATGCGCGGGCGGCGAGTGGTTCGACGCGCGCGCTCATGTCCTTGGCGTGAGCGGAGGATGCGGTCCCGATCTGCACGCGCTTTTTGATGCCTTGCAAAATGCCCGCGAGGCGGAAGTGATTATAGGCCTGATACCAGTTCATGTCGGGAACCCCGTCGCGGTCCGTCGCGGCGCAATAACGCGCGACCACTTCGTCGAGCTCGGGGATGCCGAGCGCCGCGCGATCCAAATCGGCGACGCCCGAGCGGCCGCCATTTTCGGTCACCCAGGCCATGCAGAAATAGGTAAAGTCGGCGAGTGGATCGCCGATTGTCGAGAGCTCCCAGTCCAGCACCGCGAGGATTTTGGGCCGGTCCTTGGCGAAAATCAGATTGTCGTTGCGATAGTCGCCGTGGACGACCGAAATGCGCGTCTGTTCGGGAATGGTGCGCGCGAGATAGTCGATCAACCGCTCCATCGGCTCGAGCCGCTCGGTCTCCGACGCGCGATATTGCTTGGTCCAGCGCGCGATCTGCCGCTCGAAATAATTGCCGGGTTTGCCGTATGCGCCGACACCGGCCTGTTCGCAGTCGATATTGTGCAGACGCGCGAGGACATCGACCATTTCGAACGTGACGGCGCGGCGCTCGGCCGGCGTCGATCCGTCCATCGCGGCGTCCCAGATCGTCCGCCCCTCGACCATCGCCATGACGTAGAACCAGCTGCCGATGACGCTGTCGTCCTGACACAGGCCGTAGGCGCGCGGGGTGACGAACCCGGCGCGGTTGAGGTGATCGATAATGAAATATTCGCGGTCCACGGCGTGCGCCGACGGGAGCAACTCACCATAGGGTTTGCGGCGGAGGACATAGGCGGTGGACGGCGTGTCGAGGCGGTAGGTCGGGTTGGACTGACCGCCCTTGAATTTGCTGACGGTCAGCGGGCCGGCAAAATCCGCGACATTGTCCTGCATCCACGCGGTGAGGCGCGCCACATCGAGAATGTCCGCGCCCACCGGGGCGGCGGTGCCGACGAAATCCTGTTCGGCGTTCACGCGTCGAACACCATCACGGTGCGGACGCTGTCGCCCTCGCGGAGTTTCGCGAAGGCGTCGTTGATGCGGCTGAGCGGCATGCGCTCGGCGATGATCGTGTCGAGGTCGAGTTGCCCGCGCAGATAGTGATCGACCAGGCGCGGGATATCGACCGGGAAGCGGTTGCCGCCCATCAACGCGCCTTGCAGCCGCTTGCCGCTGAGCAAATCCATCGCACTCAGGCCGACCTGGTGGTTCAACGGCATCATGCCGAGGATCGTCGCGGTGCCGCCACGGCGCAATGAACGGACGGCGAGTTCGCCCGAGGCGGGGCGTCCGACCGCTTCGATCGCGTGATCGACGCCGCCCTTGCTCAGCTCGACGACCTTTTCTGCCGCCAGTTCGGCACCCGCGTCGACCGTATCCGTCGCGCCCAGCTTCTCGGCCAAAGCGCGCTTCTCGGGAACGGGGTCGCAAGCGATGATCCGGCCCGCGCCGGCGATCTTCGCGGCATTGACCGCCGCGAGGCCGACGCCGCCGCAGCCGACGATGCACACCGTTTCGCCGGGCCGCACGCCTGCGCCGTTCCAGATCGCGCCTGCGCCGGTGACCACCGCGCAGCCGAGGATCGCGGCGCGGTCCAGCGGCATTTCGGGATCGATGGCGACGCAGGCATGTTCGTGGACCAGCATCATTTCGGCATATGCACTGAGGTTGAGCATCTGGCTGATCGTGTCGCCCGAACTTTCGAAGGTCAGGCGCGGCGCGTCCTTCGATCCGCGCCGCGTCTCCGCGCCGAGGCACAGCGACATGCGCCCGGTGACGCAGAATTCGCAATGCCCGCAAAATGCCGACAGGCAGGTGACCACCGCATCGCCGACCTTGACCGAGCGGACTTCGCTGCCGACCGCTTCGACGACGCCCGCCGCTTCATGCCCCGGAATGCAGGGCATGGCATGCGGGTAGGCGCCGTCGACGAAGTGCAGGTCGCTGCGGCACACGCCGCATGCCGCGGTGCGGATGAGGACTTCGTGCGCGCCGGGGTTAGCGACGCGGACGTCCTCGATCGTCAGCGGTTCTTTCGCCTTGTGAAGAACCGCAGCCTTCACCGCGACGCGCCCTTGTCGGGGCGCGGGACGCCGCCATATTTGCCGAATTCGAGCCGGGCGATGGCGCGGGCGTGAACTTCGTCGGGGCCGTCGGCGAGGCGCAGGGTGCGTTGGCCCGCCCACATATGCGCCAGACCGAAATCTTCCGACACGCCGCCGCCGCCATGCGCCTGAATCGCGTCGTCGATGATCTGCAGCGCCATGTTGGGTGCCTGGACCTTGATCATCGCGATTTCGGCAGCCGCCGCCTTATTGCCGACCTTGTCCATCAAATCAGCCGCCTTGAGGCACAAGAGGCGTGTCATTTCGATGTCGATGCGGGCGCGAGCGATACGCTGTTCCCACACGCTGTGGCTGGCGATCGTCTTGCCGAAGGCGACGCGCGACAGAAGCCGCTTGGCCATTTTCTCGAGCGCGACTTCGGCGGTGCCGATGGTCCGCATGCAATGGTGAATGCGGCCCGGCCCGAGGCGGCCTTGCGCGATTTCGAAGCCGCGGCCTTCGCCCAGCAGCATGTTCGACGCGGGGATGCGGACATCCTTGAGCTCGATTTCCATATGGCCATGCGGCGCATCGTCGTAACCGAACACTGGCAGGTGGCGCAGGATGTTCACGCCCGGCGCGTCGAGTTCCATCAGCACCATCGATTGCTGCGAATGGCGTTGTGCCTCGAAATCGGTCTTGCCCATGACGATGGCGATCTTGCAGCGCGGATCGCCCGCACCCGACGACCACCATTTGACGCCGTTGAGCACATATTCGTCGCCTTCGCGGCGGATCGAGGTTTCGATGTTGGTGGCGTCCGACGAGGCGACGGCAGGCTCGGTCATCAGGAAGGCGGAGCGGATTTCGCCTTCCATCAGCGGCTTGAGCCATTTGTCCTTCTGCTCGCGCGTGCCGTAACGGTGGAACACTTCCATGTTGCCGGTGTCGGGCGCGGAGCAGTTGAACACTTCGGACGCGAAGCCGACGCGGCCCATTTCCTCGGCGCACAGCGCATATTCCATGTTGGTCAGGCCGGGGCCGTCGAATTCGAAGCTTTCGTCGACGTGCTTCAGCGCGCTGCCCGGCGGCATGAACAGGTTCCAGATGCCCGCCTGTTTGGCGCGCGCCTTTTCCTCCTCGACGACGGGCAGAACCTTCCAGCGGCTGCCCTCCGCCTGTTGCGCGTAATAGTCGGGGACGCGGGGGACGACGAAGCGTTCGATGTGGTCGCGGACGCGGTCGCGCCAATAGCTCTGCCGCTCGGTCAGGTCGAAGTCCACGCCGCTCTCCTTTACGTTTGCGTCAAGCCTATGGCGTGGTTTCGCGGGGCTTGCCTAGCCCCTTTCGGGTGACGCTACGGCAAGCCGTGACGTTATGGCTGTGAAGCCGCGGCCAGCCGCGCCAGGCGCGCCTCGTGCTCCTCTTTCCCGAACGGGAATCGCGTGAGGAGGAATGCGGCGATCGCGCCGAGCCCGAGGTAAAGCGAGGCGTAAAGCAATGCGAGATTGTCCAACACGGGTTGCGGGACCGTACCTGGGACCGCCTTGGCCGGAAACGCTGCAATGCTCAGGACGATACCCGTGCCGAGGATGCCAAGGCCGCCCGAGCATTTCTGCATGAACAACGCGCCGGCGAAGAACAGCCCTTCCTCGCGGCGCCCGGTCGTTTCCTCCGAATCCTCGACGACATCCGACATCATCGAGGCGGTGATGATGAAGCTGGCGACACCGAAGGTCGAGTTGAAGAACACCGTCGAGAAGAACAGCGGCACCGCCAACGGATCGCCAGGCAGCGGATAAACCCCGATCAGGCGCAGCCAATACGGCAGCGTCTGAATCGAGCACCCGAGAAATGCGCACCACGCCGCCGCGCTGCGCTTGCCCAACCGGCGGCTGAGCGGCGCGGCGATGATCGCCGAGGCGATTACGCCGCAGAACAGGATCATCGAATAGGTCAGAAACTGGGCGGGCTTCAGCTGCCAGAAAAAACCGAGCAGATAGTTGGACAGCGAAAAGCTGATCCCCTGCGCGGTGTAGCTGATCATCCCCGCTGCCATAAGGATCAGGAAGCCGCGATTGGCGAGCGTCTGACGCAGACCGCGGACCATCTCCGCGACGCCGTAATGCGGCACTGGCGTCGCCTTGTGGCGCAATGCGAATTTCTGCGTACCGAGCGCGGAGGCAATGACGCACACGGCCATCAGGATTGCGCCCCAAGAGCCGTAATTGCCGTAACCGACCAGCGCCAGCGGACCGGTCTGCGCGCCGTGCGGCGGCTTCAGGAAATAGCCGAACGCGAGCATCAGAAAGCCCAGCCCACCGAGCCAGCCGAAGACGTAACGATAGGCGAACACCGACGTGCGCTCGTGATAATCGCGGGTCATTTCGGGGGCGAGGGCATAGCTCGGCACCTCGTTGCTCGAGATCGCGGCGCGGGTCGCGACGGCGGTGGCGAGCAGCCAGACGATCAGCACGGGTTCGGACACGTTCGCGGGCGGATGCCACAACAACGCCCAGCTGATCGCGATGGGAATTGCCGAAGCATAGAGCCACGGATGGCGCCGTCCCAAACGGGTGTTCGTGCGGTCGCTGAGCAGCCCCAGCAGCGGATCGATGAACGCGTCGAACAGCAAGGCGAGCGCGATGACCAGACCGACGGTCCCCGGCGGCAGGCCGATCACCTGATTGTAGAACAGCAACAGGAAGGTCGAAAACCCGTTATCCTTGATGCCGTAAGCGATCGCACCGATGCCATAGGCGAATTTCACGCGAAACGGCACGCGGTCGTGCGCGGGGGTGGTCGTCATTGCCTCTCCACTCACGGCTTCGCGCCGCTTTGGGTTTGAGGATGCGGGCGGTTGACGTGCGCGTCAACCAGGGAAGAAGCTGGCCCCGGATCAAGTCCGGAGCGACGAAGGTTGGTGAGAACCTGCGTCACCCCGGCCTCCGAGCCGGGGTCCATTGGTTCTCTGATTGCGATGGAGGGCGAATGGACCCTGACTTCCGTCAGGGTGACGAGGCGGTGAGGCTTCGACAGGGTGGCGATCTCTCGCTAAGCTATCCTTTATGCCCAATCTTCTTCTCGTGATGCTCGGCGGTGCCTTGGGGTCCGGCGCGCGCTATCTGGCGGTGAGCCGCTTTACCGCGCCGTGGGGAACTCTGGCGGTCAATCTGCTCGGTGGCCTGTTGATGGGAGCTTTGGTCGGCGGGCTGATGCGGACGGCGGCGGGAAACGAGCAGGCGCGGCTGTTGCTCGGCGTCGGAGTGCTCGGCGGGTTCACGACCTTTTCGGCGTTCAGCCTGGATAGCTGGTTCCTGATCGAGCGCGGGCAGGTGCCGTTGGCGCTGACTTACATCGGGCTGAGCGTGGCCGGATCGATCGTCGCGCTGGGTGCCGGCCTGATGCTGGTGCGCGCGGCATGAGCGGCAAGGACATCACCCCGAAAATCACCGACGTTCGCCAGTTCACCGTCGCGGCGGACGATGACGGCATCCGGCTGGACCGCTGGTTCAAGCGGCATTTGCCCGAAGCGAGCTTCAACCTCGTGTCGCGCTGGGCGCGCACCGGGCAACTCCGCGTCGACGGCGCGCGCGCGGGGCCGGGCGACCGCATCGCCGCGGGGCAAGTTTTGCGCGTCCCGCCGATCGAGCCCGAGGTCAAAGAGCGCGCCAAGCCGGAGCGGCTGAAGCTGGCGCTGACACCCGATGAAATGGATTTCATGCGCCACATGGTGATCCACAAGGACGCATCGGCGATCGTGCTCAACAAGCCGCCGGGTCTGGCGACACAAGGCGGATCGGGGACGATCGAGCATGTCGATGGTTTGCTCGATGCATTTGACGAAGGTGCTGGCCGGCCCAAGCTGGTCCACCGGCTCGACAAGGATACCTCGGGCGTGCTGCTGGTCGCGCGCTCGGCCAAGGCCGCGGCGTTTTTCGCCAAGGGCTTTTCTAGCCGCACCGCGCGCAAGGTGTACTGGGCGATCGTGATGGGCGTGCCGGAGGTGCATGACGGCCTGATCGACCTGCCCATCGCCAAGCAGCCGGGATCGGGCGGCGAAAAAATGCATGTCGACGAAAAGGAAGGCGCCGCGGCGCGGACACGCTATCGCGTCATCGAGCGCGCCGGCAATCGCGCGGCGTGGGTCGAATTGCAGCCGATGACCGGGCGCACGCATCAGTTGCGCGTGCACATGGCGGCGATCGGGCATCCCATCGTCGGCGACGGAAAATATGGCGGACGCGACGCGTTCCTGACCGGCACCGTCAGCCGCAAGATGCATCTGCACGCGCGGCGGTTGAGGATCGATCATCCCGATGGTCCGCCGCTCGACGTGACCGCCAAACTGCCGACGCATTTCGCCGAGAGTATGGACGATCTTGGGTTCGACGAGCTGATCGGCGACGTGCTCGAGATCGAAGAGGTCAAGTTCAAGGACACCGCCGAGGGCAAGGCGCGCGCCGCGCTGAACAAGGCCAAATCGGCGCGGAAAGCCCGCAAGGGCGAGCGGCGTTCGCGAGGTGCCAAGCCATGACCGAGGATGACGCCAAGAAGAGGTTTTTCTTCCTGACTTTCCTGCGTTTCTCCGGCCTGGCGATTGCGATGCTGGGCGTGGCGATCATCGCCAAACGATTGGTCGAACCGGCGGAAATCCTGGGCTACACCCTGATTGCGGTTGGGGTGATCGACGTGATCGTCGTGCCGCAATTGCTCGTCCGGGCATGGAAGAATGCCGACAAGGGATGAAGCGGTTCTGGCGTGACGTAACGGTCGAGGGTGGCGCGATCCGCCTCGATGCCCGCCCGGTGCGGACACCGGCGCGGGCCGAACTGACGCTGCCCAATGCCACTCTGGCCGAGGCTGTCGCGGAAGAATGGCGCGCAGTCGAAGGTGAAGTGAAGCCCGCCGCGATGCCGCTGACCGGGCTCAGCAATGCCGCGATCGACCGCGCCGATGACACGCTGGCGGAGAGTGTCGCGGCATATGCCGAGAGCGACCTGCTATCTTATCGCGCCGACGATCCCGATCTCGCGGCGGAGGAAGCGGCGGTTTGGGACCCGCTGCTCGCCTGGGCGCGCGGGCGATATGACGTCGCGTTCCATGTGACGGTGGGGATCATCCACGTCGCGCAGCCCATCGCGACGGTCGAGCGGCTGGGCGCAGCGGTGCATGCGGTTGACCCGTTCCAACTTGTCGGCTTGCAGCAATTGGCGACGATCGGGGGGTCGCTGATCACCGCGCTGGCAGTCTTCGAGGGCGCGATCACGGCCGAAGCGGCGTTCGACGCAACGCATGTCGACGAACTGTGGCAGGCCGGTAAATGGGGCGAGGATTATCTCGCCACCGCCGCGCGCGAGGCACGGCGGCGCGATTTCCTCAGCGCAGCGTCGTTCTTGCGACTGTTGCAGGCATGAACCAGCGCAGCATGACGTAAGCCCCCGCGACGAAGGCGATGAATTCCTCGATCGTCAGGAACACCCACCACGTCCACGGCATGAAGTGATTATAGACCGGCAGCGACAGCGTGAAATAACCGACCGTGGCGACCGCAAACAGGATCATCACCCGCATCCGGTCGGCCAGCGTATCGAGGCGGCTGAGCGCGGTGCCGACGATGAACAGCATCAGCACCGACATGACCAGGCCGATGAGCAGGGCGCCCGGGCTGAACGGCGTGCTGCCGCCCGAATGGAAAAAGATCATCGCCACTGGCCCTTTGCCGAGCAGCGCCGTCCCTTGCGCGGTTTCCGGCATCGGGATGACGTAAGTGCCGTCGCCGCTGGCGGTCAGCGTCCGCGCGAGCGCGGTATGCAGGTCCGCGACATTGGCTTCGCTGGCGAATTTATACGCGATGTTGCCGAAGCCGACCCAGGCGACCGCGCCGATGATGAACTGGACGATGCCGCCGACGATGCTGCCGATCAGAATGCGGATCATGGTTGCTCTCCCCTTGTGAGGGAAGGGTGACGCCACGCTGCGAATGCGTCAACCGGCCTTGGACATGCCCCGGACAAAGCCGATCAAACCGGTCTGGCGGCTGCGCTTGTGACGTTCGGCGTCGAGGATGTTTTTCACGCCCTCGAAGCAATCCTGCGCGACTTCGTTGACCAGGACGTAATCGTAACCGTCCCAGTGGCTGATTTCGGAGGCGGCGCGCGCCATGCGCGCGTCGATCACTTCATCGCTGTCGGTGCCGCGCTTGCGCAGACGGGCTTCGAGTTCCTCGATCGACGGCGGGAAGATGAAGGTGCGGACGACATCGCCGCCGGCTTGTTGAAACAACTGTTGTGCGCCCTGCCAGTCGATATCGAACAGGATATCGCGCCCGGCGGCGAGGTTGTCGTACACCGGCTTCTTCGGCGTGCCGTAGCGATGGCCGAAGACGTGCGCCCATTCGAGAAAGTCGCCGTCGGCCACCATCTGCTTGAACGTATCGAGATCGACGAAGTTGTAATCCTTGCCATCGACTTCGCCCGGCCGGATCGGGCGCGTCGTCGCGGAGACCGACATCGCCAGCGTCGGATCGGATTTGAGCAGCATCCGCGCGATCGTCGACTTGCCAGCGCCCGAGGGGCTGGAGATGACGAAAAGAATCCCGCGGCGCTTGAGCATCGCGCGCGGCCTTGCCCGCGTGGGCGCGGAGGGTCAATGAAAAGGGCATGAGCAAAGTTTCGATCCATGACATCCGCGCAAAGCACTGGGCGATCGTTGCGGTGATCATTCTGGTCATGGGCGCGGTCGAGCTGGGGTTCGGGCGGCACGCGATCTGCACGTGCGGTTACGTCGATCTGTTTCACCCCGCGCTCGATGCCGGGAACAGCCAACATCTGTTCGACTGGTATACGCCCAGCCACATCATCCACGGGTTTCTGTTCTATTTCTTCGGCTGGCTGCTGTTCCGGCGCGCCTCGCCCGGAGTGCGGCTGACGCTGGCGGTGGCGATCGAGGCGGCGTGGGAGATGCTCGAAAACTCGCCGATCATCATCGACCGGTACCGCGAGGCGACGATCGCGCTCGGCTATACCGGCGACACGGTCATCAATTCGATGAGCGATGTCGCGGCGATGGCCTTTGGCTTCGCGGTCGCGCGGCGCATCCCGTGGTGGATGACGGTCGCCCTTGCGATCGCGTTCGAGCTGCTGACCCTTGGGATCATCCGCGACAATCTGACGCTCAACGTGCTGATGCTCGTCCACCCGGTGGAGGCGATCAAGCAGTGGCAGACGGCGCTATAGCGCCGCCGCTCTAGGCGGCCTTGCGCCGGTCATAGGCCTTTTTCGCGACGTACGCGCCGCCGAGGACGAGGCCGAGCGGGCCGAGGCGTGACAGGATGCGCGGGGCGGCGGCGCCGATGATCGTGCCCTTGATACCGCTGTCGCCATCGCGGCGATCGATTTCACGGCCGATGAGTGCGCCGATGATGGTTCGAAGCATGACGTGTCTCCCTGAATGAGTTGCGGGAGAGACGCGCGAGCGGCGGGTTGGTTGCGCAAACGAGAGCCGTCACCCTGACGGAAGTCAGGGTCCATTGGTCCTCTGATCGAAACAGAGGGCAAATGGACCCCGGATGAGGTCTGGGGCGACGGTGATTTCCCGATTGGAGTTACACCATCTTTTCCGGGCGGACGACGCGGTCGAAGGTCGCTTCGTCGACCAGGCCCAACGCCTTGGCCTCCTCGCGCAGCGTGGTGCCGTTGTGGTGCGCGGTCTTGGCGATCTTGGCGGCGTTATCGTAACCGATCTCGGGCGCCAGCGCGGTGACGAGCATCAGCGAGCGGTCGACCAGATCCGCGATCTGCTTTTCATTGGCGACGATGCCGTCGACGCAGCGTTCGGCGAAGCTGACCATGCCGGTCGAGAGGATATGGATCGACCGCAGCACGTTCGCGCCGATCAGCGGCATGAACACGTTGAGTTCGAAATGCCCCTGCATCCCGCCGACGGTCACCGCGCCGTTATTGCCGATGACCTGCGCCGCGACCATCGTCAGGCTTTCGCACTGCGTCGGGTTGACCTTGCCGGGCATGATCGAACTGCCGGGCTCGTTTTCAGGCAGCGACAATTCGCCGAGGCCCGAACGCGGACCCGAACCCAAAAAGCGGATGTCGTTGGCGATCTTGGTCAGCGACACCGCCAGCGTGTTGAGCGCGCCGTGGAAGAAGACGAGCCCGTCCTTGGCGGCGAGTTGTTCGAACTTGTTGGGGGCGGGCGTGAACTGGCTGCCGGCGATGTCGGTGATCGCCGCGCTCATGTCCTCGGCCCAGTCGGCGGGGGCGTTGAGGCCGGTGCCAACCGCGGTGCCGCCGATGGCGAGCTTGCGGAGATTGCCCTCCATCGCGCCGGTGATGCGGTGCTTGGCGCTGATCAATTGCGCGGCATAACCGCCGAATTCCTGACCCAGCGTCAGCGGCGTCGCGTCCTGCGTATGCGTGCGGCCGATCTTGACGATGTGCGCCCAGCTTTCGGCCTTGGCGGTGAGCGCCGAGGTCAGGCGGTCGAGCGCGGGAAGCAATGTCTTCTCGGTCGCCAGCACGGCGGCGACGTGCAGCGCCGTCGGGAAACTGTCGTTCGACGACTGGCTCATATTGACGTGGTCATTGGGGTGCACCGGCGATTTGCCGCCACGCGTGCCCGTCAGCATTTCATTGGCGCGGCCGGCGATGACCTCGTTGACGTTCATGTTGGTCTGGGTGCCCGACCCGGTCTGCCAGATGACCAGCGGGAATTGATCGTCGAGCTTGCCCGCCACGATCTCGGTCGCGGCGGCTTCGATCGCGTCGACGATTTCGGATTTCAGGCCATGCTTAGCGTTCACGCGCGCCGCCGCCTGCTTCACGATGGCTTGCGCATGGACGATGCCGAGCGGCATGCGTTCGCGTTCGCCGAACGGAAAATTCTCGATCGAGCGCTGGGTCTGCGCGCCCCAATAGGCCAAGGCATCGACATCGATGGGGCCGAAGGAATCGGTTTCTGCGCGGGTATTCGTCACGTTCCATTGTCTCCCCAAATCCTCGCCTTCAGGCGAGGTGGCGCGAAGCGCCGGAGTGGTGCAAAAAATCGACGCGGAAGCGTCGAAGCGTGCTGTCGCACGCTGTCGTTCGCACCACTCCGTCAGGCGCTAGCGCGCCTGCCACCTCGCCTCAAGGCGAGGATTACCTTTTCCGCTTGAAATCCACCGCCACGACGTTCGAGCCATCCTCGACCGGCTCCGCGATCGGGCCGTCATTTTCGGCGGCGTCGTGCTCGGTCGGTTCGCCGTCGCCCTGCACCGCGAATTGCAGCGCGAAATTGACGGCGGGGTCGAAGAATCCGCTGATCGCCGCAAAGGGGATGAACAGCTTGGCGGGAACGGCATTGAACGTCAGCCCGACCTCGAACGCGTCGTCATGCACCTTCAAATCCCAGAACTTGTTCTGGAGCACGATGGTCATTTCGTCGGGGAATCGCGCGATCAAATGCTTGGGGATGCTGACCCCCGCCGCCTGCGTCTTGAAGGTGATGTAGAAGTGATGGTTGCCGGGCAGCGACCCTTCATGCTCGATCGGCGCGAGAACGCGGCCGACGACGGCGCGCAGCGCCTCCTGCACGATTTCGTCATAGGGAATCAGGCTGTCGGGCGTTTCTTCGGTCACGGCTGCGAACCTAGAGGGGCGGCGGGCGGGGTCAAGCGGGTTTGCCCACCCCTGCCGCGCCCGAAGTGGGCGCGAGTCGCCCCTCCCGGAAATCCGGAGGGGAAAAGTTCTCCTCCACGCCTTCGTGGAGGGGTTAGGGGTGGTCCCTTCTACTCTTCTCGCTTAGGCGGGCGGCCATGCGAACAGGCTCGGTTCAGCGCGACACATCCGAAACGGCGATCAAGGTCGCTGTGAACCTCGACGGCACGGGGGAGTATAATGTTTCCACCGGGATCGGGTTCTTCGATCACATGCTCGAACAATTGTCGCGGCACTCGCTGATCGACCTTGAGGTCGAGACCAAGGGCGATCTGCATATCGACCAGCATCACACGGTCGAGGACACCGGGCTCGCGATCGGCGAGGCGGTGGCGCAGGCGCTGGGCGACAAACGCGGCATCCGCCGTTACGCCGATGCGCTGTCGCCAATGGACGAGACGCTCACGCGCGTCGCGCTCGACATTTCGGGGCGGCCGTTTCTGGTGTGGAAGACCGAATTCTCGCAGAAGCGGCTGGGCGAGATGGACACCGAAATGTTCGAGCATTTCTTCCATTCGTTCGCGCAGACCGCAGGCATCACACTTCACATCGAGACGCTGTACGGCAGCAACAATCACCACATCGCGGAAGCCGCGTTCAAGGGGCTGGCGCGCGCGCTGCGCGAGGCGGTCGAGATCGATCCGCGCAAGGCGGGGGTGATCCCGTCGACCAAGGGTGTGTTGTGATCCTCTCGGTAAGCTGTCGCCCCTGCGCAGGCAGGGGCCTAGATGAACGCACAAATGGATGGTTCGCCGCAGGTGGAGCGCGCATCTGGACCCCTGCCTGCGCAGGGGCGACAGGGTAGGACCTGTGAGTTCACTAGTCCTGATCGACTACGGCGCGGGAAATCTCCAATCCGTCGCCAACGCGTTTCGCGCCATCGGCATGGAGCCGGTCGTGACCGCCGATCCCGAAGTCGTGGCGAATGCCGACCGCATCGTCCTGCCCGGCGTCGGGGCGTTCGCGCACTGCATGGGGGCGCTGTCGGCCATCCCCGGCATGATCAAAGCGATGGAACGCGCCGTCCTCGAACGCAGCGCGCCATTCCTCGGCATTTGCGTCGGGATGCAATTGCTCGCGGGCGAGGGGCGCGAGCATAAAGTGACGCCGGGGCTCGGCTGGATCCCCGGCAGCGTCGATGCGATCGCGCCCGCGCCGGGGCTGAAGGTGCCACACATGGGCTGGAACGCGGTGCGGACCGATGGCGTGCATCCGGTGGTCGGGGCGGGCGAGGCCTATTTCCTCCACGGCTATCATTTTGCGGCGGAGTTGCCCGAACAGGTTCATGCACTAACCGATCATGGCGGGCCGATCGTCGCCGCGGTGGGGCGCGACAATATCGTCGGGGTGCAATTCCACCCGGAAAAGTCGCAGGCTTATGGCCTGTTGACGCTGCAGCGGTTCATGGCGTGGCGGCCTTGATCGTCTTCCCCGCGATCGATCTCAAGGGCGGGCAGGTCGTGCGCCTGGCCGAGGGCGATATGGCGCGCGCGACGGTGTACGGCGACGATCCCGCGGCACAGGCGGTGGCCTTTGCGGACGCGGGCGCGACGCATCTGCACGTCGTCGATCTCGACGGCGCGTTTGCCGGCAGCAGCGTCAACGGCACGGCGGTGGAGAGTATCGTCGCGGCCTTCCCCGGCTTCGTGCAGGTCGGCGGCGGGGTGCGCGACATGGCGGCGGTGCAGCGCTGGTTCGATCGCGGCGTGGCGCGCGTGGTGATCGGCACCGCGGCGCTGACCGACCCCGATTTCGTCCGCGTGGCGGCAAAAGCATTTCCCAACCGGATCGTGGTCGGCGTCGATGCGCGCGACGGGATGGTGGCGACGCATGGCTGGGCCGAGGTATCCGACGTCGCGGTCGCGGACATGGCCGCGCGGTTCGAGGATGCGGGGGTGGCGGCGTTGCTGTTCACCGATGTCGGGCGCGACGGGATGCTCAAGGGCGTCAATGTCCAGGCGACGGTCGACCTGGCGCGGGGTACTAATTTGCCGGTGATTGCGAGTGGCGGCGTGGCGGGCGTGGGCGATATCCGCATGTTGGCGATCCATGCCAAGGACGGGATCGAAGGCGTCATTACCGGGCGGGCGCTGTATGACGGGCGGCTCGATCTGGCGACGGCGATTGCGGTGGCGAAGGGGTGATGCTTCGAGACGGGCCTTCGACTTCGGCTGCGCCTTCGCTCAGTCCCTCCTCAGCACGAACGGCCCGTATAATTTCCGTTTGCCCTGAGGAGCGACTGAGCTTGTCGAAGGCGCGTCTCGAAGGGCGGGGCGCATGACCGTCCGCATCCGCGTCATCCCCTGTCTCGACGTCGCGAACGGCCGCGTGGTGAAGGGTGTCAATTTCGTCGACCTGCGCGATGCGGGCGATCCGGTCGAGGCGGCGCGGGCCTATGACGCGGCGGGGGCCGACGAACTCTGCTTCCTCGATATCGGCGCGAGCCATGAGGGGCGCGAGACCATCTTGGATGTGGTGCGCCGGACGGCGGAAGTCTGCTTCATGCCGCTGACCGTCGGCGGCGGGGTGCGCAGCGCGGACGATGCGCGCGCGCTGTTGCTGGCGGGCGCGGACAAGGTCGCGGTCAATTCGGCGGCGGTGGCGCGGCCCGAAATCGTCGCCGAGATTGCCGACCGCTTCGGCAGCCAGTGTGTCGTCGCCTCGGTCGATGCCCGCCGCGTTGAAGGCCACTGGGAAGTCTTCACCCATGGCGGGCGGCGCGCGACGGGGATCGACGCGGTCGAACATGCGCTGCGGCTGGCGGAACTGGGCGCGGGTGAGCTGCTGGTCACCAGTATGGATCGCGACGGGACCAGGGATGGTTACGATCTCGAACTCACGCGCGCCATCGCCGATGCGGTCAGTGTCCCCGTCGTTGCGTCCGGCGGCGTCGGCGGCCTGCAGCACCTCGTCGAAGGCGTCACTCATGGTCATGCGAGCGCCGTCCTCGCCGCCTCGATCTTCCATTTTGGCGAGGCCACCATCGGTGAAGCCCACGCGGCGTTACGCGCGGCGGGTATCTCCGCGCGGGGCGGGTGATCCCTCAATTTGTCGCCCCTGCGCAGGCAGGGGCCCAGACAGATCATCCACGCGCGGCTTCGTTTCAACTTGAGAGTTCATCTGGACCCCTGCCTGCGCAGGGGTGACAGCTTGTGTTGAAGCGGGTTTGAGCTAGGCCAGCACATATGCTCGACCGCCTCGAAGCCACGATCCGCCAGCGGATGACCGCCGATCCGGCGACGTCCTATACCGCGAAACTCGCCGCCGACCCGGCCTTTGCCGCGCGTAAATTGGGCGAGGAGGCGGTCGAACTGGTCGTCGCATCGCTGGCGCAGGACCGCTCGGTCGTCGTCAAGGAAGCGGCGGACGTGCTGTTTCACCTCGTCGCCTTGCTGGCGATCAAGGACGTGCCGCTGAGCGAGGTCGCCGCCGAACTGACGCGCCGCGAAGGCGTTTCGGGATTGGATGAAAAGGCCAGCCGCTGATGCCGATCGACCCGACCCTGCCCTATGACGACCAGAACATCTTCGCCAAAATCCTGCGCGGGGAAATCCCCAACCGCACGGTCTACGAAGACGAATTCGCGCTGGCGTTTCACGACATCGCGCCCGCCGCGCCGGTGCACATCCTGGTGATCCCCAAGGGTGCCTATGTCAGCTGGGACGATTTCGCGGCCAAGGCACCCGACGCCGAAATCGCCGGCTTTGTCCGCGCGGTCGGGGCGGTGGCGCGGCAGGAGGGGCTGGACGCGCCGGGCTATCGCCTGCTCGCCAATCACGGGCATGACGGGGGGCAGGAAGTGCCGCACCTCCACGTCCACCTGTTCGGCGGTGCCAGGCTGGGACCGATGCTGTCGCGTTAACCGCTTGCGCGAGGGGGGAAAGCCATTAGGTTCCGCCCCATAAGATTAGGGGAATTTCATGATTTTCGGCCGCATCAAGTCGCTCGACGCGATTCTCGCGACGGCAGAGAAAAAGTCGCTGCACCGGTCGCTCGGCGCGTTTCAACTGACGATGCTGGGCATCGGCGCCGTCATCGGCACGGGTATTTTCGTGCTGACCGCAGAGGCCGCGCAAAAGGCCGGGCCGGGCATGATGCTGAGCTTCGTCATCGCCGGGCTGGTCTGCGCGGTCGCGGCGCTGTGCTATGCCGAAATGGCCGCGATGGTGCCGGTGTCGGGCTCCGCTTACACCTACAGCTATGCGGTGATGGGTGAGCTGGTCGCGTGGATGGTCGGCTGGGCGCTGATCCTCGAATATGCGATCGCCGCGGGCGCGGTTTCGGTCGGCTGGTCGGGCTATTTCATCGGTTGGCTGAACACCAGTTTCCACTTGTCGATACCGCTCGAGTGGGTGCGCGGGCCGTTCGACGGCGGGATCATCAACCTGCCGGCAATGGCGGTCGCGACGGCGGTCACGGCGCTGCTGGTCAAGGGCACCAAGGAAAGCGCCACGGTCAATGCGGTGCTGGTCGGGGTCAAGATCATTGCGCTGACCATGTTCGTCATCCTGACCATCCCGGTGATCAAGACGGGGCAGTTCACGCCCTTCGCGCCGCTCGGCTTTGCCGGCATTTCTGGCGCCGCGGCGTCGATCTTCTTTGCCTATGTCGGCTTCGACGCGGTTTCGACCGCGGCCGAGGAGACCAAGAATCCGCAGCGCAACATGCCGATCGGCCTGATCGGCAGCCTCGCGGTCTGCACCATCTTCTACATGCTGGTCGCGTCGGGCGTGATCGGCACGGTCGGCGCGCAGCCGGTGTTCGGTCCCAACCACGAAGTCCTGTCGCCCGGCACGCCCGCATTGGCGCAGGCATGCACCGCGATCCAGGAACAGGCCGTCGTCTGTTCGAAGGAGGCGCTGGCCTGGACGCTCAAGTCGATCGGCTATCCGTTCGTCGGCTGGCTGGTCGGAGCGGCGGCGATCATTGCGCTGCCATCGGTCATCCTGATGATGATGTTCGGTCAGACCCGCATTTTCTTCGTGATGAGCCGCGACGGGTTGCTGCCCGAATTCTTCTCGCGGATCCACCCGCGGTTCCACACGCCGCATGTGATCACCATCCTGACGGGTATTTTCGTGGCGTTGTTCGCGGCGTTCTTCCCGGTCGGGTTGCTGGCCGATGTGTCCAACTCGGGCACGTTGTTCGCCTTCGCCGCCGTGTCGATCGCGGTGATGGTGCTGCGCCGGACCGATCCGGCGCGGGTGCGTCCGTTCCGCACGCCGCTGATCATGATCATCGCGCCGCTGTCGATCATCGGCTGCGTCTATCTGTTCTTCAGCCTGTCGCTGTTCACGATCGAATTGTTCGTGGCCTGGGCCTTGCTCGGGCTGGTGGTGTATTTCCTCTACAGCCGGAACCGCAGCCATGTCGGCCGCGGGCTATCCGAGCATCACGAAGGCGATGCCGAAATCCATCCGGGTCCCGGCGCGGCGTAGGGCGGGCACGGAAATAGCGAAAGCTATTCCGACCTCGCACAAGCCCGGACGGCGTGCGCAGCAACGGCCGACGGCGCGGGATTTACTCCCGCGCCATACCCACCCCCGCTCAGCGTCGCTGAGTCGCCCCTCCCGGTGGGAGGGGACCGGTTAGTTCAGCCGCGCGGCGACCAGTGCCTTCAAATCCGCTTCCGGCCGCGGGCCGAAGTGCGAGATGACTTCGGCGGCGCACACCGCGCCCATCGTCAGCGATTGCTCCAGGCTGCGGCCCTGCGAACGGCCGGCGAGATAGCCGGCGGCGAACAAATCGCCCGCGCCGGTGGTGTCGACCACCTTCTCGACCGGCTCGGCGCCGACACGCGCATGCTCACCGTTCAGATAGGCTTCGGCCCCCGCCGAACCATGGGTGCAGACCAGTTCGGGCACGCGCTTGGCCAGCGCCGCGGCGGCCTCATACGGGTCGGCCACGCCGGTCATCGCCGTGACTTCTTCGTTGTTGGTGAAGATCAGGTCGATCGATCCGTCGTCGCAAAGCGCGAAGAATTCGTCCTTGTGGCTTTCGACGACGAAAATCGCCGACAGCGTCAGCGCGACGCGGGCACCGGCCTGGCGCGCGATCTCGATCGCCCGGCGCATTGCCGCGCGCGATGCCGGGGCGTTCCACAAATAGCCTTCGAGATAGAGCATGGCGCCATCGCCGATCAACGCGGCGTCGAGCGCGGCTTCGGGCAGAAACTGCGCCGCGCCGAGAAACGTGTTCATCGTGCGCTGGCCGTCGGGCGTGACGAGGATCAGGCAGCGCGCGGTGGGATCGGCGCCGGTCATCGGCGGCGTCGTGAAATTCACGCCCAGCGCGCGGATGTCATGCGCGAACACTTCGCCCAATTGGTCGTCGGCGACCTGGCCGATGAACCCGCATTGGCAATCGAGCGCGGCCATGCCGGCGATGGTGTTGGCGGCGGACCCGCCCGACACTTCGCGGCCCGGCCCCATGCGGTCGTACAACTCGGTGGCGCGCGCGGCGTCGATCAGCGTCATGTCGCCCTTGCGCAGCGCCTCGGCGGTGATGAACGCGTCGGTCGCGCTGGCGATGACGTCGACGATGGCGTTGCCGATCGCGACGACGGCGTATTTTTTGGACATGCAAACTCCCGGACATCAGCACCATTCGCGCTGACCTTGTCGAAGCGCCGTTCTTTACTTTGAGCGGGGCAAAGGGGAAGGGCAGGGCTTCGACAAGCTCAGCCAAACGGTGATTTGTGCGCATTCTACTCCCGATGACGCTGCTATGCCTCGCCGGTTGCACCGCGACCGCCCGGCCTGTCTCGATGCCCTTGGTCAGCGCCCCGATCCGCGCGACGGGATTGCAAGCGGTGCTGGGGCAACCCGCCGAAACCCTGATCGCCGAATTCGGCAAACCCGCGCTCGACAGCCGCGAGGCCAGCGCGCGGCGGCTGCAATTCCGCAGCGGCATCTGCGTCCTCGACGCCTATCTCTACCCGCCCGAAACCGGCGGCGCGGCAAAAGTGACCTATCTCGATGCGCGCCAGCCCGACGGACGAGACATCGACCGGGCGAGCTGCGTCGCCGCGCTGAGGGCGGCGAAGAAGTGAGCAGGCTAGTCATTCCTTTACCGTTTGTGCTGAGGAGGGGCTGAGCTTGTCGAAGACCCGTCTCGAAGCACCCCTCGCGGCCCTTCGAGAGGCCACTTCGACAGGCTCGGTGGCTCCTCAGGGCAAAGGGATATTCTTGTGACTGACTACGCCGTCGAAGCCACCGGCCTCATCAAGAACTTCGGCGAGACACGCGCCGTCGATGGCGTCGATCTGCGCGTGCCGACGGGGGCGATTTACGGCGTGCTCGGCCCCAACGGCGCGGGCAAGACGACGACGCTCAGGATGTTGTTGGGGATCATCGATCCCGATGCGGGGACGCGGTGCGTGCTCGGACACGGCAAGCCGCTCGAAGCCGCCAGCCAGATCGGCTATCTGCCCGAGGAGCGCGGGCTGTACCCGTCGATGCCGGTGCGTGAGGCGATTGCATTCCTTGGCAATTTGCGCGGATTGCCGCTGGCCGAAGGCCGCCGTCGCGCCGACCGGCTGCTCGCCGAACACGGTCTGGCGCACGTCGCGCGACGCCCGGTGCGGACGCTGTCGAAAGGCATGGCGCAGACCGCGCAATTGCTCGGCACACTGATCCACAATCCCAAATTGCTGGTGCTGGACGAGCCGTTTTCGGGGCTCGACGCGCTCAATCAGGAAAAGCTCGAGGCGACGATCCGCGGCGCGGCGGCACAGGGGACGACGGTGCTGTTTTCGACGCACGTCATCGCCCATGCCGAACGGCTGTGCGAGCGGATTGCGATTATCGCGGGCGGCAAAGTCCGTTTCGAAGGCGCGGTCGATGATGCGCGGGCCAAGCTGCGTCCGATCGTGCGGCTGCGGACGCGTGAGCTGGATGGCGCGTGGCGCGGCTCGATTCCCGTCGGGATCGCACCTCAAGGCCGCGACTGGCGGTTCGAACTGCCGGAGAGCGGCGTCGAGACGCTGTTGAAGGGGTTGGTCGAGGGCGGCGCGGGCATCGACAGCCTGTCGATCGAACGCCCCGGTTTGCATGATGCGTTTATCGCGATTGCGGGTCACTGGCTGAAGGGCGACGATCAGCGGGGCCCAGATCAAAAGGATCCGTCGCTGCTGAGCATGGTTGCGACCGAAGCTGGTGGTTTGGCCGCAGAAGGGTTGGCCAGATGACCCGGTTGCTCAAACAGGCCTGGGTGATTGCCCGGCGTGATTTCCGCGCCACGGTGGTGTCGCGCAGCTTCGTGCTGTTCCTGCTCGGGCCGCTGCTGGCGCTGGGCTTTGGCGCGACCATCGGACGCGTCGCGGATTCGTCGGACAAGGCCGCGCTCCGCCCGCAATTGATCGTGCTGGCCAAGGGCTATGATGCGACGCGGCTGACCGAGCGCTACACCCGGATCGAGGGGGCGGTCGCCAATGGCGCGCTGCCGGAGATGATTGTCCATCCCCCGACCACCGGCCCGGAAAAGCTGGCGGGGGAACGCAGCGCGGTGCTCGACGGCTGGCCGTATCGCCCGCAACTGATCGGCAGTGCCGGCGCGCTCGACGCGACGCGCGGGCTCGCCAATCTGCTGGCGCGCGGCGAAGGCGGCGGGGCGACGCAGACGTTGGTCGAGGCGCGCATCGCCCCACCGCCCAGCGCGGCGGATGGCGGTGGCGAGGGGCGGCATTTGATGGCGCGCGCCGCGCAGACCTTGCTGTTCATGCTGACGATCCTCCTTGCCGGGATGCTGCTGTCCAACCTTGTCGAGGAGAAATCGAACAAGGTCATCGAAGTGCTGGCGAGCGCCGTGCCGGTCGATGCGATCTTCTGGGGCAAATTGATCGCGATGCTCGGCGTGTCGCTCACCGGCATCGTCGTATGGGGCAGCGTGCTGGCCGCGGGCGCGGCGATGCTGTTGCCGCCGGGCGGGAGTCTGCCGTTGCCCGCGGTCGGTTGGCCGGTCTTCATCCTCCTCGGCGCGCTCTATTACGTGATGAACTACCTCATTCTCGGCGGGGTGTTCCTCGGGCTGGGCGCGCAGGCGTCGAGCGTGCGCGAGGTTCAAACGCTGTCGATGCCCGCGACGATGGCGCAACTCGCGCTGTTCGCGCTGGCCTCGACCGCCGTCGGCGATCTGGCGCGGCCGGTGGTGCTGATCTCGAGCGTATTTCCGCTCAGCTCGCCGCTGACGATGATCGCCCGCGCGGCGCAGGACGGCGCATTGTGGCCGCATCTGCTCGCCTTGGTGTGGCAGGGCATCTGGGTCGCGGTGATCGTCCGCTTCGCCGCGCGGCGGTTCCGCGTCGGCGTGCTCAAGTCGGGACCGCAGAAATCGAAATAGCGCTTCCAAAATAGGGAATCACCGGGCCTATCTTTGCCGGCGACCAACCCGTCCCAAACCCCACCCTCGCGACGTCGTCCCTTGAGTCCCCGCACATTGACATCCGTGTAAGTTAGTATCAACCTGCAACTGATTTCATCGCTTGGAGAGGCGAGATGGCAACAGCACTGGCACCGGCATTTGAACGCATCGTCAGCGATCCGCTCGACGTCACTCCGCCCGAAGTGTGGACCGAGCGGCGCTGGCCCGAAATGTTCGCCGAACTGCGCGCAAACGACCCGGTGCATTTGACCGAGGATTCGGCGTTCGGCCGGTACTGGTCGGTCACCACCTACAAGCCGATCGTGCATATCGAGGCGTTGCCCAAAATATTCTCGTCGTCCTGGGAATATGGCGGCATCACCGTGTCGGGCGACTCGCAAGGGGTGCTCGAAGCCGAAGTGCGGATGCCGATGTTCATCGCGATGGACCCGCCCAAACACGCGCAGCAGCGCCGCACGGTTGCCCCCGCCTTCGGCCCCAGCCCGGTCGAAGCGATGAAGGCCGAGGTGCGCGAGCGCACTGCCGCGGTGCTCGATTCGCTGCCGATCGGCGTGGCGTTCGACTGGGTCGACAAGGTATCGATCGAACTGACCACGGGCATGCTCGCCAAGCTGTTCGACTTCCCGTGGGAGACGCGGCACAAATTGACCGAATGGTCCGACGCGCTGGGCGATGTGGAGAGTTTTCACACTGTCGAGGCGCGGCAGGCGCGGCTGGCCAAGGCGTTCGAGATGGGCGCGGCGTTCGGCGAGCTGTGGCAGAAAAAGGCGGCGACACCGGGCGGCAACGACCTGATCTCGATGATGCTCGCATCCGAGGCGATGAGCCACATGGACGAAGGCGAGTTCATGGGGAACCTCATCCTGCTGATCGTCGGCGGCAACGACACGACGCGCAATTCGATGAGCGCCTATGCTTATGGTCTGGACAAATATCCGGACGAGCGCGCGAAGCTGGAGGCCGATCCGGGGCTGATCCCCAATGCGGTGCAGGAACTGATCCGCTGGCAGACGCCGCTCGCGCATATGCGGCGTACGGCGCTGGAAGACACCGAGGTCGAGGGCAAATTGATCCGGAAGGGCGACAAGGTGGCGCTGTGGTATGTTTCCGCCAATCGCGACGAGAGCGTGTTTCCCGATGGCGACGCGATCAAGGTCGATCGTGAAAATGCGCGGCGGCATTTGTCGTTCGGCTACGGCATCCACCGCTGCGTCGGTGCGCGGGTCGCCGAATTGCAATTGCATGTGCTGCTCGAGGAAATGGCCAAGCGCCGTTTGCGCGTGAACGTGCTGGGCGAGCCGCAACGCGTGCCGGCGTGTTTCGTGAACGGCTACAAACATATGCAGGTCATGCTGGAGCGGTACTGAAACCAGCGGGCGTTCCCGCGCGTATCTCCCTGTATCCAAGGAGATTACAATTGGTCACACGGCGCGCATTTTTGGGAACGAGCGGACTGGCATTGGCGGCCGGGGTCGCCGCGTGTGCGGGCGCCAAGGCCCCGGCGGAAAAGTTCGAGGTCAATCTCAGCGAAGCCGAGTGGAAAAAGCGACTGACCCCGGCGCAATTCGCGACGTTGCGCCAGGAAGCGACCGACGTGCCGTTTCAGAGCCCGTTCCTCAACGAACACCGCGCGGGCATTTTTAGCTGCGCGGGGTGCAATCTCCCGAACTATTCGTCGAAAACCAAATTCGACAGCGGCACCGGCTGGCCGAGCTTTTGGCAGCCGCTGCCCAACGCGGTGCGGCTGCGAAAGGATTCCACGCTGGGCTTCGTGCGCAACGAGGTTCACTGCCGCCGTTGTGGCGGGCATCTCGGACACGTCTTCGATGACGGGCCCAAGCCGACCGGTCTGCGTTATTGCATGGATGGAACGGCGCTGAAATTTACGCCTGGCAAGGCCTAACGCCTAGCGGAAATTGTCCGCATAGGTTTGTAGCTTCAGGGTCTGGACCGGCGCCGGGATCACTGTGGTCGTGATGCCGTTTTTGTCGGCATAGGCTTTCGCTTCTTCGACCGTTGCAAAGCTCAGCCGGACCTGCTCCCGCGTGTCGCCTGACCCAGCCCAGCCAGTCAGCGGGTCGGGCTTCTTGGCCTCGGCGGGTTCGAATTCGAGGACCCAGTTTTGCGTGCCGGCGCGGCCCGACTGCATCGAGGATTTGGGGCGCTGGTAAATGCGAGCGTGAGCCATGGGTGTGCATTGCCCGAGGCTATGTGCTTTTGCCAAGCGCCTTCTTGGTCTTGAGGCTCGCGGGCGCGGCGGTCGGGTCGTCGGGCCAGTTATGGCGCGGGTAACGGCCGCGCATGTCCTTCGCGACATCGGCCCAGCTGCCGCGCCAGAAGGCGGGCAGGTCGCGCGTTGTCTGGATCGGGCGACCGGCGGGTGATGTCAGGCTGAGGATCAGCGCCGTGTCGCCGATCATCGGGTGACGGTCGAGGCCGAACAGCGCCTGCACGCGCAGTTCGACGCGAGGGCCGCCTTCCGCTGCGTAATCGATGGCTTGAGTGGTGCCGGCGGGAGATGTGAAATGGCGCGGCGCGAGGGTGTCGAGTTGCTGGCGTTCGGGCCAATCGAGCAGGGCGAGCAGCGCGTCGGTTTTGACTTCGGGGAGGTGGCGCTGTCCCGAAACTAGGGCAGGAAGCCAGTCGTCGAGGCGGGCAATCAGCGCGGCGTCGGTGAGATCGAGCCCGGCATAGGTCGCGCGGGCGCGGAGGGTTTGGGCGCCGTCGCTGAAGCGGAGCGCGGCGATGCCGTGCTGGCGGACGCCGGCGCGCATCGCGGTTTCGCGTTCGGCTTGGGTGATGGCTTCGTCCGCACCGCGCTTGAGGACGATTGCGCCGAGGCGGCGGTCGCGGGTGGCGCTGACGCTGCCGGTCGCGGGATCGAAAGCGAGCGTGCGGCGGGTTTCGATGCGGTGGGCGAAGAGGGTGTCGATGTCGCGGGCGTCGAGTTGCGCGGCGCTAAGAATGCGAGCGCCGGAGGCTTGGCCCGCGACTTCGGCGACGGCGAGCCATTCCGCCTTGGCGAGCGAGGAGGTGGGGTCGAGGCGGAAGCCGCGGCCGCCGGTCGAGAGCCAGTCTTCGCCAGAGGGGCTGCGGCGGCGGGAGAGGCGGTCGGGGAAGGCGAGGGCGAGACAGTTGGCCAGCCCACCCCTGCTCAGCTTCACTGAGTCGCCCCGCTCTGCTGGAGTGGACAGGGTTGCCCACCTTGCCGCAGTTCGCCTCGCTGCCTCCGCCCGCTGGCCGCGGTCGCTATTCCAGCGGCGCAGGCGGTCTTCGAGGTCGGTGTCGTTGCCGCCGAGGCCGCGTTCGCTGAGGAGCATGGCGATCTTGGCGGCGAGGGGTTTGTCTTCAGCGAGGACAAGCATGTGCGCGAGGCGCGGGGGCAGCGGGAGTGTGGCGATCGCCTCCCCATGTGCGGTGGGGCGGCCTTCGGCATCGATCGCATCGAGGGTGGTCAGGCGTTGGCGTGCTTCGTCGACGGCGGCGGCGGGGGGCGGGTCGAGCCAGCGCAGCGCCCGCGGATCGGGTTCGCCCCAGATGCCGCAATCGAGGACCAGGCTGGAGAGATCGGCCTCCAATATTTCGGGCGGGTCGAAGCGGGGGAGGCCGGCGGTCGCGGCCTCTTCCCACAGGCGATAGGCGACGCCCGGCGATTGGCGCGCGGCGCGGCCGGCGCGCTGGGTGACGCTGGCCTGGCTGGCGCGTTCGGTGACGAGGCGGGTGACGCCCGCGCCGCGATCGTAGCGCGGGCGGCGGGCCAGACCGCTGTCCACGACGATGCGGACGCCATCGATGGTCAGGCTGGTTTCGGCGATGCTGGTGGCGAGGATGATCTTGCGGCGGCTGGCCGGGCCGAGCGCGGCGCGCTGTTCGCGGGGACTCAGGGTACCATGGAGCGGGAGGATGTCCGCGTCGAGGCCGGTGAGGCGTTCGGCGGTGCGGTTGATCTCCAACACGCCGGGCAGGAAGGCGAGGAGATCGCCGGGTTCTTCGCGCAAGGCCTGGCGGATGGCAGCGGCCATGTCGTCCTCGATGCGGCCTGCGCTGCGGCCCAAATGGCGCAGGGTGAGGGAGTGGGCGCGGCCTTCGCTTTCGATGACGGGTGCCTCCATCAGCGCGGCGAAACGCGTGCCGTCGAGCGTGGCGGACATGGCGATGAGGCGGAGATCGGGGCGGAACGCGGCCTGGGCTTCGAGCGCCAAGGCGAGGCCGAAATCGCTGTCGAGGCTGCGTTCATGGACTTCGTCGAACAATACTGCGCTGATCTCCGGCAATTCGGGATCGGCGAGGATGCGGTTGCGGAAAATGCCTTCGGTGAGGACGGTGACGCGCGTCGCGGCGCTGCGTTTGGCGTCCATGCGGGTGGCGTATCCGAAAGTCTTGCCAACGGATTCACCCGCGAGGTGCGCCATGCGTTCGGCGGCAGCGCGCGCGGCGAGACGCCGGGGCGAGAGGAGCAGGATTTCACCGCTGCACCAGTTTTCGTCGAGCAAGGCGGGTGCGACCATGGTCGTCTTGCCCGCACCCGGCGGGGCGACGAGGACCGCGCGCGTGCCACCGTGCAGCGCGGCGCGGATGTCGGGCAGGACGGCTTCGATCGGCAACATATTCAGCGTCCTAGTATCTCATGCGCCGCGCCTGCTAGGCCAGAGTGCATGAGCGGGCATCACCACGGACATTCGCACGACCATGGCCATGCGCACGGGCATGGCCACAGCCACGCGCCGCCCGCCGATCCGGGGCGGGCGTTTGCAATCGGCATCGTGCTCAATCTGCTCTTCGTCGCGATCGAAGCGGGGTATGGCGTGTTTGCCGGTTCGCTCGCTTTGGTGGCCGATGCGGGACATAATCTGTCCGACGTGCTGGGGCTGGCGCTGGCATGGGGCGGCGCGACGCTGGCCAAGCGCGCCCCGACCAAGCGGTTCACTTATGGTTTGCGCGGCTCGACGATATTGGCCGCATTGGCCAACGCGCTGCTGCTGATAGGGGCATTGGGGGCGATCGCCTGGGCGGCGTTGGCGCGGCTGGCGCAGCCGTTGCCTGTCGAAGGCGGCGTCGTGATGGCGGTCGCGGGCGTCGGCATCGTGGTCAATGTCGGCAGTGCGTTGCTGTTCATGCGCGGGCAGAAGCATGATTTGAACATGCGCGGCGCGTATCTGCACATGGTTTCTGACGCGCTGGTATCGGTCGGCGTGGTGATTGCGGGCGGGCTGATCCTGTGGACGGGCAAGACGTGGATCGATCCGGTGGTCAGCCTGGTCGTGGTCGGCCTGATTTTCTGGCAGACCTTGGGCCTGCTCAAGGAAACCGTGGCGATGGCGCTGGCCGGTGTACCGCGCGGGGTCGATTTCGACGAAGTCGAGACCGCGCTGGGTGAGATGGACGGGGTCGCGGCGGTTCATGACCTGCATATCTGGGGGGTGAGCACGAGTGAGACGGTGCTGACCGCGCATCTGGTGGTGCCGGGCGGCGGCAGCGATGCGTTTTTGATGAGCGCGGCAACGGCGATCCGGGAGCAGTTCGGGATCGGGCATGTGACGTTGCAGATCGAGTGCGCGGATACGGGGGATGGGTGCGGGTGAGGTTGGCAACTCTGCTGTGAGCATGTCGCCCCTGCGCAGGCAGGGGCCCAAATAAGCTCACAAATTGAGGCGTCGTTGCAGGTGGAGAGTTCATCTGGGCCCCTGCCTGCGCAGGGGCGACATGGTCTTTTTTGGGGATGTACGAGTCAGTAAGCGCGCGCCACGGCGAATTCGACGGCTTCGATCATCGCCAGTTTGGCCGTCGTGGTCGGGAAAACCCCCAGAGCGTCGATCGCGCGCTGGCCGTAGGTGCGGGCGCGGGCGAAGGTGTCTTCGATCGCGCCGGTCTCGCGGACGAGACGGGTGGCGTGGGCGAGGTCCGCATCGGACACGCGGCGGCCCTCGATCGCGTCTTTCCAGAACTGACGGTCGGCATCGGATCCGCGGGCATGAGCGAGGATGACGGGGAGCGTGGCCTTGCCATCACGGAAGTCGTCGCCTTGGCCCTTGCCCATCGTGGCGGCGTCCGAGGCGTAATCAATGGCATCGTCGACCAGTTGAAACGCGATGCCCAGATTGCGGCCATAGCTGTCGAGCGCGTCTTCGGCACGCTCGTCGCGCTCGGCGACGACGGCGGCGATGCGGCAGGCGGCGGCGAACAGAGCGGCGGTCTTCGACGCGATGATGTCGAGATAGCGGTCCTCGCCGATATCGACCTGTCGCTGGGCGGTGAGTTGGTTGACCTCGCCTTCCGCGATTACCGCCGAGGCGTTCGACAGGATTTTCAGCACCTTCAGACTGCCATCCTCGACCATCAGTTCGAAGCTGCGGCTGAACAGGAAGTCGCCGACGAGGACGGTGGCCGGATTGCCCCAGATGATGTTGGCGGTCTTCGACCCGCGCCGCATGTCACTGCCGTCGACGACATCGTCGTGAAGCAACGTGGCGGTGTGGATGAATTCGACCGACGCGGCGAGCTTGTGATGGCGCGTGCCGGGATAGTCGAGCAGACGTGCCGAGGCACACGTCAACATCGGACGCAAGCGCTTGCCGCCGCCCGCGATCAAATGGCCGGCGAGCATCGGGATCAGCGGGATGTCCGACTGCATGCGGTCGAGGATCACCGCGTTGACGGCGTTCATGTCCGTGCTGGCGAGGGCGATCATCGCGTCGAGCGATGGGTCCTTGCGCGGCTTGAGGCTGTGGACGGTGGCGACCATGTGTGGCTAGTGCTTTCCCAACGAGACGGACGCAAGGGGGCGAACGACATGAGCGACGAGATGTTGCGCGGATACCGCGAAAGCATCGACAATATCGATGCCGCTTTGGTGTTCATGCTGGCCGAGCGGTTCAAGGTCACGCAGGCGGTGGGACGTTACAAGGCGACGGCTGGACTGCCGCCCGCCGATCCGGGACGTGAGGAAAAACAGGTCGCGCGGCTGCGCAAGCTGGCGGCGGATGCCAATCTCGACCCAGAGTTTTCGGAGAAATTTCTGCGGTTCATTATCGATGAGGTGATCCGGCATCATGAGCAGGCTCGAGGGGGATAAGTTTACAACTGTCGACACAGGGGTCGTGAATGTCAGTTGGATAGGATGAACGATGCGCAACGCCGCGGTCAGCGAGATTTCAGCGGCGAGGGTGCTTTATGATTCGGTCGTCCATCCCCCCGGGCGTCCGATTTGAAGGACTTGATATGAAAAAGTTTTTGCTTTCGCTGACCGCGCTGGCGGCCGCGACTACCGGTATCGCTGCCACCCCAGCCGCCGCGCAACGCTGGCAGCAGAATGACAATTGGCAGACGATCAACCAGCGCCAGGCCAATCTGTACCAGCGCATCGAAATGGGTGTCCGCAACGGCAGCCTGACGCGTGTCGAGGCTTCGACGCTGCGTGGCCGGTTCGTCGCGCTCAACAATATGGAGCAGCGTTATCGCCGTGGCGGCCTGTCGCAGTGGGAACGCCGCGACCTCGACCAGCGGTTCGACGCATTGAGCCGCCAGATCCGGTCGCAGCGCCATGACGGGCAGAACCAGCATGGCGGATGGCGTCGCTAAGCGCCCGGTCAGGTGACTGAGTGAGTGAACGGGGTCCCGGCTGTCGCGCCGGGGCCCCGTTTTTTATTGCGCTGCGGGCAGACGAAGCCGCGCGAGCAGGCCGCCCAAATCTTCGCTCTCCTCGAGCAGCACCGTGCCGCCGTAGATCTCCGCGACGTCGCGGACGATGGCGAGGCCGAGGCCGGTGCCGGGCTTGCCGGTGTCGAGCCGCGCGCCGCGATCGAAGATGCGGTCGCGCTCCACTTCGGGGATGCCCAGGCCGTCATCCTCGACCTGCGCTTCGACGAACTGGCCGACCCGTTCGACGGTGACGAAAACGCTGCCGCCGCCATATTTGGCGGCATTTTCGATCAGATTGCCGAGCATTTCGTCGAGATCCTGACGCTCGACGCGGGCGATGGCGGTCTTGTCGCCGCCCATGTCGATGCGAACCTTGGGGTAAAGCGTCGCGACCGCGCGCTCGACCGAGCTGAGCGAGGCCCAGACTTCGGCGCGGCTGTGGGCGTGGCCGCGGCGGCCGACAGCGCGGGCGCGGGCGAGATGGTGATCGACCTGACGCCGCATCGTCGTCGCTTCGCGCTGGACGGTTTCGCACAGATCGGTGGCGTTGGCGGTCGCCGCGTTCATGATCACGGTGAGCGGCGTCTTGAGCGCGTGTGCGAGGTTGCCGGCGTGACGGCGTGCTTCCTCGGCTTGCGTTTCATTGTGCGCGAGAAGCTCGTTCAATTCGTCGACGAGCGGGGCGACTTCGTTGGGCAGGCGGGCCTGTTCGATGCGGCTGGCGCGGCCGGAGCGCATCGCCGCGACGCCTTCGCGCAGGCGGCGCAGCGGCCAGAGGCCGTAAAGCGTTTGCAGCGCGGCCATGATGATCAGGCCGAGCGCGAGCAAAGCGAAACTGCGGAGTACGGTCTTGCGGATCGTCGCGATCTGCGTGTCGAGGCCGTCGCGCGACTGGGCGACCTGAAACCGCCACACGGTTTTGGAAAACGGCAAGGTGATGTCGCGCTCGACGATGCGTAGCGTCTCCTTTTCGCCGAATTGCTTGCTGTCGTAGATGTGCGATTGGCGGTCGCGATGCGGCGGGCCGGGGTCGAGGCGGCGGTCCCATAACGATCGCGACGGGAAGGCCTCATGCCCGCCCGCGCTGATCTGCCAATACAGTCCCGAAGCGGGCTCGAGAAAGCGCTGGTCGCCCAAGGGACGGTTGAGGCGGACCTCGCCGAGATCGTCGGTCTCGGCGCTCGCGATCATCGCGGTCAGGACATAATCGAGCTGGTCGTCAAAATTCTGCGTGATCGCGCGGGTGAGGACGCGGTCGAGACCGACGCCGCCGAGCGCGAGGAGGAGCAGGATCCACGCGGCAGCGATGCCGATCATGCGGCGGGAGAGCGAGCCGCGACTGGGGGAGGGCGTGAGGTCTTCAGGCCCACCCCCGCTCGCTTCGCGAGTCGCCCCTCCCGGGGGGAGGGGACTGAGGGCGTTCACTCGGTCGCCCGCGCTCCGTCGGCGGGGTCGTCGAGGCTGTAGCCGAGGCCGCGGATGGTGGTGATGACGTCCTGGCCGAGTTTCTTGCGGATGCGCGTCACGAACACTTCGATGGTGTTGGAATCGCGGTCGAAATCCTGATCGTAAATATGTTCGATCAATTCGGTACGGCTGACCACCTTCCCCTTGTGGTGGAGCAGATAGCTGAGCAGTTTATATTCCTGCGCGGTCAATTTGACCGGCTCACCGGAGAGCGTGACGCGGCCCGAGCGGGTGTCGAGGCGGACATCGCCGGCAATCATTTCGGCGCTCGCATTGCCGGCGGCACGGCGGATCAGCGCGCGCAGGCGAGCGATGAGTTCTTCGGTCTGGAAGGGCTTGGCGAGGTAATCGTCGGCCCCGGCGTCGAGGCCCGCGACCTTGTCCGACCAGCTGTCGCGCGCGGTGAGCACCAGAACGGGGAAGGTTTTCCCTTCCTTGCGCCAGCGGTCGAGCACGGTCAGGCCGTCGATTTCGGGCAGGCCGAGGTCGAGGATGATCGCGTCATACGCTTCGGTCGACCCGAGATAATGGCCGTCTTCGCCATCGGTGGCGAGGTCGACGGCATAGCCCGCGCCCTCAAGCGTGGTCTTCAACTGGTTGCCGAGCGTCGGCTCGTCTTCGACTATGAGCAGGCGCATAAAAAATTCCCCGTTATAGTTTTAGCCGTTTGCTTCGATCTGCCATCGAGCTTGCCTGTCGAGAAGCTACCAGAGGTGTCTCGACACGGATTCACGACTTCGCTCGACCCCTGATCGTCACGAACGGAATGGGTGGAACCGGGCATGGTTCCGATCACTCCCCCGCCCGCCCGACGACGTCGCCGGTGCGGCCATCGACGTCGACCCAGATGACCGAGCCGGAGCGCATGAATTTGAGGCGATAGCGTCCGCCATCCAGTTCCGCGCCGATATAGTCGGCACCGCGGCGGCGCATGTCGGGGACCACACCGCCTTCGATATCGCGCAGCGGCAGCATCGTGCCTTCGCGGCGGGCGTGATAGGCCTGATCCTGTTCGCCACGGCGGCGGAACGGCGCTTCGACACCCTCGCGCAGGCGCCGCATCAAGCCCGGCCGATCGCGCTCGGGATCGGGTCCGCGCGCGCCATCGCCGGTGTCGGCCAAAGCGGGCGCACAGGTCACGGCAATCCACATTGCAAGCAAGATCGGACGCAAATTCATTGTCGCTCGCCTAGCTGCCCTGCATTGAACGCGTTGTGAATAGCCTTGTAAGACGCCGGTCATGGCCGCCCCCGTTCTCGCATTCGAAAACCTCGGACTCATTCAGGGCAGCGGCTGGCTGTTCCGCAATATCGACGTGTTCGTCGGCGCGCGTGACCGGCTGGCGTTTATCGGGCGCAACGGGGCGGGGAAGACGACGTTATTCCGGCTGCTCGCCGGGCAGATCGAGGCGGATGAGGGGCGGCGGACGATCGTGCCGGGGACGCAGGTGATCCTACTGGAGCAGGACCCGTCGGTCGCGGGGTTCGCCACGCTGCGGGACTTTGCGCTGGCGGGCGGGGCCGAGGCGCATGAGGTCGAAGCGATTGCCGGCGGGTTGGGCATCGACCTGAGCCGCGATGCGGCGACCGCATCGGGCGGCGAGCGGCGTCGCGCCGCGATCGCACGGGCTTTGGCGCTCGATCCCGACGTGCTGTTGCTGGACGAGCCGACCAATCACCTCGACCTGGCGGCGATCGAGTGGCTGGAGGACTGGCTGGGGCGGTACAAAGGCGCGTTCATCGCGATCAGCCACGACCGCACATTCCTCACGCGGCTCACCAAATCGACTTTGTGGCTCGATCGCGGGACGATGCGGCGCAAGGATATCGGCTTTGGCGGGTTCGATGCGTGGACCGAGAGTGTGTTCGCCGAAGAAGCGCGCAATGCCCAGCGGCTCGATGCCAAGCTGAAGCTGGAGGAGCATTGGCTGTTGCGCGGCGTCACCGCGCGCCGCGCGCGCAACGAGGGGCGCAAGGCCAAGCTGATGGAAATGCGCGCGGCGCGTGCGGTGATGGTGGGGCCGCAGGGCGTTTCGAAGCTGGCGATCTCCAGCGACGAGGTGCGATCGAAGTCGGTGATCCGTGCGGAGCATGTCACCAAGGGTTTCGAAGGCCGGATCGTCATCAAGGACTTCAACCTGCGTATCCAGCGCCGCGACCGGATCGGGGTCGTCGGCAGCAACGGCGCGGGCAAATCGACGTTGCTCAAGCTGCTGACCGGCCAGCTCGCCCCCGATAGCGGCACGGTGACGCTCGCCAAGACGCTCGACAGCGTGATCATCGACCAGCAGCGCAGCCTCATGGCGCCCGACAAGACCGTGCGCGACATCCTGACCCAGGGCGGCGACTGGATCGACGTGCGCGGCGCGCGCACGCATTTGATGGGCTATCTCAAGGACTTTCTGTTCGATCCGGGGGTCAGCGAGGCCAAGGTCGGCGCGCTGTCGGGGGGTGAGCGGTCGCGGCTGTTGCTGGCACGCGAATTCGCGCGGCCATCCAATTTGCTGGTGCTCGACGAACCGACCAACGATCTCGATCTGGAGACGCTCGATTTGTTGCAGGACGTGATCGCCGATTATGACGGCACGGTGCTGATCGTCAGCCACGACCGCGACTTTCTGGACAAGACGGTGACGGTGACCTTGGGGCTCGACGGGTCGGGGCGGGTCGATGTGGTGGCGGGCGGTTATGAGGATTGGGTACGGCAGCGGCAGTCCGTCGTCCCGGCGAAGGCCGGGNCCGCTGCCAGCGGTNGCGCTNNAACGCCAGCGGCCCCGGCCTTCGCCGGGGCGACGAAAATTAAACTCACTTACAAGGACCAGCGCGATTACGATGTGTTGCCGGCGCGGATCGAGGAAATCGAAGCGGCAATCGTGCGTGATGAGGCGGTTCTGGCCGACCCCGATCTTTACGTCCGCAACCCCGATAGATTTGCTGCGCTGACCAAGACGATCGCTGCGGCGCGTATCGAACGCGATGCTGCGGAGGAACGCTGGCTGATGCTCGCCGAACTGGTCGAAGCGGCGGCTTAGCCGTCGGCCAGATAGCGTTCGAGATCGTCGCTGCCGCCGATATCCTTGCCGTCGATGACGATCAGGGGCGTGGTGCGGAGGTTATGCTCGGCCTTGAACGAATCGGTTTCTTCGCGCGTTTTCAGGTGGCGGTCGTCGACGTCGTAAACCGCGCCTTCGAGCAATTCCTTGGCGTGCACACCGAACGGGCAAATATGTTCGGGGGTCACCATGCGGTAGAGGGTTGCCTGCTTGGCCATCGATCGGAATCCTTGTTCGGGATGCAAACCGATGGCGCAGGCGGGTGTTCCGTGCGGTTATTTGCCGAGGAAGGCGTCAACCTCGGCGGCGAAGGCCGAAGGCTGATCGATCATGATGAAATGGTATGATCCGTCGATACGCTTGACGGTCTTGTGCGGCAGCGACGCGAATGCGCCGGTATAGAGCGCATCGAACGCGGCTTGCGGCACGCCGCTGGTGGCATCCCACGGATAGAGCATCGTGACCGGTGCCTGGATCGTGGCGAGGCGCGGGCGCATGTCGGTGCCGAAATCATCGGCGATGGCCTGACCCACCACGCGGTGATCGGAGGCCGAGGCGGCGGCGATCGCGGCTTGCGCTGCGGGACCCGTCGATTTGATCAGGCGCGCCATTTGTGCGGGCTCGGCGGCGGCATAGGCCTCCTGTGTTCCGGCGACGACCGCGTCGCGCATCGCCGCGATGCGCGGCGTCAGCGCTGCGGGAGTCGCGCCGGGGCCGAACATCATCCCGACCCAAGGCAGCGAGTCAACGATCATCAGCTTGCCGACGTCGGCGGGGTGATCGGCGGCGAGCATCATCCCGGCGAGGCCGCCCATCGAGTGCCCGATCACGGCTGGCGCCTTGAGGTGGTTGGCGAGGATGTAGGCCTGGATGTCATCGACCAGTGGCTGGAGCACCGGGCCGGTGGCGTTCGGCCCGGCGGGGCTGCCGGCGAAACCCGCCACCTGGATGACGTGAACGCGGTTGGTCTGCGAGATTTGTGCGACGGTCGCATCCCAGACGTGCGCGGAGGAGGCGAGGCCGGGGATCAGGATGACGTCGGGGCCTTTGCCCGTGACCGTCGCGGTAAAGCGCGCCGGGGCGGTGACGGGCGTGGCACAATGCGCGGGCGCGGAAAGGATCGGCTGGACGAGGGCGAGGGTGGCGAGGAGCGCGAGGCCGCGCAAAGGGTGGAACAGGGTCATGTCAATTTCCTTCGGAAAAAATGGCTTCGATCGGCTGGGCGAACAATCGGGCGATGCGAAAGGCCAAGGGGAGCGAGGGGTCGTAGCGGCCGGTTTCGATCGCGTTGACGCTTTGCCGCGAGATTTCGAGCTGTTCGGCCAGGTCGCTTTGGCTCCAATTGCGTTCGGCGCGGAGGATTTTGAGGCGGTTGGTCATGCGCCCCGTCCGATGGTCAGCCGGTTGACCAGCGCGCCGAGGCCGAGGCCGAGGAACCATGCCATGACGACGGCATAGGGCGGCAGCGGCGCGAGGATGCCATAGGCTTCGAGGAAGCCGTGGATCGTCGCAAGGGTTAGCGCAAAACCGCTGGCCCACAGCACCTGCCGCGTCATCAGCATCCGCAGATATTCGTCGCGTTCATCGACCAGGTAACGGCCAATGGCGACGAAGATCGCGATGATCGGGATCGCCGGCAACAGCGCCGCGACGATGGCCGACGGGCCGCTGACCAGCGCATGTTTGAACAGATAGGTGTCGGCGAGCAGCGCGACGCCATAGACTGCGCTGTAGGCGAGGACGCGCCGGTTGTAGCGCGCTTCGGCCGGGCTTTTGGTAAAGGCCATGTCGTAAAGCTCCTTTGTCTTAATGACAAACGAGCTTTACATTCGAGTCGTGCGGCCTGTCAAGCGCCCTGGACATTATGCAGTTAAGATACCAAGCGCATTTGTTGACGGATATCAGGCTACAGTAGTATCAGGATACCCGTCAACGGAGTTAGCGCAATGAAGCACTCGATGTCTTACCCGCGCCGCATACTAGCGGCACTTTGCATGCTCGGGCTGTGGTCGCCGAATTGGCTTCCCCGCTCTAATCATGACCTACGATGAGTTGCCAACGGATCTGACCCTGAGCGGTGGAGTGCTGGGGATGGTTTTGAGGTGGCAGCGTGTGCCCCTTGGTCGACGAAATCATGTGACCGCAGCCCTTGCACCTATAAATGCCCGAGTACGGCGCTGAATGGCCGACCGGCGTGATCGTGTCGAACGCGTCGCTATTGCTTTGCTCAAGGTGCGTCGTGTGTTTGTAGATGGCGTTTGCCATTTTCTTCCTTCCTGAATGGGCGTGAAAAGAGGCCGCGAAAGCAGCCTCCGATGTTGCTTCCAGAGGGGAACTGTGCCAAACGGCAGCTACCGCTAGCGATCCGTTCGAGGGGACACAGTCCTCTGGAAGTGGGTTTCGGATAGGCCACCCCTCGGGTGGCCTGTTTCGTTTTCGGCCCTGTCCGGCGTGCCGCCGACCGTGACCTCACCTCATACGCAGCCTGCCCTCCACTCAGTCCGGCAAAGCGCCTCCGAGTCGCAAACGCTTACAGCACGTCCGTCCTACCCGGTCAACTGTCGCTTCCCTGCTAACTGGTCAAACACGCTTAGAGGGGTTTGGGTTGACAAACTGCGGGTTTGAGGTAATTGGCCCATTATTGTAATGGGAGTGACCTGAATGTCGCGCATGCGCAGCCCCAATTTTCCCAGCATCCCGCTCGAACATGCGATCCGAGCAGCCCGAACCGTGTGGGATAATAACCGCCGCTCGGTTATCATGCGCGAGGATGCGGCAAAGGATATGGGCTATACCGCCATGAGTGGGCGGGCGTTGAGCGTGCTCGGTGCGCTAAACCAGTACGGTCTGGTAGAGAACGTGAGTAAAGGGCAGCTTCGGGTGACGAAGCGAGCAGAGGACATTTTCCACGGGTATCCCGAGGACGTAAAGTTAACCGCGCTGCATGAGGCCTCCAACGCGCCAGCGTTGTATAGCGACATTTACGAGCGCTTTGAGGGTGCTATTCCCGGCGATAATGCGGTGCGCTCGTTCCTCTTCCAAAAGGGGTTCACGAACGAAGGCGTCGAGAAGGCTCTTCGGGCCTTTTTGGAGACTAACCGTTACGTTGAGATTGCGGGCGCTTCCGAAAGTTATCGCGCCGCCGATCAAAGTGCACCAGATTCTCCTCCTCTTGAGCAACAAGAGGAGGAGCAACGACCCGTGGAGACAGTCATTACGCCAGCGCCGGGGGCGGGTAAAAGCGGAATCACATTTTTTCGGCAAGGTCCGTTGGACTTCAGCCTGACGTCCAACGGCATCGCATTGACCGGCAACACTAACTCTGCGGCTGACCTTAAGGCATTTATCGAGCGTCTCAAGGTGCTGGCCGCAGTGCTTCCCGATACGGTTGAGGCAAGCGATGAGTGACGAAGGCGACGCTAAGGAGGCTGAGCGTCTTCGCGACGACGTTGTCCGACGCATGCTCAAAACCCCCCCGACGCCAGCACCCAAGCCTAAACCAGGACGAAGGCCGGGAAGGCCGATAGCTACCTAGTCGCGCTTCGGTCGCGGCTTCCACCGTGCCTTGCGGCCCCGTCCGTAAGGCTTGCTACGCCCTTGCGAGGTTAGGCCTAGCGTATGTCAGGCGACGCCCGACGGTCCCTGCAATCGCCTTCGTGGTACGGTCCGTATCGTTGCAGCCGGTCGCAATGCGGTTGGTATAGCGGAAATCAAACTCAGCCAGATACCGCTGCAAATGCTGCTTGCCGCAATGCTGGTAAATGCCGCGCATGCCGCGCTTGAAGATACCGAAGAAGCCTTCGATCTGGTTCGTCGTGATCGAGCGGTCAGCGCGCGAGACATACTCGCCACGGGCGTGAGCGACGGTGCCGTGGGCCGCGAAACCCTTGCCGACGATGCTGTAGTGACGCGCTTCGTCGGTGAGCAAACGGGCTTCCTTGGCAATGTTGGCTTCAAGGATCGGCGCAAGGTTGGCCGTCGTGATCGTGCCGTCGAACACCATCGAAACCGACCGACCCGTGGTGCGGTCAACCAGCGTCAAAATCTGGTTGAGGTTACGGAAAGGGGTGCGGCTTTTGGGCGCGTCAGGATTGCGACCGAAATAGGTCTCATCGGCGAACACGTCGCCACCGTCCGAACCCATCGGGGTCACGTCATCCGAGCGCATGGCTTCGCGGATGCGATGCCCCATGAACCAAGCGGTGCGATACGAACCGAAGCCAAGCATGCGGTGAAGCTGCATGGCCGACATGCCCTTCTTGCTCGAACAGAGAAGGTATGTCGCCAGTAGCCACTTGTGCAAAGGAATGTGCGACCGCTCGTAAATCGTGCCCATCGTGGCGGTGAACGGCTTGCGGCAATCCTTGCACTTATAGAGGCCCGCGCGCGTGGTCTTGCCCTTGAGCAAGGTCGAATTGCCCACCGTGCCGCAATGCGGACAGTTGCGACCATCGGCCCAGCGGATCGCTTCAAAGTGAGCGCGGGCGGCTTCTTCGTTCGTGTAGATCGGATCGGTGAGCGTCGTCATTCCCCCTAAGTAGGGAATTGGCGTGGTATGTCAAGTGAATAATGTCCAGCGCCCTTTACTTTTTTAAACCATCATCGCCCTGGTTCGCTCTTCGACGCGGGCCTCGAGGATCGTCAGGGGCATCGCGCCGTCCTTGAGCACGTCGTGGAATTTTTTGAGGTCGAACTTGCTGCCCAGCGTCGCCTTCGATTTGTCGCGCGCACGGATCCAGGCGAGGTGGCCGATCTTGTAGCTGCACGCCTGGCCCATCTGGGTGCAATAACGCTCGACCTCACGCTGCGAGCGCGCTTTGGCGAAGCCGGTGGTCTCGACCATGTACTGCGTCGCCTGTTCGCGGCTCCAATTCTTGGTGTGAAGGCTGGTGTCGATGACCAGGCGGGCGGCGCGGAACAGATAGGATTGGATCATGCCGGCATGGCCGAGCGGATCGCCCTGATAGAAGCCGAGTTCGTCGGCGAGTTGTTCGGCGTAGAGCGCCCAGCCTTCGGAATAGGCCGAGAAGCCGCCGAATTTGCGGATCAGCGGGATGTCGCCCGATTCCTGCGCGGTGGCGATCTGGAGATGGTGGCCGGGGACGCCTTCGTGGAAGGAGAGCGTCGGCAGGCCGTATTTGGGCCAGTCGCCGACGTCCTTCAGATTGATAAAGTAGATCGCCGGGCGCGAGCCGTCGAGCGACGCGCTCTTGTAATAGCCGTTCGACGCGCCGTCCTGAATCTCGACGGGCACGGCGCGGATTTCGAGTGACGCCTTGGGCGTGTGCGAAAAGGCTTGTGGCAGCTTGGCGTACATCGCCTGAACCTGTTTGTTGAGGTCGGCGATCAGCTGGAGGCGACCCGCGGCCGTGTCGGGATAGAGCTGGTCGGGGCGTACATTAAATGCCGCGACGCGCGCGCCGACCGTGCCTTTGGTCAGGCCCTGAGTCTTGAGAAAGGCATCGAGCTGGCCAGAGTAATCGGCGACCAGATCGAGGCCGACCTTGTGGACTTCCTCGGGCGACATGTTGGTCGTCGTCGCCTGTTCGAGCGCGGCGGCGTAGATTTCGCCACCGCGTGGCAGGCGTTGCGCGCCGTCCCCCGAACGCGTGGTCGGGCGCAGCGCCTTCATCAACGCGATCTGGCGATCGAGCGCGGGATAGACTTCGCCTTCGATGATCTTCGCGGCGCGCGGGCCCCAGTCCCCGGCGATCCCCTTGGCGGCGGCGCGATCGACCAGCGACTTGGTCATCGAGCTATCCGCGCCGGACACGTTGCGCAGCTTTTCCATCTGGCCGACCGACAGGTCGATCGACCAGCCGGGGGCAAGATAGCCGCGCGCGGCCTGCGCCTTTTGCTCGGTGGAATCCTCGTCGAGCGCTTTGGAGAAGGCGGACAGGCGCGAGAGGTAAGCTTCGGCATCGGGTGCGGTGGCGATGGTGTGGCTGGAGCTGAGGAAGTCGGGGACGTTAAAATAGGCGCCGTCCTGCTGCATGATGACGTAGGGGCGCTGGACCCCGCCCAAACCGAATTTGGCGGCGGCGGTCATGCGGGTTTCGGTCTGATAGATGACCACGTCGCGGTTGAGCTTGTTGGCGTCGGTCAGTGTCGCGGGGTCGATCGCCTTCAGTTCGGCGAGGATGCCACGCGCGATGCCGAGATCTTCTTCGCGCCGTGCGGCGGTGCGGGGAGAGAGTTGCGATTTGAGCGCGGCGTTGGGGCCCTTGTCCAGCCCAGCAAAGGTCGCGAATTCAGGCGAGCGGGTGATCGACTGCATCACCGTCTTGGTGAAGATCGCGTTGAGCGCGGCGTCGCCGCCGGTGCCCTGAGCGAGGGCGCGACCGGGCAAGGCGGCAAGCGCCGAGGTCGATGCGGCGGCGGTGACGAATTGACGGCGATCCATGCGATTGCTCCCGAAAGACTATCGTTCGATGGTAGCCTGCCGCCGGGCCGGTTCAAGCGCGATTCCGCGGCGGCCGGCGATTTCCACACTGTAATGCCAGGCGGTGCGGCCCGACCGCGTGCCGCGCGTCGTGACGAATTCGAGCGCGTCGGCCCGGTCGAAGGGCAGATCGAACGCGCGGGCATAGCTTGCGGCCATCGACAGCCATTGGTCCTGATCGGGGAGGTGGAAGCCGAGGCTGAGCCCGAAGCGATCGGCCAAAGCGAGGCGATCGTCGGCCACGTCGCGCGGGTTGATGGCGCTGTCCTGCTCGGCGAGTTCGCGCGGCACGATGTGGCGGCGGTTGGATGTGACCGCGAGGCGGACGGAAGCGGTGCGCGCGGTCGTGCCGCCGTCGAGCATCGAGCGGAGCGCGCGGGCGGCGCCGAGATCGCCGTCGAAACCGAGATCGTCGATGAAGACGAGAGTCGGGCGATCGAGCGCGGCGACAGCATCGAACAGCATGCCGAGTTCGGCGAGGGATTCGGGGGCGACTTCGACGAGGGTCAGGGGCAGGCCCTGATCCTGAAGCTGGCGCACCGCGGATTTGGTCAGCGCCGACTTGCCGCTGCCGCGCGACCCCCAGAGCAGCATGTCGTGCGCGGCGTGACCCTGTGCCAGGCGGTGGAGGTTGGCGAGGACTGCCGATTTTTGCCGGTCGATGCCGGTGAGAAGTTCGAGCGGGAGAGGGGCGAATGCGGCCGGGGCGAGACGGCCGTTTTGCCAGCGGTAGGCCGGGGCGTCTGGCGGTGCGGCGGGCGATCGAGGCGGCGCGAGGCGGTCCAGCGCGTCGGCGATGCGGGCGAGAGTGCTGTCGTCCATGGCGGATTGCTACGGGGGCTGACGGTATTTGCCCACCCCCGCCCAGCTTCGCTGAGTCGCCCCTCCCAAGGGGAGGGGACAGATAGTCTTTGGCGGTGGAACCGCCGTCCGCTTCGGCTATTCATCGGGCATGAGTGAAATTGAAACGAAGATCGTCCCCGTCATCCTGTCTGGCGGGTCGGGGACACGGTTGTGGCCGATGTCGCGGGAGGAGCGGCCCAAGCAGTTTCTGGCGCTGGCGGGCGACGAGACGATGTTCGAGCAGACGCTGGCGCGGGTCGGCGATGCAGGACAATTCGCCGAGCCATTGGTCGTCGCCAACCGCCGCCATGCCCAATTGATCGAGTCGCAACTGGGCGGGAAAGCCGCGACGCTGATCCTCGAGCCCGCCGCGCGCAACACGGCACCGGCGATCGCGCTCGCCGCGCTCCATGCTGCGCCCGATGCGCCGTTGCTGGTTATGCCGAGCGACCATGTGATTGCCGATGTCGGGGCGTTTCACCGCGCGGTGGAGGCGGCGTTGCCGCTGGTCCGCGACGGGTGGCTGGCGACGTTCGGGATTTCGCCCGACGCGCCCGAGACGGGCTATGGCTATATCGAGATGGGCGAGGCGCTGGGCGAGGGTGTCGCCAAGGTCGCGCGGTTCGTCGAAAAGCCCGATCTGGGGACGGCCGAGGCGATGCTGGCCGACGGACGTCATGTGTGGAATGGCGGGATTTTCCTGTTCCGCGCCGATGCCTATCTCGACGCCTTGGCCAGTCACGCACCCGCGATCCTCGAAGCGGCGAAACGCGCGATGGCCAGCGCCGAGCGTGAAGGCGCCACGATCCTGCCCGATGCGGCGGCGTTCAGCGCCAGCCCGTCGGATTCGATCGATTACGCGGTGATGGAAAAGGCCGCGCGCGTGGCGGTGGTGCCGGTCAGCATGGGCTGGTCCGATCTGGGTTCATGGGATGCGCTGCACGGGCTGCACGGTGGCGGCGACGCCCATCATGGCGAGGTGATTGCGATCGACACGCAGAATTGCCTGTTGCGATCGGACGGTATCCGGATCGCCGCTATCGGGATTAGCGACTTGATCGTGGTGGCGAGCGGGGACAGCGTGCTGATCATGCCCAAAGGGCGCAGCCAGGAGGTCAAAACGGTGGTCGAAGCGTTGAAGGCTAAGTCGTGAACAACCCGGCAATTGGCGGTTGCCGCCTCGTCCTCGGCGGGAATGTGTTCGGCTGGACCGCCGACCGCGAGACGAGCTTTGCGATCCTCGATGCGTTCGTGGCAGCGGGCGGATCGATGATCGACACTGCCGATGTCTATTCGGCATGGGTGCCGGGGCATCGCGGCGGTGAATCGGAAAGCGTGATCGGTGAATGGCTGCGCGCATCGGGCAAGCGCGACTCAGTGCGGATCGCGACCAAGGTCGGGATGCTGCCGGGCGAGGGTGGCAAGGGATTGGCGCCCGCACGGATCGCGGCGGCGTGCGATGCGTCGCTGCAGCGGCTCGGCGTCGAGCGGATCGACCTGTATTATGCGCATCGCGACGATCCGGCCACGCCACAGGACGAGGTAGCGGCGGCGTTCGCGACGTTAGTGCAGGCCGGAAAGGTGGGCGTGCTCGGCGCGTCGAACTTTACTCCGGAACGCCTGCGTTCGGCGCTCGACCTCGGCACGCCGTACCGCGTGTTTCAGCCCGAATATAATCTGGTTGCGCGTGGGGCGCTGGCGGAGGGTTTGCGGGCGAACCGCGACGGTGATCTGACCGAATATGAGGGAGCGCTGCAGGATTTATGCGTCAAGCGGGGCGTTGCGGTGCTGCCTTATTTCGGGCTCGCTTCGGGTTTTCTGACCGGGAAATACCGGTCGGCGGAGGATGTGTCGGGCGCGCGGGCGATGCGCGTGAAGGATTATATGAAAGTGCGTGGGCTTGCCGTGCTCAAGGTGATGGATGGTGTCGCCGAAGAAACCGGCGCGACGCATGCGCAGATCGCTTTGGCCTGGCTCAACGCGCAGCCGGGCATCGCCGCACCGATCGCCAGTGCGACGAGTGTGCTGCAGTTACACGATCTGCTCGCCGCGACCGAATTGACGTTGTCGCCTGATCAGTTGGCGCGGCTGGACGCTTCGGGTGGTTAGGCCTCATCGCCATAGACGCTGACGACCGGTTCGCCGTTTTCGATCTGCATCGCGCGGTACATGCCGGCGGTGTTGAAGCGCCAGCCGCAGCCGTCGCGACTGGCGTAGATCACCCCGCCTTGCCCTTTGATCGCGTCGAGTTCGGCAAGCACGGAATTGGCGGCGGCTTGCGGGGTGAAGCCGGCGAGGCGGACACGGGCGGCGATTTCGTGCGCGACGCCGAGGCGGATGAACGCTTCGCCCGCGCCGGTGCAACTGACCGCGCAGGCGCGATCGTCGGCATAGGTGCCTGCGCCGATCAGCGGTGAGTCGCCGACGCGGCCCCATTTCTTGCCGGTCATGCCGCCGGTCGAGGTGGCGGCGGCGACGTGTCCGTGGCTGTCGAGCGCAACGGCGCCGATGGTGCCGAATTTCATGCCCTGGGTGAAGTCGGCGTGTGGATTGGCGAGGAGGGTTTCGAGTTGTTCGCGGCGTTCGGCGGTGGCGAAATAACCCTGATCGACGGCTTCAAAGCCCTGTTCGCGGGCGAATTTGTCGGCGCCTTGCCCGGCGAGGAAGACATGGGGACTGTGGTCCATGACGGCGCGGGCGAGTTGGACCGGGCTGCGCGTGCAGCGGACGCCCGCGACCGCGCCGGCGTTGCGCGTGCGGCCGTCCATGATCGCGGCGTCGAGTTCGATCTTGCCTTCGGCGGTAAAAACCGCGCCACGGCCAGCATTGAAGGTCGGGTCGTCTTCGAGGACGATCAGCGCGGCTTCGACGGCATCGAGCGCGGTGCCGCCATCGCTGAGGATTGCGGTTCCGGCGGCAAGGGCGGTGGCGAGGGCATGGCGTGCCGCGGTCTCGGTGGCGGGTTCGGGCCAACTGCCGCGCGTCTGCATGCCGGCGCCGCCGTGAAGGACCAGCGACCAGGTCATCCGATTTTCAGCCGTACGAACGCCATACCGCTCGTTCTATCACCGCCATAGCTGGGGTCGAGCGCGTTCGGCGTGAGGCTGCGCGCGGCAAGGGCGCCGAGGCCGAGGCGGACGCGGTTGGCGAGGGGGAAGTCACGGATCGCGCCGAGCGACATCTTGCCGACGGTATAGACCGGGCCGTGCGTGCTTCCGACGGGTGCCAGCAATTCGTCACTTTCGATGACTTCGCCACGACCGAAGATGGTCCAGATGCGGTTGGTCCAAGTCGCTTCGGCGATGAAGGCGTCCTGCGGGGTGTGGCGGTGACCGTCGGCTTCGATGGTTTGCTTGCGGCCCCAGGCGAGGGTGCTGGCGACGAAACCTTTGCCGATCTTGCGGGTGTAGATCGCCGAGGCAGACCATTTGTCCTGATCGTCGTTCGGTTCGAGCTGTTCCGGCGATTTTTGCCGCGCATAGCTCGCCTGCAGCGACCAGTTTTCGGACGGGTTGACGCTCAGCCGCGCGGCGGTGGAATCGAATTTGGGGCTTTCGATGCCGTAGCGGTGCTCGTCCGGCTCGCGGCCCTTGAAGCGCGACACTTCGGCCTTCACCCCGGCCCAGGTCACCCCCGCGGTGATCACGCCGTAAGTGATGTGCGTGGAATCGAGCCAGTGATGGCTGATCGGCGCTTCGGGCGAATCCATGATCGACTGGCGGTGCATGAAAGCAGGCGGGCCGAAGACGGGTTCGCCGGGCAGGCCGGCGTATAGGAAGACGCTGCCGCGCTCGCCGATGCGGTGCGACAGTGACGCCGACAATTCCATGAACAAATCGTGCGGGTGCTGGCGATCGACCAGGGTGTTGGTGCCGTCGGCGGTTTCGCCCGCGGCGAGGAGGATGGGGTAGCCGCTTTTGCCCATCAGCGGATCGGGCGAGAGCATGGCGCGGAGTTGCAGCGTGTCGCGGTCGTTGAGCGGCTTGATGGCCATGCCCATGATCATGCCGCTAGCGAACCCTTTGCCCGCCCCGCGCGGGCCCGATTGGTGATCGTAGACGGCGTTCAGGAGCGCATGGCCCATGAGGTGCCAGCCGCCGGTGCCGGTCATCGCGCCCATCATGTCGCTGGCGTCGGGTTGCCAACTGGTGCCCGAGGCTTCGCGTTGCATGTCGTAGGGGCCGAAGGCGGCGGGCATGGACATGCTGGTGTGATCCATGGTGGGCATGTCCATGCCGGGCATGGCCGACATGTCGTGCCCGGCGTGCGGATCGGCGGGGGCGGGCATCGGTGCGGCCTGGGCGCGCGCGATGGACGGAAGCGCGATGGCGAAAGCCATCGCGGTAACTATCTTTTTCATCTGAAAATCTCCGGGAACGGTGTGACTGTGGAATCTACACCGTTCGGGGAGGGGGCGGTTCGACGCCGCGCGTGTGGCTCACGAAGGTCTTGTCGCGCGATGCCGATGGTTCGAGTTGTGAGATGTACGCGGGCGACATCGGCGTGGAGACGGCTGGCGCTTCGGTCGCGCATCCGGCGACGCAGCATTGCACTGAGGCTTTTCCCGGCTTGCTGTCGCGCTGCGGGTGGCAACCGTTGGGCATGGCCACCGCGGTCGCAGCCGAGACATTGGCGTCACGCGCCGTTGCCAATGCCGGCGCCAGCGCGGAGGCCAAGGCGATTAAAAGCCTGAATGTCCGCCAGAAAATCACCGTGCGATTATGCTGGCTTAAGTCCGCGACGGCAACGGGGGTGTGAACTTACCATGCAATGTCCTTGGCATCCCAGCTGAGAAAGCGGCCGGTGTCCGCGGGGGTCAGCGCGGCAATGACGCGGCGCATGCCGGTGACGCTTTGCGTGGGCGTGATCGCCGCGCCGGGGCCGCCCATGTCGGTCTGGACCCAGCCGGGATTGATGACGCCGACGGTGATGCCGTCCTTGGCGTATTCGATGGCGAGGTTCTTCCATGCCATATTCAGCGCGGCTTTGGAGGTGCGATAGGGGATGTGCGCGCCGCCGGTTTCCGCGATGCTGCCCATGCCGCTGGTGACCGCGACCATGCGTTTCCGATCGCTGCGGGCGACATTTTTCCGCAGCGCTTCGGCCAGCAGCGTCGGGCCGATCGCATTGGTGCGAAGGACGTTGAGCCAGGCTCCGGGATCGAGGTTGGTCTCGCCGTAAATCCCGGCATTGGCGAAGAGCAGGTCGATCGGGCGGTCGCCCACCGCCTGTGCCAGCGCGGCGATGCTGGCGGCGTCGGCAATGTCGAGTGCAAGGACTTCGGCCCCCGTTGCACGCAACGCGTCGGCCTGATCCGGATGCCGCGCGGTGCCGATAACGGTCCAGCCGTCGGCAGCGGATTGGCGTGCGAATTCGAGGCCGATGCCGCGATTGGCACCTGAAATGAGGACTGTGCTCATGGGTTCGCTTTCGTTCGGAGGAGGGTTGCTCTATATGTAGGGTGCAATTCCCGGAGTGCTCATGTCCATCCGTCCGTGGCGCGACATCGCGCGTCGTCAGTCCCGTCAGATCATGGTCGGCAATGTGCCGGTGGGCGGCGACGCACCCGTCACCGTGCAGACGATGACCAACACCCCGACCAGCGACGCCAAGGCGACCATCGATCAGATTCGCCGCTGTGAAGAAGCCGGGGCGGACATCATCCGCGTGTCGTGCCCCGATGTGGAATCGACCGCTGCGCTGAAGCAGATCGTGCGCGCGAGCCGCGTGCCGATCGTCGCCGACATTCATTTCCATTACAAACGCGCGCTGGAAGCCGCCGATGCGGGCGCGGCGTGTTTGCGGATCAATCCGGGTAATATCGGGTCGTCGGAGCGCGTGGCGGAAGTGGTGCGCGCGGCGAAGGCCAATGGCTGCGCGATTCGTATCGGGGTCAATGCCGGAAGCCTCGAGCGCGATCTGCTCGAGAAATATGGCGAGCCGTGTCCAGAGGCGCTGGTCGAGAGCGCGCTGGACCATATCAAGCTCCTCGAGGACCATGATTTCCGCGAATATAAGGTCGCGGTGAAAGCGTCGGACCTGTTCCTGGCCGTCGCCGCTTATCAGCAATTGGCGGAAGCCGTGGATTGCCCGCTGCATCTGGGCATTACCGAGGCGGGCGGGTTGATCGGCGGGACGGTCAAGTCGTCGATCGGGATCGGATCGCTGCTCTGGTACGGCATCGGCGACACGTTGCGCGTGTCGCTGTCCGCCGAGCCCGAGGAAGAAGTCCGCGTCGGGTTCGAAATCCTGAAAGCGATGGGCATCCGCAATCGCGGTGTGCGCGTGGTCAGCTGTCCGAGCTGTGCGCGGCAAGGGTTCGACGTGATCCGCACGGTGGAGAAGCTCGAAGCGCGGCTGTCGCATATCCGCACGCCGCTGTCGCTCAGCGTGCTCGGTTGCGTGGTCAACGGGCCGGGCGAAGCGCGCGAGACCGATATCGGGCTGACCGGCGGCGGCAATGGGCGCCACGCCATCTTCCTCAGCGGCATCAGCGACCATGTCATCGCCGACGAGGGCATGATCGACCATGTCGTGCGATTGGTCGAAGCCAAGGCGGCGGAGATCGAGGCCGGGACGAGCGTGGCGATGGGCGAGGCTGCTTAAAACCGTTTTTTCGTCGTGTGGTTGGCTGGATCGTTGGTCGGCTATTGCACCAAGTCGGACCAACCCTCTATTGCGTGAACGTCCCATTATGGCACGAATAGGTCGGCTCGTATGTCGAGTCGGGGCTTCCGGCACAGTCGTGCCGGAGGTGAATGGGGGGTGCTATGCGGAAATCAACTTGGGCGATGGGCTATCTGTGTGTCGTCGCGAGTCCCGCGACCGCGCGGGAACCGACGGTCATCGATTATGTGATTCCCGCGGCGAAGATCACCGCCGGGGTGACGCAGCGAATCACGCGTTGCCCGCCGTCCGCCGAAACACAGGCTGCAATGCCCAAAGGTACGACGCTGCCGGGGCCGGGTTTCCACTATGCCGTGCTCATCGCGGGTAAATCGACGCCGGGGCGGCTGGTCCATTTCAATACCGAGTCTGGATTCCTCGTCGATCGCGAGACCAAGGCCCATTTCGCCGACGATTGGTATCTGAAGGACTTCAACGGCAAGACGACCGGGCAGGGCGGACCCTTGCTGGTCTCGCTGATCAAGGCGGGGGCCGCGGCGGTGGCGATGGCTGCTAACCCGGTGGCCGGCGCAGGTGTTGCAGCGGCTGCTGTTGGTAGTGGAAGGCGCGCTGCCCAGTACCGCGGAGCCAAGTCGGTCCCGCCGAAGCATTATTTCGCAAAGCGGTGGTACCTCGAATGTTTGCCGGATGTCATCGAGGCCCTTGCTACGCTCAAGGAGCAGCGCGAGGACGTTGCCAAGCTGGAAACGCTCGTCATGGGCGGTGACACTTCGGCGGCGACCCAGGAGTTGCTGACGCTTCGCCGCAAGCAGGTCGACGAGGCGGAGGCGGGATTATCCGTCAAAGCGACTGTGAAGGGCGGATTGACTCCGGCTGTGAACGCCCATGGCGTCATAACAAATCTCACTGGTCAGATGGACCCGCCGAAGATTGCCCGGTGGTTTCAGGCGAAGCTGGCTAAGACGGAAGTGAAGGCAGAGACGTACGCCAACACAGAAGCCGACCAGTCAGTTGAAGACCTGCTCCGCCGCCACGACCGAAAAGTTCCGGGACTATATGGTTATCAAGTTAGCGTCGTACCCAATGCGCAATTTCAAGCATGGTTCGGGTGCAAAGCCGACGCTCCGGGGATGGCCGGGTGCGCCGAATCGAGCAGCGTCGAGCCGCTGCCCACGCGCGATCTGGTCTATTTGCGCCCCGTGCCCGCCACCGTTTCGGTATGGCCGAACCCGGCCAAATGCGCGGCCGTCTGCCCCGCAGATGAAAATTGGGCCGAAGGGAACGACGCTTCGGATTCGATCGACGTCAAACTGCCGCAACTGTCCCGGCTGTACACGATGCGCACCGGTGCCAGCATTTTCGGCGGGCGGACCGTTGGCGCGGAATTCGGCCCGATGGGCGAGCCGACGATGCTGGAATATGATGTTGGCAGCAGCGGCAAGGACGTCGCGGGCGTGATCGACGCGGGTGTCGGCGCTGCACAAACCGTTCGCGATGCCCCGGGTGCTGCGACCAAGCGCAAACTCGATCAGCTCACCAACTCGAAAGCGCTGCAGGATTTGATGGATGAAATGGAAAAGGACGCGAAGTGATTCGAGGTTGGCGGGACGGCGTTCGCGGTCTCGACCGAGCTGACACTATCGGCGTGCCGCTTCAGCCCCGGACGTAATCCCACACTTTCGAAATCACGACGGAGCCCTCGCCGACGCCTGACGCGACGCGCTTGACCGAGTTAGCGCGGACGTCCCCGACTGCGAAGATGCCGGGGTGGGAGGTGGCATATTGGGAGGTGCCGCCGACGTCACGACCGGTGCGGACGAAGCCGTTCTGGTCGAGCTGGACCAAGCCCGACAGCCAGCCGGTGTTGGGCGCGGCACCGACCATGATGAACAGCGCGCAGGTCGGGACGAGCCGTTCGGAGCCGTCGGCGATGGTGCGGATCGTCACGCCATCAAGCTTGTCGTCGCCGTGGAGCGCGGAAACCTCCGCGCCATATTCGATGGTGATGGCGGGGTCGGCCTCAAGCCGGCTGGACAGGTAGCTCGACATCGACGCGGCGAGCGACGACCCGCGCACCAGCAGGCGCACGTGGGTCGCGGCGCGGCTGAGGAACATCGCCGCCTGGCCTGCCGAATTGCCGCCACCGATGATGATCACTTCTGAATTCTTGCAATAGCGCGCTTCGTTTTCAGTCGCGGCGTAATAGACGCCGGCGCCTTCGAGGGCTTCGAGCCGCGCGATGGGCAGGCGGCGATACTGAACCCCGGTGGCGACGACCACGGCGCGGCCGCGCACACGTTGATCATCATCGAAAGTCGCGCAGAAGGTTTTGTCCTCGAGCTGTTCCAGCCGGGCGACCTTGCGCGGCATCGTGAAGCGGGTGCCGAATTTCATCGCCTGAACCTCGCCGCGCCAGACGAGGTCGGCGCCCGATATGCCGGTCGGGAAGCCCATGTAATTTTCGATGCGGCTGGACGTGCCCGCCTGGCCGCCGATCGCGGTGTCCTCGATGACCAGCGCACACAGCCCTTCGGCACCGGCATAGACGCCGGCGGCGACACCAGCGGGGCCGCCGCCGACGATCAGGACGTCATAGGCCTCATCCTCGCACAGATCCTGGCTGAGGCCGAGCAGCCGCGCGACTTTGGCCGGGGTCGGATCGTCGACGACGACATCGCGGCCGAAAATGACCGCGGGCTTGTCGGGCGAGACGGCGCAGCTGGTGGCGACCTCGGCGGCTTCGGGGCTGCCGAGTGCGTATGAGCGGTAAGGCAGGCGGTTGCGGCTGGCGAATTCGGCGATACGGCGGACGGCGCGGTCGTCATCTTCGCCGAGCAGGACCAAAGTGCCGTCGTGCGAGTCGAGCTGCCGCCGCCGCCGTGCCGCCAGCACCGTGATGACGATGTCCGACATTTCGGGGATTTCGGACATCAGCCGCAGCATGTCGACGCGCGGCACTTCGAGCGTGCTGACGTCGCTCGCGGCACGCATCGGCATCGACCAACTGCCGCCATTGAGGAACGAGATTTCGCCCATGAACTGCGTCGGGCCGAGCGTGGAGGGCAAATGGCGTTCGTCGGTGAACGGGTTGACCACCTCGATCTCTCCCGCCTCGACATAGACGAAGCGGTCGGCGGGATCGCCCGGCGTGGCGAGCATCGTGCCGACGGGATAATGTTTGACCGTGCCGACCTTGCGCAGCGCGGCAACGTGCGCCTCGGTCAGCGGAACGCGCTGCATTTCAGCAAGATCGCGGCCGATGGTTTCCATGTTGGTGAGTGTCCCGCTTTGTTGGCAGCAAACATCGGCTCGGCCGAGGCATTTCGCAATGGTGCGAAAACGCAGGACGGCGTTATGATTGTCACCTGATCGAAAAGGAGATTGTGCCATGGCCTATCAGGGAAGCTGTCATTGCGGCGCAGTGACGTTCGAGGTGGCGGGGGATGCCCCGTTGGAGGCGATGAGCTGCAACTGCTCGCATTGCCGCCGCAAGGGGTTTTTGCTGACGTTCGTGCCGGCGAGCGATTTCGCGCTGACCGCGGGCGAGGATGCGCTGACGACTTACACGTTCAACAAACACAAATTGCGCCACCGCTTCTGCCGCACGTGCGGGGTGCAGCCGTTTGCGGAAGGCCAGGGCAAGGACGGGGCCGACGTGCGGGCGGTCAATCTGCGTGCGGTGCCGTCAGTGGACCTGGATGCGCTGGTGGTGAAGCGGGTGGATGGCGCGTCGTTTTAGATGGGAGGGAACGTCGCGGCGGGTGTCGCCCCAAAGTGAATTCGGCGGTCCCGCCGAGCAAGCCGATGGCGTGTATCGCGAGGTCGAAATGGCTTTGGCCATTTCGCACCCGCGACACGCGTGGTGCTGCCGGTGAGGATTGAACTCACGACCTCAGCCTTACCAAGGATGCGCTCTACCACTGAGCTACGGCAGCACTCGCGCGAAACGCCGGTTCGGCGTGGGCGACGGCGGCCCCCTTGGCGAACGCGCGCGTCCACGTCAAGGTAAGCGCATGGCCAAACCCGATCCCGAAGCACTCGCCAAGGCGTTGCGCGAGAATTTGCGGCGGCGGAAGGATAAGGTGCGCGATATGCCACCGCCGCCGCAAAAGAATGATGTCGGCCATAAATCCTAGAGGCTCGTTTATTTCCTTGACATCGTGACGCTGTTTGAGTACCAAACAGGAACGATGAAGAATTGTGAGTCGGGCTGATCGGTCCGACGCGCTGGCCGGGAGCGGCCCGCACGATTGAGGAACAGCGACATGAATTGGTTCGGCAGGAAATCTGCCGGGCGTGCCGATGCACGTCCGGTGTTGGCGCGTGGATGGTCGATCGCTCAGTCGGAGCGCCCCTGGACTTATGAGGACGCGGTGCGGTCCGGCTATCTGGCGAACCCGGTGGTGCAGCGGGCGGTGCGACTGGTGGTGCTTGCGGATGCCGATGCGACCGCACTGGCGGGTGGCGCGAATCTGGCGATGCTGGGCGGGGAGGCAATCCAGTACGGGCATGCACAACCCTTGGGCGGGGCCATGTGGCGACTGAGTGAACTGTACCGCGGGCGGTGCGGCACGGAGGCGACCATTACAGGGCATGAAGCTGGCGAAAGTTTTGCCCTGATCGAACCGGCGACAATGCGCATTCTTGCGGTTGAGGATGCAATGACTGGCGCCGTGATCGACGCACAAGGCGTCGGCGACGCGCTGCCAATTGTTGCGGCGCTTGCGACGGCTGGCCGGGCGTTACTGCCGCTATCACCGGTAAAATTGAGCGCCGAGCGTGTGGACGAAGGGTTCCGGGTGACGTGGATCCGCCGCAGTCGCGACGGCTTCGCCTGGCGCGATGGTGTCGAGGTCCCGATTGCTGAGGAGCAAGAAGCCTATCGCTTGATGGCAAGCGGCGGCGGCGCGGAATTGAGTGCCGAAGTCAACGCGCCCGAATGGCTGCTCCCGGGTGACTTCGCGCCAGCGGGCGCGATCGTCACAGTCAGCGTCCAGCAAATCGGTCGCGCGGGGCTGTCCGAAGCGACGACGATCACAGTCGAGATTTAAGGAGGGTCGAGATGGAAACCACGGCACGATTTGACCTGCCGCTGCTGGCGGTGGCGCAGGCAGCAAAAGAAATAACGGTCAACGAGGCTCTGACGGCAATCGATATAGCGATGCAGCCGGTAGTGGAGGGCGAACTGGCGACGCCGCCGCCTTCGCCCGTCGTGGGACAGAGCTGGTTGGTCGCCGCCGGCGGCACTGGCGCGTTTGCCGGCCGTGACGACTCGATCGCCGCATGGACGGAGGGCGGATGGCGCTTCATCGAATCTTTTGAAGGCATGGCAGCGTGGCGTCGAGACGGTTCGTTCGTCGTTCGCAAAAGCGCGGCGGGCTGGTACAGCAGCACTTCTGTCGCGGTTCCGAGTGGCGGTTCCATAATCGACGTTGAGGCTAGAATGGCGATCACCGCAATCCTGATGGCGCTGCGCAACCATGGATTATTGGCGAGTTAAATATCGCACGGAACCTTTCTTCAAACCGAGCGTTTCGGCGGCAACTTGTCGAGGATCGAGCAAGGCAACAGTAGTGAGGCGTTTGGGCAACACCGTTCGTCAAACTGCTGCTTGCACCGCATCCAAGGCAGAGTTAGTGAGTTGTCGCTGTTCCATCAGGAACAAATGAGAAAGGGGATTTCAATGCGGAAGCTGGCAGTCGCAATCGCGCTCGCCTCCACCGCCATGGCTTCGTCCGCGCTGGCGCGTGACAAGGCATGGTACATCGGTGCCGAAGGTGGCGCGATGATCGTCGAGGACGTTCGTTTTAATATCGGTACGACGGTCAATGCGTCGACCGCCAAGCAGAAAGTCGGCTACGACGTCGATGGCATCATCGGATACGACTTCGGTCCGTTCCGTGCCGAAGCTGAAGTGGCTTACAAGCAGTCTCAGGTGAAGAGCTATAACAGCCTGCTGACGACCTTCCGCGGCACGGCTGCGCAGGGTTCAGTACCGGCTGGCCAATACAATGGCGCTGCTGGTCAGACTTCGGCGTTGAGCTTCATGATCAACGGCATGTTCGACTTCGGTGACGACGACAGCCTGTCGGGCTTCGTCGGCGGCGGCGCCGGTGTGGCGCGCGTCAAGTACAACAACTATTCGATCAGCCCGTCGGGCAACTTCCTCGATGATTCGGACACTGTCTTTGCTTGGCAGGGTATTGCGGGCATTCGTGCGCCGCTGACCGACCACATCGACGTTGGTTTGAAGTATCGCTTCTTCAACGCCAGCCGTGTCGACCTCGTCGGCGCGTTGGGTCAGCCGTGGCGTACGCGCTTCCGGTCGCACTCGATCCTGGGCAGCTTCATCTACAACTTCGGTGAGCCGGCTGCACCTCCGCCGCCGCCTCCCCCGCC